>JAKQEZ010000525.1 GCA_029558435.1 Bacteroidota bacterium
CGTTGGCATTTATCATTTTTCAATTCTGTCTTTTAAGTAGCAAATTGTCTGCTGTGTCGTTTTTTTTACACTGACGGCTAACGTTTGAGTGTATGTGCCGTAAGGGATTGCGGAGTAGTTTCCTGTCCACCGACACGAAAGTTTGAGCGGGCTACAATGCCTGAATTCCCACTGAAACCCTTATGGCATATACACTTTGTTGGCGTTTCGTTGTTTATTTTTCCAGTCAATTTATCTCTCTTTTTTGCTGCATTGTATTTCTGTCCGTGCGTTGGAGTAGGCAAGCTCTTTTGCAGGTTTTGGTTTTAGCGGGGGCTTGTGCGACCTGCAAATGTGCTTGACTACGAAGCGTGGGTTATGTTGTTTTATAATTTTCTACAAATGTTTCAAATAAGCTTTTCATGGCTTCATAGTTTTTTCTTTTCGATAAAGTTGTAATGTCAAAAGTCAATAAATGCTCAATGTCTTTTTGTGATAAATAATTTCCATGTATCAGGATTTCTCTAATCTGGTCTAAGTCACCATAATATTGCCGTTTGTCTGGGTCGTGGTTTTCAATTAAAAATTTTGCAAGGCATTCTTCAATAATTGGTTTTGAATGATTTTGAATATCATCAACTGCACGTAAAACATCATCAATCTTTCTGTCGATAATACTTTTATCATTGAACAATATTTTGCCATTGCTATGAGACGAATTGTTGCGGTCGTCAACACTTTTCTTGTAAGTACCAATTTTTGAATTATCGCAACCAAGTAACTTAAAGAACTTAAAAAATGGTGCTTCGTTTGATTTTACAAATGCAAATGGTGTTACAGCGTTCATAAAATCGTTTTCCATATCGTTGCTCAAACCAACCATTGCTTTTTCAAAATCAATTTTGCGGTTTTCTTTGATTTGCCAAACCTCGAAATAAACAAAACTCATGTAAAGCATGTGGTAAGCAATAAAGGCAAAGGGATATTTTGCATTATTGTAATTGCTTTCAAAACTTTCCCAAAGGAAATTTATGTAATCTTGCTCGTCTCTGGTTTTATAAGAGTTCGGCAAATATTCCAGAATATCAATTGCATTTGCCACTATTCTTCCCAAAGTTTATTGATTTCGTCTTTTATTTTTTGCTCGTATATCTTTATAAGCTCTTTGTTGGCTTTTACTAATTGCTGCTCTTTTTCGATTTGAGAAACAATTAAATTTTGTTCTTCTATAGGAATTATGGGTATTTGAACAACTTCAACTGTTTTAAAACTTAATGCAGGCATAGCTCCGCCAGCGGTTATTCTTTTGAAATAAGACTGAACATATTCCGAAGTAAGGTAAAAGTAGAGAAAATCATTTGTGATTTTTTCATTTGGTGACACTTTAAAAAGGTTGTTAGCTAATACACCATCAAAACCTCTTCCGACATAACCGGCAGACGCGCCATATCTAACAACAACCACCTCGTCTTTCCTAATATATTTATTTTTCGATAGTTCCTTTGGGATATATCTAAAATCGTCAGAATATTGAGTGTAATTCTCTATTCTCAAAAAGACATCATATCCATCGATATATTCTTTACTCTGTAATTCCAAATCTACCTGAATTCCTTGAGAAAAATCACATACAGAACCCAATTCCACCATTTCCCATTCGGGTTTTATATCAATTTGGGGTTTGTAGTTTTCAACTACTTGATTGGCTCCGGCAACTATTTTCTCGTATTGCTCTATTTTAGTTTCGATTTCTAATTGAACCGTAACCGGTGGTAGCGGAATTTTAAAAGGAGACAATGAAGCTCTTGTAATTTGGGGTTGTGCTGCACCAGTAATTACTGAACTCAAATCTGAAACCTTTAATAAATGGAATAGAAATCTCTTATTTATTCTATTATCAATCGGTTTAGCAACCATTGCATTTCCTGTAATCCACGACTTAGGTTCAGAAAAATTTATAGTTCCACATGTAGCCCCTCTACATGTTATTAGTACTTCTGAATCTTCATGATTGTATTTATCGTAATAACCAATTACACCGTTTGCACCAAAAACTTTGTATTCTCCATTTTCTTTGAAATCACTTGCACTAATAGTTTGAGGTTGATAAAGGTCACAAACTTCGCTTAATTCAACTAAGTCGAATTTGGACTGTTTTTTTGCAATACTGTCTTTATATCTATCTCCGCTTAAATTATAATCCCCATTTTCAGTTATTCTGCTTCTTTCAACTGCAATCGAGTTTAATGGCAAATGTTCAAAATCAATTAGCGAAAAGTCATTGTTTCGAATAGCTGTAATGTATTGCTTTATGAAATTTGTAGCATCGGGCAAATCACTTGTACTAAGTTCTTTTCTTTGTGCTCCTAAACTGTAGCCATCATTTTCAATTTTTACGAAAAGTATTTTTTCTGTTTTTTTTGCAAGTGTTTTATCTAACAAGAGAATTGAGGTTTTAACACCACTATACGGCTGAAAAAGACCGGCTGGCAAACTTACAACTCCGTAAAGAAAGTTTTTTTCAACCAGCAATTTCCTCAATGCTTTATAAGCTGTGGCACTTTGAAAAATAATACCTTCGGGAACAATCACCGCTGCACGCCCGGTTGTTGGGTTAATATGCTCCATGATATAATCCACAAATAGCACCTCACTTCTATTTGCTTGCATTGCAAATTTCTTGTGCGGGCGAATACCTCCTTTTGGTGTCATAAATGGCGGATTAGCCATTATAATATCAAATGTATCGCCCCAACGGTCAGTATAAGTTAAAGAATCATATTCATATATTTTTGGAGTTGTAAATCCATGCAGATACATATTTACCAAACTCAAACGCACCATTTCGGAAGAAATATCATAACCAACGAAGTTGTTTATTAGCTTTTTCCGTTCATCGGGCGTAAGTAAATCGCCTTTGTTCTTTTTAGTGTTTTCGTTAAGAATGTGTTTGTATGAAGAAATTAAAAAGCCGGCAGTACCACAAGCAGGGTCGCAAATGCTTTCCTCTTTTTTTGGCTGCATAATGGCTACCATAAAATCAATAATGTGACGAGGTGTTCGAAATTGTCCTGCATCACCCTGACTGCCTAAAACTGATAACAGGTATTCAAAAGCATCGCCCAGTTTTTCGCTATGGTCGTAATGAAACTCATTGATAACCTTCAGAAACATTTTTAACGTCTCTGGGTCTCTGTAAGGCAGGTATGCGTTTTTAAAAATATCTCTGAAAAGTTGCGGTATGTTTGGATTTTGGTTGAGCTTTACAATTGCTTCTCCGTAAAGTGCCAACATCTCATATCCGCCCAATTTTGGGTCAAATATTTTCGTCCAACTGTATTTTTCGTAATCACCTGTAAAAAAAGTAGCATCTCCGCCAAATTCCATTGCTTCTTTATCCATGTCGTCCATGAATTTGTAAATCATGGCAATGGTAATTTGCTCAACTTGGCTTTGTGGATTAGGTAGTTTTCCTACCAAAATATCTCTTGCAGTATCAATTCTGCGTTTTGTTTCTTGGTCTAACATTTATGCAACAAATTTATTAAGTGATACATTATCTTTTATGTACTCAGGTATCGCAAAACGCAATTCCGGAGGCAATTTTCTGAATACATCACCATTTGGATTGGTGTTTAATAATGCATATTTCCTATTTTCAATTATGTCTCTGAACTCAGAGTCTGTAATGTAACTTTTAAAATAATCCCTTGCGAACGTGAAATATTCTTCGGGTGGTAAATAACGACTGTCAAACTTTTCAAATTCCTCGTCAAGCAGTTCGTCCTTAGATTTAAAATAAGGAATAAAACCAAAGATTTTTTCAATGATTTCTCGCAATGATAAACGCCTATCAATTTTTATAGCATTCCTTAATTTGCTTATATTGTAATACTCCTCTGGTTTATCAAAGATTTGACTGATAATGTATTGTTCTATTGCATCAAAATCCTTTTGCTTAACTAATTCCTTGATTTTGTCATCCTCTTTTACTTTATCTTCAAATTTCTCAAAATACATTCGGTCAATCTTCATTCCTTCAAGCCCAATTTCATTGACTGTAAAGGTTTTTAAAGGGTCGTGTCTTGTGCTGTCGTATTCGTCAACAACATAACCGCCTCCGCCACCGCCTTCGGTTGAAGTTCCTTTTGGAGGTAACTTTAGAACTTCATCATAATTGAATTTTTCCTCAAAATACTCGCAGTTTGCAAAGAAGTCAAAAAGTTTAAACCTCGACTTCTGTAGGTTTTCTTCCGATATATTTTCGATTAAACTTTTATCCTTCAAAACTTCTTTGTTCGCAAAATTGAATTTTCTTGTTCCTCTTCCTTTTATTTGAATAAAGTCGGTTGGTGAGAAAATTGGTCGCATCAAACAAACATTCAAAATATCAGGGCAATCATAACCTGTTGTCATCATTCCAACTGTAACACATACACGGGTTTTGCTTGTCTGATATAAATCGTGAAAGTTACCTTTGCCACCTAAACGATTGTTAGTGAAATTAATCGTTAATTGCTGTGCATCTGGTATCCAAGAGGTAACTTGCATTGCAAAATCAGATTGATATTTATCCGGAAACATCTTATCGGCAAATTCATTCAAAATTTGTGTGATTTTAGCAGCGTGGTTTTGACTAACACAGAATAGAATTGATTTACCAATTTCACCAGAAATCGGGTCTTTATAGGCGTTCTCCAAAAATGTTTTGCAAAAAATACGGTTGGTATTTTCGGAAAACAATTTCTTTTCAAAGTCACGTTGCGAAAAAGTGCTTGTGGTTTCTTCTCCATCATCATCTGTTATTTCAACGGTGTAACCTTCATCACTTAAAAGCTGTGTAGTTATTTCTGTTCGAGCATCCACAACGCAAGGATTTACCAAAAAGCCATCTTTAACGCCATGCAATAAACTATACTGAAATGTTGGCTTTCCATCTTCACAACCAAAGGTTGTGTAAGTATCTAAAAGCATTCTCCTTTCTAATTCTCTCGGGTCTTTTTCGCTTAATTCTCCAGCATCAATCTTTTTTAAATAGTCCTTTGGTGTTGCCGTCAAACCTAACTTATAGCCAATAAAGTATTCAAAAACAGCTCTGCTGTTACCTCCGATACTTCTATGTGCTTCATCAGAAATTACAAGGTCAAAATCAGTTGGTGAAAAAATCCTTTTGTATTTGTTTTTGAAAAGAAATGATTGCACTGTCGAAACAACAATTTCTGCTTGCCGCCAGTCATCCCTATTTTCCTTGTAAATACTACATTTATAATCAGTTCTAAGATATTCTTTAAATGCTTTATCTGCTTGGTCTTCCAATTCCAAACGGTCAACCAGAAACAAAATTCTTCTTGCATTTCCTGTTCGTAAAAACAATTTGATTACGGCTGCTGAAGTTAAAGTTTTACCAGTGCCAGTTGCCATTTCAAATAAGAAACGGTCTTTGCCTGCTTTTACTTCTTCCTGTATTCGTTCAATAGCTC
>JAKQEZ010000541.1 GCA_029558435.1 Bacteroidota bacterium
TTTGGCAGATTTGCCTTATGGCTTTTATCAGTTTGTAAGATTCGCTGCATTAGTTGGCTTTGCAATACTTGCATATCAGGCAAGCGAGAAAGAATACAAAAGAGAAATGATAATCTACATCTGCCTTGCAGTTTTATTTCAACCGCTAATCAAGATTTCATTGGGCAGAGAAATTTGGAATGTTGTTGATGTAGTTGTTGGTTTAGCGTTGTTGGTTTCTATTTTCCTCAAACCAAAAATCAAATAATGAAAAATAAAATACTCATAGGCGTTGCGGTTTTATTGATACTACTTGTCATTTGGATAAGGTATGAGTTCAAAGAACAGTTTGAAATTTTTAAGACATCAGTTAAACAGTATGAAGTAGCACAATTGGAAAATTTCAAAAAGGAAAAGGAAAACCGTGTTGCTTCACTCTCAAACGGGGACAGGAAAATATTTCAACTCTTTACCGAGCAGTTTGACGAAAGCAAATCAATTACTGAAAGAGATACATCATTTTCTTTTATGTATTTAAGTGGAAGTGTAAAATACAAAGTTGCTTCTCTTAAATACATTGACTGTTTAAATAGCAAGTGTCTAATTGACAAACAGAATGAAGCAAATCAAAAACTCATTACCAGTAAAGAAACAGAACTGGCAAAAAAATTCGGTGAGACATTTTCGCTTTGGTATCCGAAACTGAAAGACGATAAACTTTTAAAGAAAGTAAACAAGTCGGGTGAGTGTAGCAGTTTCTTTCCTGACCTCAATGAAGTTTCTTATGATGCAACTGTTTGGAACGACTTTGAAAAATTTATGATTGCATACAATTCTGAAACAAGAGAATCACAAATTCAAAACAATCAAACTGAGAATCAGTATACTTCAAATGTTGCTTCAACAAAAAGCCAGTTACGAAGTGGTGTCATGAATTATTTTGACGAAAAACTTTCAGATAGGAAATCGCAAATCCTAACAACGGAAACCGAGACAAAACAATTTAACTCCCCGACTTTAGGATTGATTACTTACAGCGTAAGCAAAACAAGTTTTGACAGACAAGCATTTCAGAATGTTGCTGATGACGCTTTT
>JAKQEZ010000543.1 GCA_029558435.1 Bacteroidota bacterium
CATCCGCCCGATAAAGCGCCTCCCGGATAAAGTCTAAATCGGTGCGCGGGTAACCGTTTTCGTATTCGGCGATCTTTTTTGATGTTTCGGGATCATAAATCTTCCCCTCGATCTTTGCTTTCATTCTTTATCCCTCCCCTTCGCTTGTATTTCCACTAAAAGAGCCACCAATAAAAATATCTTCAGTTGCTTTCCCCTTGTGAAACAGCATTGCGCACAAAGCTGTGGATTCCAAAAATAGGTATTTTTGAACCTCTTTGAATCCGAAATAAACCTTTCGATTGCCTCGATTCTGGTCATTCCGATCACCCCTTTTTTGTTTAAAATTGTTTACCCTCAAATTTTTGCCATTGACACGCGGTTTCAACTAGTTGTCTGCCAGTTTCAAAATTGTATTCTTCGTTATCGCCTTTAATTTCGTCACGTCTTTCGACGTGATCAAAAAAAAATTTTGTCATTATGATTGCGCGTTCTGATAAGCAACTATAAAAATCCAACGCCGTCATTACACCTATTTTGATATCATTCATCAAAGCGCCGCCATGGTATAATTCTGCCAATGACAACGCCCTTTCTGCCAATTGTTGATCAGTCTCAGAATTCCTGCCCTGCGTTACAAGAATTCTCATAGTTCTAATTATAGCCAAATCTCTTTCTTTCGTCATTCCGATCCCTCCTTTTTATTTGTACATTTCAATTATACCACATGAAACATGTGTTTGTCAAGTATTGATATAGTTAAAATTCTGTAACAATTTTGTTAACACATTAAAAATACCGGTTTTAACGGTCCAAACATCGTCAACCTATTTTAACATTCGATTGTCTGGTAAATATTTTCATTATTCGACACCACTGACATCATCATATCAGTTATGACCATAATTAGTTTGTTTTCTGTAGTTATGTCTCCGTTTACAGCCATGGCTTCGTATGTCATGTTTTTTAAAATATCCCACGACATTTCCCATATTTCAGAATGTTTAATTTTATTTTTCCCTCTCGTTTTCACAAACATTTTCCCGGCCGTTTTGTTAAGTCGCAATATTTGGTTAACCAGCATCCTGTTCGGTGATAAAAACATCACATGTTTAACCCCTGCTGATTTGAGTATTTCTACTAATTTCAAAAATACTTTTGAATGTGACTCCCA
>JAKQEZ010000547.1 GCA_029558435.1 Bacteroidota bacterium
AGTGGTGGTAAATTGCGCCTCTGATTTTATCCCATCCAGTTTTCAAGACAAACACGCCAACTTGCTGCAAAAAGAACTCAGCATTAACTTTGAAAAAGCCTATTTGCTCACCAAAGCATTTGCACGCACGTATGAAAAAGGCGAAATCATCAATTTTATAGATACCAAAGTGGAAAAAAACTACACGCAACATTTGGATTACATCTTGTCTAAAAAATTGTTGAAAGAATTTACGAAACTTTCTGCCGTTCATTTAGCACCTCGTTTTCGTGTCAATGCCATTGCGCCAGGATTGGTTTTACCACCTGCAGGCAAAGATGAAACATATTTATTAAATTTGTCGAAAGACATTCCACTAAAAACAATTGGCAATTTAGACGATGTACTCAAAGCTTTTCGTTTTTTGATGGAGAGCAAATTTATTACAGGCCAACTCATTTTTGTAGATGGTGGCGATCATCTTATTTAAAATAAAAAGTTTATGTTCAATTCAATACCGAAGTTAACTACCATAAAAGTTGAAAACTTGCGCCTTCGTGCCTACATTGGTTTTATTGATTGGGAAAAAATAAAATTGCAAGATTTAATCATTTCCTATTCGTTTAAATACGATGCTACTTATGCGACACAATCGGATGCCGTTGAAGATGCCGTTGATTATAAAAACATCACCAAAAAAATCATTGAAGCCATAGATAATAACAGTTTTCATTTAATTGAAAAGGTGGCAGAATTGGTTTATTCGCTGCTACAAAACGAAAGCATTTACCTTCAAAATATTTGTGTGAAAGTGGAAAAACCACATGCACTTCGGTTTGCAGATAATGTTTGTGTAGAAATAAATGGCAACGATCGTTTCAATACTGCAATGATTGCAATTGGTTCCAATATTGAACCTCATCAAAACATTAAAACAGCTTTATCTTTGCTAAATGAACACGTTCAACTCATCAATAAAACGGAATTCATCACAACCAAGCCACTAAAATTTGAAGACCAAGCTGATTTTGTCAACGGAGCTATTTTGGTGGCTACTAAATTTAGTTTCCTTGAATTAAAAAATATGCTCCGAAAAATTGAAAATAAATTGAATAGAGTGCGAACTGAAAACAAAAATGCACCACGCACCATTGATTTAGATGTTACAACATTTAACGGGAAATTAGTTGATAACGAAATTTATGAATTGCCTTTTTTAGTTGATTTTCTACACGATTTGCAACCAGACATCAAAATTTGATAAACTTGTTCGTCTAAAAATAAAGTTTTTGTTTTTTATTTTGTTTGGTAACTTGTACTTTTACATTCAAACACAAATAAAATGACAGCAAAAGAAAAAGTGGCGCAATTACGTGCTGCCATGCAAGAACAAAATATTGAAGCATTTATCGTTTATTCGGCTGATCCACACATGAGTGAATACTTACCCGAAGAATGGAAAGAAAGAACGTGGCTATCCGGATTTACAGGTTCGGCTGGTTTCGTTGTGGTTACTAAAAACAACGCAGGTTTATGGACCGATGGCCGTTATTTTACGCAAGCACCAATTGAATTAGCAGGTTCTGGCATTGAATTGTTTAAAGACGGAATGGAGGGAACACCCAACTACATCGATTGGATTATTTCTGAAACGCAAGAAGGAAGCGCCGTTGCCGTTAATGCTCTTTGTACTTCTAATGCCAATTGGGAAATGTTGCACACTAAATTAGATGCTGCTAACAGACAACTAAAAGATTTGCCGTTGCTTAAAAATATTTGGACCAACAGAGGTGTAGCAGAAAAAAATCCAATTTTTGTTCAACCCATTTCGCGAGCTGGAAAATCGGTTGAGGATAAATTAGCCGACATTCGTTCTAAAATGAAAGAAATGAACGCAAGTTTTCACCTGCTTTCGAGTTTGGACGATATTGCTTGGACTTTAAACCTACGTGGTAGTGATGTTGAATGCAATCCTGTGTTTTTGAGTTATTTAACTATTAGCGCAACAAGTGCTACGTTGTTTGTGGATACAGAAAAATTGAACGATGAAGCTCGCCAAGCAATGCAACAAGCAAAAGTGAATGTGGTAGAATATACACAATTTTTTACGGCATTAACAGAAATAAAAAACGAACGCATTTTAATTGCAACCAGCTGTAATCAATCGGTTTTTGATGCTTTA
>JAKQEZ010000550.1 GCA_029558435.1 Bacteroidota bacterium
CAAAGCGGCTACAATTTGCGTGAAGTGATTAACCGTATTGACGAATTGCGTTTCCGCACCCACGCAGAGAAGCACGAAATGAGCCACCTGTATGAAGACAAAATCAAAAATATGGGCAACGCAGGGCGAAACGGTGGCGAATACTACACACCCCGTCAGCTGATTACAACAATCGTAAAAGTGGTAAATCCAAAAATTGGCGACAAAATTTATGACGGTGCTTGCGGTTCTGCGGGCTTCTTGTGTGAAGCATTTAATTACCTGAAATCACACAAATCGCTTTCTACCAAAGAAACCGAGATACTGCAAAAACGCACCTTTTACGGCAAGGAGAAAAAATCATTGGCGTATATCATTGGCATTATGAATATGATTTTGCACGGTGTGGAAGCCCCCAACATTATACACACCAACACGCTTGCCGAAAACCTTGCCGACATACAGGAAAAAGACCGTTATGATGTGGTGCTGGCCAATCCGCCTTTTGGTGGAAAGGAACGTGCCGAAGTGCAACAAAATTTCCCGATAAAAACAGGCGAAACCGCTTCGCTCTTTTTGCAGCACTTTATTAAAATACTGAAAGCAGGCGGCAAGGCAGGTGTGGTGATTAAAAACACATTTTTGAGCAATACCGACAATGCCACGGTTGCCATACGCAAAACCTTGTTGGAAAACTGCAACCTGCATACTGTGTTGGATTTGCCCGGTGGCACTTTTACCGGTGCAGGCGTAAAAACAGTAGTATTGTTTTTTGAAAAAGGAAAGCCCACGCAAAAGGTTTGGTTTTACCAGTTGAACCTTGACCGCAATTTGGGCAAGACCAACCCACTAAACGAAAACGACCTAGCAGAATTTATTGAGCTACAAAAAACCTTTGCCGATAGCGAAAACTCTTGGACTGTAAATGTTAAAGACATTGACCAAAGCACGTTTGATTTGAGCGTAAAGAACCCGAATAAAAAAGAAGAAGTTACGCTACGCCAACCACAAGCTATTTTGGAAGAAATGAAAGCATTAGACGAAGAAAGTGCCGAAATCTTAAACTCAATTTTGGAATTGATATGAAGCAAGGTTGGGAAATAAAGAGATTAGAAGATGCAGTTGAATTTCAGCGGGGGTTGACTTATTCCAAAAAGGATGAAGTTGACTTTTCAGACAATATTGTATTGCGTTCAAACAATGTAGATTTAATAAAAAATGAACTTGACTTTACTGAATTAAAATACATCAACCCTGCAATTGAAGTTCAGGAAAGTAAAAAGGTAAAAAAGGGTTCACTTTTGATTTGCACAGCAAACGGCAGCAAAAGTCATCTTGGCAAGGTTGCACTTATTGATGATGATTACAATTATGCTTTTGGTGGTTTTATGGGACAAGTTACTCCAAAAGAGAATTTGGATTCAAAGTTTCTGTTCTATTTGATGACTTCAGATAATTACAAAAAGTTTATCAATGAGCTTTCTGACGGAGCAAATATCAATAATCTAAAATTTAGTGATTTAGGTCAATTTGAAATCCCCCATCCACCACTTCACGAACAACAACAAATAGTTTCCATCCTAGATGAAGCCTTTGCCGCCATAGCCAAGGCAAAAGCCAATGCCGAACAAAACCTCAAAAATGCCAAAGAATTGTTTGAAAGCTATTTGCAGGGTGTGTTTGAGAATGGAAATTGGGAAACGAAAACGCTAAAAGAAATAACAGAAGTAAAAGACGGCACACACGATAGTCCGAAATATATTAAAGAAGGAATTCCATTTGTTACTCAAAAGAATATCAAACCTGATGGACTTTCATTTGAAGAAACAAAATTCATCACTAATACAGACCACGAAAAGTTTTACAAGCGTTCAAATGTAACTTACGGGGATATTCTAATTTCAATGATTGGAGCAAACAGGGGAATGGCTGCAATAGTTAATGATAAAAGAGTTTTCAGTATTAAGAATGTTGGTTTAATAAAGTCAAGTGATAACATAAATATGAATTACTTGCTTTACTATCTGAAATCATCATTGGCAATGAAATATGTTTTGTATATGTCAAATGGTGGAGCACAGGAATTTGTTGGATTAACAGCATTGAGAAGTTTTCCAATTCCATTGCCATCACTCAAAGAACAACAAACCATCGTCCGCCAATTGGATGCCCTGCGAGCCGAAACGCAAAAGCTGGAAGCGGTGTATCAAAAGAAAATAGATGATTTGGAAGAACTGAAAAAAAGTATTTTGCAAAAGGCATTTAGTGGGCAATTGTCTGAATCAGGATTAGCAGGATTAAAGGATAAACAGGATTTTAAAAAAGCGGCTGTATGACACTTGACGAAATAACATATAAAATCAATGGTTGTGCAATGAAGGTGCACAATACTTTGGGTAATGGATTTCAGGAAGTGATTTACCAAAGATGTTTGGCTATTGAGTTAGAAAGAGCCGGATTGAATTTTGGCAGAGAAATAGAACAAGTAATATATTATGATGGAATTGAAGTAGGAACACGCAGGGCAGATTTTGTTGTTGAAAACCAAGTAATCGTGGAATTAAAAGCACTAATCAATTTAGAAGATGTGAATTTGGCACAAGCAAAAAATTATGTGGTGGCGTATGATTTTCCAATTGGGCTGCTCATCAATTTTGGAGCAAGCAGTTTGCAATTCAAAAAGGTTTTCAATCCAAAATATAATTTTGTAAATCCTAAAATCAAGTAAATCCTGATTCTGACAAATGAGCTGGAACGAAAAAAACATATTAAATGAACCACCCGGAGAATGGGGCGGACCTTGGACTGAAAAGAAACTGGAAGCTTTTTCGAAATATGTGTGGTCTTATCTGACCATAATGAAGAAGTTTCCATATTGGAAAACTATATACTTTGATGGCTTTGCAGGAAGTGGCACAAGAGAAAAGCAGATGAACGCTGATTTGATGCAGCAACTTAAAATCACAGAAGAAGAAGAACGAACCTACAAAGGTGCAGCTGAAAGAGTTTTAGGTTTGCAGGAATTGGGTTTTGACTTTTACTATTTCATTGATAAAAAAGACACTTCGCTGAACAAATTGAAAGCTAAACTGGATGAGAAATTTAAGAACAAAACGATTGTTTATAGGTCAGGAGATGCAAATCATCAAATCACTGAACTTGCTAAAGCTTTGCGAACAAAAGATTATGCTGCATTGATTTTTCTTGACCCTTTCGGTATGCAAATAGATTGGAACTCCATTGCAGAATTAAAAGACACACGCTCTGACGTTTGGATTTTAGTTCCAACGGGTGTCATTGTAAACCGTTTGCTTGACAGGGCGGGAAAATTGGAGTTCAGCGATAAACTTCAATCTTTTTTCGGTTTGACGATAGAAGAAATCAAAGCCCATTTCTACCAAGAAAAGAAAGTGCAAACACTTTTCGGGGAAGAAGAAATCATCACGAAAGTTTCTCAACCCATTGAAAAAATAGCACGATTATATGCCGAACGAATGAAAACTATTTGGAAACACGTTACGGATGAACCATTAGTTTTAAAGAACCGAAACGGCTCTCCTATTTTTCATTTTGTTTTCGCATCCAATAATCAGAATGCAAAAAAGATTGCTAAACAAATTATTCAAAACATTTAACCTATGGCACAATCAAGCATAGAATGGACTGAAATGACTTGGAACCCAACAACGGGTTGCGATAAAATTTCGGCAGGTTGCAAATTCTGTTATGCAGAAGTGATGGCAAAGCGATTGAAAGCAATGGGCGTTGAAAAATATGCCAATGGCTTTGAGTTGGCTATTCACGAAGATGAATTGCAAACGCCATATACTTGGAAAAAATCGAAAATGGTTTTTGTTAATTCAATGAGCGACTTATTTCACAAAGACGTGCCTGTTGAGTTTATTCAAAAGGTATTCAGGGTAATGAAAGAAAATCCGCAACACGTTTTTCAAATTTTGACAAAACGGGCTGATGTGCTTTTGTATTACGACAAAGAAGGTTTGTTGGATTGGACACACAATATTTGGATGGGAGTTTCGGTAGAAAGCGAAAAAGTAATGAAACGAATTGACCTATTGCGACAAACCAATGCAAGAGTAAAATTTTTGAGTTGCGAACCGTTAATCAGCCCTTTGCCGAATTTGAATTTAAAAGGAATTGATTGGGTAATTGTGGGCGGTGAAAGCGGCAGAACACCAAGGCCAATGAAAAAAGAATGGGTAATGGACATTAAGGAACAATGCGAGAAAAAAGGTGTGGCATTTTTCTTCAAACAATGGGGCGGAACGAATAAAAAGAAAACAGGCAATTTACTTGATGGTAAAAAGTATTTGGAAATGCCGGAAATAATAGAAACAGAATGAACGAAGCAGAATCAAGAGCAGAACTCATAGACCCAAAGCTAAAGGCTTGTGGTTGGGGCGTTGTGGAAGGCTCAAAAGTCCTTCGTGAATACAACATAACAGAAGGTAAAATTCAAACAGGCGGTGGCAGGGGCAAAAGAGAAATTGCCGATTATGTGTTGGTTTACAAAGGCATCAAATTGGCAGTTGTAGAAGCCAAAAGTGATGAATTGGAAGTGGGTGAAGGTGTAATGCAAGCCAAAAAATATGCAGAAAAATTAAAATTAGAAACCACATATAGCACCAACG
>JAKQEZ010000551.1 GCA_029558435.1 Bacteroidota bacterium
ATTGAATAATTTGAAAGAAGATAAATGAAATTATACATAACATTAGAGCAACAACTCAAGAAAGAACCCAACTTCGTGACAGACAACGGAGAACTGAAAAAATGGGTGGTGCTGAACAAAGCACAGAATTTTGACGAAGAATTGATTGGACTGTTGCTCGACAATGCAGACCTGAAAGAGAAGTTTTTTGTAAACGTGAAAGGCACGTTGGTTTTTAACCAAAACTTGTTTGTGCAGTTTTTGGAACAGAAAAACTACCTGAACGACAGCTACACCCAATACAAAAACAAAGTTGGACTCACTATTGACGGCAAATACCTGAAACAACGCAACGAAGTGGCTTTGGTTTGGCCTTTTAAAGACTGCATATTGGAAGGCGGACAAAGCCGTGAAGAAGATAAACGGGAAGAAATTTTCTTCAATGAAATTTTGGCACAAGACGAAATTACCCAACTATTAGAACCAAAGGTTTTGACCAATGCCAAACGCATAGACAAAGACGGTGAAAAACCACTTGACCAATTTAACCGAAAGGAAAACGGCACCATAACCGACAACCTGATAATAAAAGGCAACAACCTTTTAGCCTTGCATACGCTGAAAGAAGAATTTGCAGGAAAAGTTAAACTGATTTACATAGACCCACCTTATAATACAGGAAATGACTCATTTGGCTACAATGATAGTTTTAATCGTTCAACGTGGCTTACATTTATGCGAAACAGACTTTATGCAGCTAAAGCTCTTTTGTCAAAAGACGGAATGATATGTGTTCAATGTGATGACAATGAAAACGCATACCTGAAAATTTTGATGGATGAAGTTTTTGAAAATCGGTTTTTAAATAATGTTGCTGTAAAAATGAGTGAAGCCAGCGGTGTTAAAATGAACCACGCAAAAGGTAGATTTCCCAAATTAAAGGAATTTATCTTGATGTATAAAATGCCAAATTTTAAGGGGTTTATTACCGTTGACAAATATGAACAAAAGGAATGGGACCCAGAGAATAATATTTTCATTGATAATTTAACCGAAGAACAACGTTCTAAACTAATTGAACTCGAAGCAAAAGAAATTAATGACGATACAGATGTTATTAAAGCAAATGAAATTCTTAAAAAGGCAAAGAAAATTTCTTTAGCGACTAAGTTAAAAGAACTTGACTTTGGGAATGAAGATGAGAAAACCGAATGGCTATTTAAGAATAGTTACAGAATTATAAAAACAGCAGGTTCTTCAAGCCTTGCTACATTAGTTAAAAGTTTAGACAATGTCCCAAAACAAGATATTGCAGCAGCAGTATCTAAAAAAGGGGTGCTATTTTTCTACATTACAGATTTTAATAGAGATACTAAACAGCCACGTTTGCAGGTTATTTTCGCTGACTCTAATATTTTCAAAAACCCTTGTGATTTTTGGCAAGATATTAAAACTACAGGTGCAATCGCTGAAGAAGGTGGTGTGAAATTAAGCAATGGCAAAAAACCTGAAAAAATTCTTTATAGATTAATAAAAATGATAACCAATGAAGGAGATATTGTATTAGATTATCATTTAGGAAGTGGAACAACAGCTGCCGTAGCTCATAAAATGAAAAGACAATTTATTGGCATTGAGCAGTTAGATTATGGTGAAAACGACAGTGTAATTAGATTAAAGAATGTAATCAACGGGGATGACACAGGAATCTCGCCCTATGAAGATGTAAATTGGCATGGCGGTGGTTCATTCGCCTATCTCGAACTCAAAAAATATAACCAAACTTTCATTGAGCAGATTGAAGCAGCCAAAGACACCAAAGCTCTTTTGAAAGTTTGGGAGCAGATGAAAGCTAAAAGTTTCCTGAATTACAATGTGGACATTAAAAAGCAGGACGAGCATTTGGAAGAATTTAAAACCTTTACGCTTGCCGAGCAGAAACAACACCTTTGCGAGTTGTTAGACAAAAACCAACTATATGTAAATCTTTCTTCGCTCAATGATGTCGATTTTGCCTGCACCGAAGAAGAAAAGAAAGTAACCAAAGATTTTTACCAAATTAAGAAGTAAGCAAATGGCGTTTTTATATGACATATTGTTACAGGAATTTGGTAAAAGAGCCATTGCACAAGTTACCGTTCCTAATCACATAACCGACAATTTAAAGCCCGGATTTGGTCAGCGACCTTATCAAATAGAAGCTTTTCAGCGTTTCATTTTGTGCGATTCAGAAGATTTTGAAAGCAAACCCAAAAGACCGTTTCACTTGCTTTACAATATGGCAACAGGTAGCGGAAAGACTTTGATAATGGCAGGTTTGATGTTGCACCTTTACCAAAAAGGCTATCGCAACTTTTTGTTTTTTGTAAACAGCAACAATATCATTCAGAAAACCAAAGACAATTTCCTCAATACGCAGGCTTCAAAATATTTGTTTAATGACAAAATTGTGATTAACGGAAAAGAAGTGCTAATCAAAGAGATTGACAACTTTGAAGAAGCTGACAATCAGAATATCAATTTGAAGTTTACCACCATTCAACAGCTTCACATTGACCTTAACAATACCAAAGAAAATAGCGTAACATACGAAGATTTTAAAGACAAAAAACTGGTTTTGATTGCTGACGAAGCCCATCACTTGGTTGCAGGAACAAAATCGGGCAATATGTTTGGTAGTTGGGAAGACACCGTAAAGAAAATTCACGATTCCAATTTTGAAAATATCTTATTAGAGTTTACGGCAACTATTGACACCGAAACAGCAGAATTGGTAAAACACTATCAGGACAAGGTAATATTCAAATACGACCTTGCCGAGTTTCGTAAAGACAAGTATTCCAAAGAAATCAACCTTATTCGTTCCTTGTATGACGAGCAAGACAGAATTATTCAAGCGTTAATTTTGAATTTGTATCGTCAGGAATTGGCAACTTCAAACAATATCAATTTGAAGCCTGTAATTCTGTTTAAAGCTAAAAAAACAATTGCCGAATCGGAAAAAAATAAAGAAAAATTTCACAAACTGATTGATGATTTTTCAGCGGCAATGGTGGAAAAAATTCAAAAGACTTCGACTGTTCCAAT
>JAKQEZ010000552.1 GCA_029558435.1 Bacteroidota bacterium
AAATTGTGTAATATTCGCAATGGCCAAAATGGTCATCTACTTCTCCATTTCTTGTTGGTACTGCAACTTTAATAGAAATGATCTCCTTGTTTTCAAAATCATTAGCTAATTAGTAAATTTCATTAATGGGTACTAAAAAATAATAATCGTTCTTTGAAATTATTTGTTAATCGCACTTGTAGCGCTTTTTTAATGCGTGACGATTTGAAATGAAACATAGAATTTTGCTTAAAACAAGCAAACAACCATGAACCAAGGCAAGTACATTTTCTCGCAACTGACGGAATTTCTTCCTCACAGAGCTTTTGATGGCATTGTAAATAAATATGAAGGCAATAAATACATCCGATCGTTTTCCTGTTGGAATCAAATGCTGTGCATGGTTTTTGGGCAGTTAACTTCACGGGATAGCATGCGTGATCTTATGTTGAGCCTTGAAGCGCACCAGAACAAATATTATCACCTTGGCTTTGGGCACACAGTTACTCGTAGAAATCTTGGGAAAGCAAACCAGAAGCGAAATTGTAAAATCTTTGAAGAGTTTGCTTACATTTTGATTGATGAGGCTCGTAGAAGTTGTTATAAAAAAGACTTTGAAGTTGAGGTTGATGGCAATGTATATGCATTAGACTCAACAACCATTGACCTATGCCTTAGCGTTTTCTGGTGGGCCGAATTCCGCAAGCATAAAGGAGGCATCAAACTTCATACGTTGTATGATGTGAAAACGTCCATTCCTTCTTATTTGCATATTACCAAGGCAAGTGTTCATGATGTCAATATCCTTGACCTCATTCCATTTGAAGTTGGAGGTTTTTATGTTGTGGATAAGGGATATATTGATTTTGAACGGTTGTATAAAGTTCACCTTCATGAATCATTCTTTGTAACAAGAGCCAAAGATAATCTTCGTTTTTTAAGAATGTATTCCAGGCCTGTGGATAAAACTACCGGTATTCAAAGCGATCAGATTGGCAAATTAGAAGGGTTCTATTCAAAAAAAGATTATCCTGAAAAACTTCGTAGAATCAAGTATTATGACGAAGAGCGTCAAAAGAACCTTGTTTTTCTTACCAATAACATGAGCCTAAAAGCCAAGGAAATTGCTTTACTTTACAAGAAACGCTGGGAAGTTGAGATCTTCTTTAAATGGTTAAAGCAACATTTAAAAATCAAATCATTTTGGGGAACAACAATTAATGCAGTTAAAATTCAAATTTATTGCGCTATTATAGCATATTGTTTAGTTGCAACGATTGGAAATAAATTAAAGGTCAATCGTCCAATTTACGAAATATTACAAATTCTCAGCATATCCCTACTGGATAAAACACCTGTTAAAGAGATACTTACAAAATGCGATTACAAAAATGTCAAAGAACAAAATAATAATCAATTAAAAATCAGTGGGTTTTAAGTGCCCACTAATGAGTAAATTTATTTATTCAGGATTTTTTTCATTATTGTTTCCTTGTCAATTTTCTTTGTACAAAAAAACCAATCGTAACAATGCATTTCTTCCTTACTTTCCATACGTTCTTTTGCAACTCCGCATGATCCCGCTGTT
>JAKQEZ010000555.1 GCA_029558435.1 Bacteroidota bacterium
CTTGCTCCCTTAATTCTCTTATTTTTTGCCCAAGTGTCATCGTCTTATTTTGTACTTGTCTAATTTTGGTCAAAAGTAATAAATTATTTTCAATTGGTTGTCGAGCGTTGGAAAAAAATGGCTCTTTTGGTTTTTTGAGCGTTGGCTTGTGTGTCGGCAAAAACCAAATGTGCCATTTGTGCGGTTGGCTTTATGTATCGTCCTGAAAAAAGTTGACACTTTTTTGGTTCTAAATCCTGTTACAAGTTTACACATTTTTCAGTAATCCTAAATATGGTTTACATTTGCATTGGAGACTAAACGAAAGCAAGCTCTGCTGGAGAGCAACTTGCTAGGGATACATCTCCGGGTGACGGAATAAAACGTCTTATTAGCCAAGTGTAACAGCTTGGCTTTTTTATTCTTGAACCCTTCATGCCTGAAAAAAACTCATTTTACGACATAACAACCTCCTTCTTTTTTGAATAATAATTTTTCCATCTGCGTTTTAGTTCTCCCTCTCGTAAATGAGCTTCAATAGGAGTTAACATATCAATACTGCTATGCGGTCTTTGATAGTTGTAGATGCTAATTGCAGCCGCAATAGCTTGTTTAGCTTCCTGATAATTGATGTATATTTTCTCCAACAACTCATCTTTCAAAATACCGTTTACCCTTTCTGCAATTGCATTTTCTAAAGGATCACCACTTTGAGTCATGCTAATTTTAACAAAGTGTTTGTCAAGTATTGAAACATAATCGGCACAGCAGTATTGGCTACCTCTATCAGAATGATGAATGAGTCTTCCCAGTTGCGGATTATTTTTTAAAGCCATTAGTAATGCTTTTATACAGCCATCTGCCGATAGTGTTTCTGATAAGTAAAACCCTACTATCTTTCTGCTGTAAGCATCCGTAATCAGCGATAAATAAGCAAAGTCATCTTTCAACGTGATGTAAGTAATATCACTTACCCAAAGTTGATTGGGAGCAGTTGGAATAAAATCAATTATCAGGTTTGGATATTTTCGCATCCAATGATCAGAGAAAGTTGTAACTGGAACTCTACGTTTTCTTTTCCTTATCAATAGTTTATGAGTTGCCAGCAAATCAAACATGGCATCTCTGCCAATCTCAATATGTTGTTCTCTCATAAATCCTTCCATTTTAAACAGCAGTTTTCTTGTTCCTAATCGCTTTAGCGTTTTTCTGATTTTCAATACTTCCTGAAGAATTAAATCATGCTGCAATGCTTCTTTTTCCGATTGTTTGATAAACTTATAAAAGGCTTGCCGACTGTAACCAAGCAATGAGCAAAGCGTTTGTATGCTTCGGCTTTCGCTTTGCCCTATATTCATTATTGCTTGGTGCCAAGCTTTTTTTTCCAGTCGGTTCCTGTTTCTTTA
Organism: Bacteroidota bacterium; assembly: GCA_029558435.1. Next base: position 1,386 of record JAKQEZ010000555.1, read on the forward strand.
TTGGCAATATTGATGATTTCTTCAAGCAGCTTATTATGCAATTGCTGCTTTTTAAGTTCCTTCTGTAGGAGCTTAACTTCGTTTGGTAATTCAGGCTCTTTTACGCCTGTTTCTTTTTCCCGTTTGCGTTTCATCTTTTCACGCCATGTTGGTTTTCGACCTTGATATTCCAAAACCCAATCGCAAATACTACGAAATGGAATATCGTACTTCAATCCAAGTTCTCGATAAGTGTAGTTGCCCGATAAATATTCGGCAACAATTTCCTCTTTTGTTTTTCTTTTTTGACTCATTTTTGTGCGAAATAAAGTTAACATTTCTGTCAACTTATTTCAGGACAAGTCATAATATTGTCTATACGCTTTTTCATGTGCTTGTTTAATTTGGTCAGCCAATGATTTAGGTTCAATAACTTTCATGTTGTCACCGAATGAAAGTAATTCCATAACAAGGTCATCTGTCAGGCAAAGTTTAAGTTTTATTTTCATTTCTTCGTCATTGTCCACTAATACTTGTTGAGTGTCGTGTAATGGAAGTGTCTTGATATACTTACCTTGAAATGGGTCAAATGATAGAATGATGTCTTGGGGTTCTTCGTCATTTGGGCTAATAATACCAAAGCAATAACGGTAACTTTGTTCAATACTATAATTGTCTGGATATTGGTAGTTTAGATTGGTGATTTCAAGGTTTGTCAAACGGTCAAGTGCAAAACTCTTAATGTTATTGTCTTTACTGTCTTTAGCCATGATATACCAACGGTTTTTAAACTCCTTTAAGGCATAAGGCTCTACAAAACGTTGACTTAATTCTTCTTCCCAAAATTTTTGATAAGTGAATTTGATTTGAAGTCTGTTTTTAATAGCATGAAGCAAACCATATAAATTTTCTGTTCCTTGTGGTCTGCGTTTTTCCAAATGAATAAACGGTGTTAAGTCTTGTGCAAGATTTAAAGAATTAAACATATCAAATGCCTCCATCATTCTTTGGAAATTCATGTTTTCATTTTCATTTTGACTGATGAAATAGCCCTTTTGAGATTTTGAATACTCAATGTCAATTCCAAAAACGCTTCTGATTTCCTTTATATCACGTTGCAAGGTTCGCTTTGAAAAACCTATTTGCAAATTATCGTCTTGCATTTGCAGATAGTCAAACTGATTTTCTATATAGTTCTGTAATTCCTCATAAGTTGAGTAAGGTTTTACTTTCAACTTTTTAAGAATAAGCAGGTATCTTGATATGTAACCTCGTTTTGACATTTAACAAAGTGTATTTATCAGTTCATTAATTTCCACTTCGTGCTTTTTAATTTGTTCTGCTTCCCATTTATCGTTTTCAAATGCCACAAACATTATTAAGCGTTTAAGACTTGAATTGTCGTGTAGGAACATTTTCTTTTTATCGGTTGGGTTTTCTTTGTTACCTGCCGAATTTTGAGAAGTTGATATTAAACACAAATTACCAATTCCGTTGTAAACTTCTTCCTCAATAGAATATCGTTTGGCGTGTTCTTGAGAAAACAAATGCTCTCTTGAACTTATTTGTCTAAATTTAAAATTATAGAATTGATTCTTCAAATTGTCAATTTTGCTTTTTAAGGATTCCAATTTTTCGTTTACATTCTCCGTCTTGTAAAGCTTCCAAAGCAAAAAGTCAATAAAATAAAGATTGAAAATACTAATTGTAGGATATGATAAATTATCTTTATTGAATTTGCTTTTGGCAATGTTCCATACTTTATCTGTGTAGTTACCAACTTCAAAATCTGTATTTTTCAAAAGTTCTTGCAACCAATTGTTGTATGTGTTTGTAGAGTCTGAATAATACAACATTACTTGAATTTTTACCAATTCATCATCAGTTTCAAAAGTTTTAATTGTTGTTTCAAAATCGCTGTTTAACTTCCTTATTCCCCAATTTTGTTTGCTTTCATCGGCATCTGCTAAGTCTTGTTTGATAACAAACTTGTCAAACAAACTTCTATATTTCAATAAATCAAAAATAAACTCTTTCGGCTCGGGTTTGATGCTGCTAAATTGTTCTAAAAGCTTTTTATCGTCAAGAGAGACTTTATCGTTTTTAATTTTCAAGACTTGCAACAGAAAATTCGGAAAATCAATAACGGATTTGTATTTGTCTTTGATGAATTTTTCTTCTTTTGGAAAGTCGCTTGGAATATTGTGTTCAGTAATGATTTTTGTCAAGGATAATGCTTCACCGTTATCATCATTTTCATTTATATAAATTTCTTCAAAGTTTTTCCCGATTAGTTCGCTTTGGTTAGTAAATATTTTATCTCTGTTTTGCTTATCAAGATTTAAAAACACGTAATTGTTCATATCGGCACAAGCGTCCCA
>JAKQEZ010000564.1 GCA_029558435.1 Bacteroidota bacterium
TACAGATAGTTACAGATTTATTTTTGTTGCTTTGCAGCAAAATTAATAGTAACTGTTGGTTTGTAAAACTCCATATTATTTCAAATCCACCGACAAAGCCTTTACGCTTTTACAAGGTGATTGTGTAGAACTCTTAAATCAATTTGATTTCAAGTTCGACATGATTTTTGCCGATCCGCCTTATTTCCTTTCAAACGACGGAATTTCGGTGCAAAGCGGGAAAATGGTAAGTGTAAACAAGGGAGATTGGGATAAATCGCAAGGATTTGAAAAAGACAACGAATTTAACTACAATTGGCTGAAAGCTTGCCAAACCCACTTGACTGACAACGGAACTATTTGGATAAGTGGTACCTTTCACAACATTTTTTCTGTGGCTCAAATGCTTACAGAATTAGGTTTTAAAATATTAAACTGTATAACATGGGCGAAAACAAATCCACCGCCCAATCTCTCATGCAGATATTTCACACATTCCACCGAATTTATTATTTGGGCTCGCAAATCGAAAAAATCCTCACATTATTACAACTACGAATTAATGAAGGAAATTAACGGCGGTACTCAAATGAAAGATGTTTGGAATCTTCCAGCCATAGCACCTTGGGAAAAATCGTGCGGAAAACACCCGACTCAAAAACCTTTAGCATTACTTACACGAATTATTCTTGCTTCAACACAGAAAAATGCCTGGATTTTAGACCCATTTACAGGAAGTAGTACAACTGGAATAGCAGCAAATCTTGTTAACAGAAGATTTCTCGGCATAGACAGAGAAGATGAATTTCTGACAATATCAAAAAACAGAAAATTAGAAATTGAAAATCCTCAGACCTTCGGGACTTACAAAAAGAAACTTGGCGGATTTGACGATAAAAATCAACTCGAAATGTTTCTGGCAAGCGAGCCGAATGTTGAATACGACAGAAAGCTATCTATTCATTAATCAACAGCATAGCCCAAAACACACGCACTATGCTTGCGCCCACGCTTAGACAGTATTTGCAATCAGACATTGGCGCAGCAAAGCCTGGTGCCGTTATGTTTAATTTTTAAAAAAAAGGGAATTTCAGAGTTTCAAAAAAATCAACTATCTTTGATACTATCAAATGATACTATCAAAACAAAAGATATATGAGACCACCTTACGAAATTACAAGTAAAATATTAAAACTGACTTCCTCCATTTCTGAAAAGATTGGCGAAATTAAATCAGCAAAACTAACAAAACCACCAACTGAATTACGAAAACGAAACAGAATAAAATCAATACAATCTTCACTTGAAATTGAAGGAAATACGTTGACAGTTGAGCAAATTACTGATTTAATTAACAACAAAAGAGTATTAGCTCCCCCAAAAGATATAATTGAAGTAAAAAATGCAATTGAATTGTATTCAAAACTTAATGAATTCAACGCATATGACATTGATTCTTTGTGTCGTGCTCACGGAATTCTAATGAATACGTTAATTGAAAATGCTGGACAGTTTCGTAGAACCGCGGTTGGAAT
>JAKQEZ010000566.1 GCA_029558435.1 Bacteroidota bacterium
TGGGAAGGAAGTCATTTTTCAATTAATTTGTTGGTATTTTGTTCTTGCATGCTTAGTTGGTAACGTTTTACGCTATGGCTTCGTGGCAGAATTCGTGACCACTTTCTTTTCAGAATCTACCACAAAATCTACATGCGAAAACCATACTCCCAACCTACTCCACTCCTGCCATGAGCTATAGCGTGTGTTAGAGATTAGGCGGCTTTATCGTTATCATTTAATCGTTATTTTATTTATTTCCCCATCACTTTCACTTTCGTCATCTTCATGAGCAAATCAAAAATGATACGTTGCCGTTGTTTTTCTTTACTTCTCAAAAACCACTTTCCATCACAAAAAATGTATAAAGAAGCTTCAAAAGATAAAATTACACTACTGACCGATAAAAAAATAAATTAAAAATAGGGACAAGGTCGAAACCTCATCCCAAGGTTGTAAATTTGTTTTGCACAACAAAAATTTTCAACCATGGGCAAAGATACGTCAAAGAATTTAGTCGGTCAGCCGATATTCAAACAATTGATAAAAATGTTACCTCGCGAGGAGTTTGATAAACTGGTAAATAAACAGGGAGCCGATCGCTATTACAAATCATTTTTCTCATGGGATCAATTAATTACCATGCTTTTTGGGATATTTTCACGATGTGATTCCATGGGTGAGGTATGCGATGGTATGGGTGCCTTGGGAGGGAAATTGAATTATTTGGGTATGGACTGCTCTCCATCCAAGAGCACTGCTGGGGATGCTTTACGTGACCGAGATAATGAGTTATTTAAGCTGTACTACTTTGCTTTGATATCCTATTTTAAGCCGCTTTTGTCGGTCAGCCGGAAAGAAAAAGTGAGTTTTGAGAAGTTTTACGCCTTTGATTCTACAACCATCTCATTATTTTCAGATGTAATGAAGGGAGTTGGTCGTAATCCAAAAGACGATGGCAAGAAAAAAGGCGGACTAAAGGTTCACATGCTGACCGACGTGCACGCCGACACCGCCGTGTTTGCCAAAATCAGCCAAGCAAAGATGCACGACAAAAAGTTCCTTCAGCATTTAAATCCAGCAAAGGGTAGCATGTTGGTCTTCGACAAAGCCTATAATTATTACCAACAATTCGCTGATTGGACGCACGAGGGAGTTTTCTTCGTTTGCCGACTAAAGGACAATGCAAAAACCTTATTGCAAGAGGTACTTTATGAAAAGGCACTAAAGCCTGATGAACATGGCGTGTACAAAATTGAGCACATTCACCTAGAATACAAAAAAGAGAAATTGGGGAAAACATTATGCCTGCGACTAGTTTATTATAAGGACGAAAAAGGCAGGAGGTATAAATTCATAACAAACAACTGGGACATCACGGCAGAAGAGGTAGCTTTGATATACAAATACAGGTGGACGATAGAACTGACGTTCAAGAAATTGAAACAGAATTTTCAATTGCACTTTTTTTATTCTGACACTGAAAATGGTATTAAAACACAGATTTGGTGCACGCTCATAGCCCATTTACTACTTAATGTCATTCAGACAATCAATAAATGTAGAAAAGCATTCTCAACGATTGCGGCGCTAATCAGGATACATTTGATAAGTCACTTGGATTTAGCATGGGTTGTAACCCAAGGTAGGCAAGCTTACCGAAAACGGACTAAAAGTAGAAACAAGAGTCCTAGCAATGTCCAATTAACTCTATTTTAACGGGAGGTAGTTTATTTGAAATGAGAATGAAATTTTATATTAGCCTGAATATCTATCAATTGCAATCGGAAAAATGATTACTTTTGTTTTTTGTCGGTCAATAGTGATAAAATTACTAAATTATCTAATTCATACGTATTTTAAACCACGAATTTTTATAAATCTATTCCACCAAACTTTCACCCGGCAGCAATAGCACAAATATATACGTTTCATTCAGATAGCACCTCCAGCCCCGAGTTTGATATCTATCAGAAAAACAATGGAACTGCGAACTACTAAGAATTATGTTTGCAAGAATCCACGTAGCAAAATGGCTTTAAATCAATCAGCAAACTTTGAAATACCAAACTTCGCAGAATTATATTTCAAAGTATCCACGTAGCCCTTAAACACTTAATTTTTTATCAATCGGTAAACCGTAGGTTTTCCGTCAATCACAATCAACAAATCAAAGAACTCAAGCTGTATTAATTTTATTCGTTTTTCAAAAAAAACAGTAAGCATCATTTCTTCTGCCGCTTATCTCTAACGGTCGAGTGTATGTGCCGTAAGGGATTGCGGAGTAGTTCCCTGTCCACCGACACGAAAGTTTGAGCGGGCTACAATGCTTGAATACCCACTGAAAACCTTATGGCATATACACTTTGTTGTGCGTTCGGCTTTTATTTATTTCATTTTCTTATTGTAAATTGAAGCAAAGTTACTAATTTTGCATTCAATTATTTAGATTTTTTTCATTATGTATTACAGCAGACCTTGGACTATCTAAGTGATAGACAGTCCCAAATAAATTTCCCATAATCTTTTTGGCAAGACAAACAGCCTATGTTTTGGTGTGTCGTCATTTTTAATGAAGGCATTTCTTTGTCATAGTTGCTCTGTCAGGTAATACTGTCTTTC
>JAKQEZ010000580.1 GCA_029558435.1 Bacteroidota bacterium
TGTTGGGATTTAGTAAAAAATCACGAATGGAATTTTAATCTCAAAGACATTAAAGCGGATTTAATTGACCAGAAAAACCCACCAAAACGAAATACGGAAATTGATATTGAAGAAGAAGAATTAGAACAAAACAAAGCAGTAATTAAATCAATTCCACCCGCACTTTGGAACGAAATTTTACAGTGGGGTAAAGACAGCGAACTGCTTGACACTATAAAGCAAACAGTTGTTTCTAATATTGCTTTCAAGTTAAGACAAAATAGAATTTTAGCAGACGATGAATATCAAAAAGGAGTTGAAATACTCGACATCGTTGCTAAATACAACGAGGAACTATTACAAAAGGCAGAAGAATTTGCTGGCAAGTGGGTTGCTTTGAAAAAGCCAAAACTTGAAGACGAACAAAAAGACGAACTCATCCTAGGACTAATGAGAAAAATGATAAGTTTTAATCAGTCATTGGACAAAGAAGTATTAACACAAGAAGAAACAGATTTGCTGCACGATATTGTGAACGGAAAACAAGAAAATGATTATGACAACCAACAAAAAGTAACAAAGTATTTAACAAAATTACAGAAGAAAGGATTTAAAATTTAAGCCTACGCTATTTGCAAGCACATTGCCAAAGCCCCAACGAGCCAACGCTCAAACCAAAGCTTTGTCAAAGAGCTTGCAAAGCCAACGCAAGAAAAATTGTTTTTAAAAATTTCCCAACCCTTCAAAAAAATAAAAAACGCAACGCACAACCCGACACAGACAGACAAAAAAGCAAACAGACAATGACACTCAAACCAAACACTATCAATGGTTTACAAGGACGGACGACAGAACACCAGCTGCCAACAGCGGTTTTGCAAAAGTGGCGGTGCAGTGCTTCGTATGACAGTGAAGTGGTTAATCAGAATTTAGTGCTTCGATTGAAGTTTAGTGGTGAAAATCGCCACCTTCGCAAAGCCGCAAAACGTTAGCTGTCACCCTAAACCAGCGAAAGTGCATAAATTAAGAGAGGAACAATTGACCAGACAAGCCAATGCTTCGGCAAAATCAAAAGAGCTGCAGCCAACCGCACAAAGCCAACGCTTTGCAGCACATTTGCT
>JAKQEZ010000583.1 GCA_029558435.1 Bacteroidota bacterium
TAAAGAAAACCTATTACGACCCAAACCATTTTATAAATACCAAAGGTCGAAACGACCTTGTTATTCATAACGGACAAAATGCAAACTCGACAGTTGGCGTAATTCTCGAAGCGAAAAAGCCGACCAACAAAACGGAAATGATTACCACCAAAAGACTGAATGCAAAAGCATTTCAGGAATTGGTTTTGTATTACTTACGAGAGAGAATTACACACAAAAATCTTGAAGTAAAACATTTGGTGGCGACCAACATTAACGAATGGTTCATTTTTGACGCTACCCTGTTCGACAGACTTTTTGCTCAAAACAAAAATCTTGTAAAACAATTCAACGACTTTGAAGGCGGACGATTGGCAGACACGAAAACTGACTTTTTCTACAAACAAATTGCCGAGCCGTTTATTGAAAGCATTACTTCTGAAATTGAATTTACATACTTCAACATTCAGGACTTTCAAAAACCATTGCGCAATACTGATAAAGCAGACGACAATTCGCTGATTGCATTGTTTAAATTGTTGTCGCCAGAGCATCTTTTAAAACTTCCGTTCACTAACGACAGCAACAGCCTTGACAAACGCTTTTACAGCGAGTTGTTGCACATCATCGGTTTGACCGAAACCAAAGAAGGAAGTAAAAAACTGATTGAAAGAAACAAAGCAAGTGAACGACACACAGGAACAATCCTTGAAGATACCATCATTCAGCTTGACAGCTTAGATAAATTGAGCCGATTGGAAAAACCAAACCAATTCGGCAACACACAACAGGAACGACTTTTTAATGTTGCTCTTGAACTTTCGATTACTTGGATAAACCGCATTTTGTTTTTGAAGTTGTTGGAAGCCCAACTCATCACCTATCACAAAGGCGACAAATCGTATTCGTTTCTCAACCTTGACAAAATCAAGAACTATGACGACCTGAACAGCTTGTTTTTTCAAGTGTTGGCACGCAAGTATGACGAGCGAAACGAAGATGTAAAAAAGGCATTTGAAAAAACGCCTTATCTCAATTCATCACTTTTCGAGCCAACCGACATTGAGCAGGTTACTTTGTTTATCAGCAACCTGAAAGACGATAAAACCATTCCGATTTTTTCGCAAACCGTTCTGAAAGACCAGCAAGGCAAAAAACGGACGGGCAACATTACCACGCTTCAATATTTGTTTGAGTTTTTAGATGCTTACGATTTTGGAGCAGAAGGCGGAGAAGAAATTCAGGAAGACAATAAAACGCTGATTAACGCTTCGGTTCTCGGATTGATTTTCGAGAAAATAAACGGCTACAAAGACGGTTCGTTTTTCACTCCCGGTTTTATCACCATGTACATGTGCCGTGAAACCATTCGCAAAGCCGTTGTGCAAAAATTTAACGAAAGCAAAAAATGGAATTGCGCAACGCTTGAAGAACTTTATGACAAGATTGAAGACCGAAAAGAAGCCAACAAAATTGTAAACAGCATTAAAATTTGCGACCCTGCCGTTGGTTCAGGACACTTTTTAGTTTCGGCACTTAATGAAATGATTGCCGTTAAAAACGACTTGAAAATTCTGCAAGACCGTGACGGAAAACGCCTGAAAGAATATCAGGTGGAAGTGGTAAATGATGAACTGATTGTAACAGACGAAGAAGGAGAACTTTTTGAATACAACCCAAGCAATAAAGAAAGTCAGCGAATACAAGAAACGCTTTTTCACGAAAAGCAAACCATAATTGAAAACTGCCTTTTCGGTGTGGACATCAATTCCAACTCCGTAAAAATTTGCCGTTTGCGTTTGTGGATTGAGCTATTGAAAAACGCTTATTATAAAAACGCAACAGAATTAGAAACACTTCCGAATATTGACATTAACATAAAATGCGGAAACTCTTTGGTGAGCCGTTTTGCCATTGATGCCGACCTGAAACAAGCATTGAAAAAAAGTAAGTGGACGATTGACAGCTACCGAATAGCCGTTGACACTTACCGCAATGCTGAAAGCAAGGAACAGAAAAGAGAAATGGAACGACTGATTGCCGACATTAAATCGGATTTCAGAAGTGAAATATCATTGAACGACCCGAAAGTAAAGAAGCTACGAAAACTTTCAGGCGACTTGTATCAAATGACCAATCAGGGGCAACTTTTTGAAATGAGCAAAAAGGAAAAAGCCGATTGGAACAAAAAAGTGCAACAACTCACCGAAGAAACCAAAAAACTCGAAACCGAAATTGAAGAAATAAAAGCCAACAAGATTTTTGAAAACGCTTTTGAATGGCGTTTTGAATTTCCTGAAGTGCTGAATGATGATGGCGATTTTGTGGGCTTTGATTTAATACTTGGCAACCCACCTTATTTACAGCTTTCAAAAACGGAAGACATTACGAAAGATTATAAAAATTATTTACTTGAAACTTATCAAACTTCGGGTGGAAGGTTAAACACATTTATATTTTTCATTCACTTATCAAGTAAAATATTACATTCTAAGGGCTTTTTACATTTTATAATTCCTAACACTATTCTTTCTCAAGAGTATTACTCGTTTACAAGAGATTTCTTAGTAAACAAAGTTTCATTATCTGAAATTGTAAACTTCCCAATTCTACCTTTTGAAGATGCAGTTGTTGAAACGGTTTTAATTCAGTATGTAAACAGTCCAAACCTAATTGAGAGCATTGAAGTAAAAGAACTATCACAAGAGAAATTAACGACTGCATCCAAGCTAAAAAGAGAAGTCATAAATCGTGACACTAAATTTTCATTTGTTTATAACCTAAACCCAATAATTGAAAAAGTATTTGAAAAAGAACACGATACATTTGGTTCAATATGCGAAGTAAATCAAGGCATTGCTCTTAAAGGCGATAAATCTCTTTCATTAAAGAAAACAAAAGAAAATGAAAATTGCTTCAAACTTCTTGACGGCAGAAATATCAATAAGTATTCTATAAAATGGGATGGTGTTTATCTCGATTATGATTTGGATAGAATTCATAGTTGCAAACGAAAAGATATTTTTGAAAGTGCTGAGAAACTAATGTTCAGACGTGTTTCATCTTCATTAATTTTCACTTACGACAGCGAACAGTATTATGCTTTAAATACTTTGGTTATAGTAAACAAGATTGACAATAAAAGAGGACCTGATTTGAAATTCATACTTGGGCTAATGAATTCAAAACTTATGAATTATGTGTATTCAAATAAGTTCAAGTCAACAAAAACCGTCTTTTCAGAAATTCAAGCAAGGTCAATTAAGGAACTACCGATACCAAAAATCAGCGATGAATTAGAAAGTGAAATAACAACGTTATCATCTGAAATTATCTCGTTGAAAAAATCAATGTCGGACACGACAGACTTAGAAAATCAAATAGACCAATTGGTTTATCAGATTTACGACCTGACAGAAGAAGAAATTAAAATCATTGAGAACGCATAAATGATAACGACATTAATCATATTGGGTATTCTGACAGTGTTTATCATTGGCTTTGTTCAGGTTTACAATCGACATTCAAGAGTTGTAAAGAAGATTGATTTTGCAGGGGAATACAGAAATAAATTTGTTGAGTTTGCTAACAAGTATTTTCAAACTTATGACCGCTACAACCGTTCAGGCGACTTTGATGGTGAATTATACGTTTGGCTGACAATGAACGTAAGTAAAATTCAAAATTATGTTGGCTCATTTGGTGTAATGTCATACAAGCCAGCATTTCAAAACTATATGATTAACAACTATCAAATAATCATAAACACAATACCAAAATTCAGAGAAGGTCAAGTTGAGAATTTTGATGTTGGTGCAGTTGACGATTGTTTGCTTCGTTATATTGGTTATTTAGAAGAATACAGCAAGGACACTCTGAAAAATTTAAGAAACCCAATAGTATGGTTCCGTGAAGGTTTCAGAGAAATTTTAAGCGTTCCAATTTTTATACTTAGTTGGTTCGGCATCATCAGTAATCGGACAGTAAACTCAATAAAAGACAGTTTAATTTACAAAGTAATTGCAGGACTTATTGCCTTGGTAACACTTGTAAGCGGACTTGTAACAATTGTAGTTGGTTACGACCAGACATTAGAATTTGTAAACAGACTTTTAGGAAAATAAATGACACAAAAACCAACGCTTCACAGCCACACACATTGCCAAGTCGCACCAGCCAACGCAC
>JAKQEZ010000589.1 GCA_029558435.1 Bacteroidota bacterium
CAAACAGGGCTACGATGTATAGTCCATATAAAACTTTGTTCAGTATCGGATTTTCTAATAGTTTTTTCATTACCTTTTATTCTCTCTTACTTTGTTTGCTTAAAACCATATACCCCAATATTCCACCAATTATAGAAGCAATGAAAATTCCGACTTTGGCTTGTACTTTATATTCTTCGTGGGTAAATGCTAATTCGGTTACAAATAAAGACATTGTAAACCCGATAGAAGCTAACAATCCCAAACCTAAAAGATTTTTGATATTCATACCCTCAGGAAAAGGTGCAATCCTAAATTTTACTGCTAACCAAGTAAACCCAACAACTCCAACAACTTTACCTACCAACAAACCTAAAGCGACACCAATAGCTACATTTGTGCTAAATAGTTGTTCTAATTCAATATCCAAAACAGAAACACCTGCATTAGCCAAAGCAAAAATTGGGATAATGATAAACGTTACAAAAGGATGCATTGCGTGTTCTAACTTTTGCAATGGCGGTATAGCGTGTTCAGTGTCGGCAGAAACTTTTTCTAAAATGTGTAATTGTTCATTAGTTAATGTTGGGATTTTATCATTTGGGTCAGCTCCCGAAAAATGAGCTAAATGCTTTTTGATTCTTGCAATAAATACATTTTCTTTAATTTTCACATCGGCAGGAATAGTGAAAGCGGCTAAAACGGCAGCAATCGTTGCGTGAACTCCCGATAATAAAAATCCTGTCCAAACACCTCCGATTCCCAATATTGCATAAAAAAGAACACTTCTTACACCCATTTTATTACCGAGGTACATTGCTAAAAGAAATATAAAACCAATTCCTAAACTCATCATTGAAATATCAGAAGTGTAAAAAAAGGCAATCACTAATACCGCTCCCAAATCATCTACAATAGCTAAAGCTGTCAAGAAAACTTTCAATCCAAGTGGTATGCGATTGCCCAATAAATACAATACGCCCAATGCAAAAGCAATATCTGTAGCCATCGGAATTCCCCAGCCACTATGTACTTCTCCTGTGGAATTGAACAATAGATAGATGATTGCAGGAACGAGCATTCCACCGATTGCGGCAGCAATCGGAAGTATTGCTTTTCGAGGATTGGATAGTTCCCCTGCTATAATTTCTCTTTTCAATTCCAGACCTACTACAAAAAAGAAAATAGCCATCAATCCGTCATTTATCCAATGATGAATGCTGTATTCCAAATAAGTTTTTCCATCGAACAGAAACCCTAATTTGTGTTCAAAAAAGTGATGATAATCGTGTGATAAAGGTGAGTTAGCTAAAATCAAGGCAACG
>JAKQEZ010000590.1 GCA_029558435.1 Bacteroidota bacterium
CAAACAGGGCTACGATGTATAGTCCATATAAAACTTTGTTCAGTATCGGATTTTCTAATAGTTTTTTCATTACCTTTTATTCTCTCTTACTTTGTTTGCTTAAAACCATATACCCCAATATTCCACCAATTATAGAAGCAAAGAAAATTCCGATTTTTGCTTGAATAATATGCTCTTCGTTTGTAAAAGCTAAAGAAGTTATGAACAAAGACATTGTAAATCCTATACCAGCTAATAATGCTAATCCCAAAAGATTTCTGATATTCATTCCGTTTGGAAATGGTGCAATTTTTAGTTTTACAAACAACAAAGTGAAGCCAACTACTCCAACAACTTTTCCGACCAACAAACCAAGTGAGACACCTAAAGTAACATTTGTACTAAAAAGTTGTTCAAAATCAATAGCAACAGAAACTCCTGCATTGGCTAAAGCAAAAATAGGAATAATAAGAAACGTAACGAATGGATGCATTGCGTGTTCTAATCGTTGCAATGGTGGAATTATATCGTTAGTGTCTTTTTTAACTTCATCTAAAATATGTAATTGTTCGTTTGTCAAAGTCGGAATTTTGTCTTTTGGGTCAATAGATTTAAACTTTGTGAGATAGTTTTGGATTTTCGTGATGTAAAGATTTTCTTTTATCTTCATATCAGCAGGAATTGTAAATGCCGCTAAAACAGAAGCGATAGTTGCGTGAACTCCTGATAATAAAAATGCAGTCCAAACACCTACAATACCTATAATTGCGTAAAACAAAACATTTCGCACACCCATTTTATTTCCGATGTACATTATTAATACAAATCCTAAACCGATTAAAAGACTTAAAGTTGAAATGTCGGAAGTGTAGAAAAATGCAATTACTAAAACTGCACCTAAATCATCAACAATGGCTAATGCTGTCAAAAAGACTTTTAATGAAAGTGGTATTTTATTCCCTAACAAATATAGAACTCCCAAAGCAAAAGCGATGTCTGTTGCCATTGGAATTCCCCAACCGTTTTGAGCTTCTCCAGTTGGATTTAAAACAAAATATATAATTGCAGGAACAAGCAATCCTCCAATTGCGGCTCCAATTGGCAATAATGCTTTTCTTGGATTGGAAAGTTCTCCTCCAACAATTTCTCTTTTTAATTCAAGTCCAACAACGAAAAAGAAGATAGCCATCAATCCGTCATTTATCCAATGATGAATGCTGTATTCCAAATAAGTTTTTCCATCGAACAGAAACCCTAATTTGTGTTCAAAAAAGTGATGATAATCGTGTGATAAAGGTGAGTTAGCTAAAATCAAGGCAACG
>JAKQEZ010000592.1 GCA_029558435.1 Bacteroidota bacterium
GACACCAGTCATTGGGCTATAAAAGACCAGAAAAGGTGTACCGGGCGGCCGCTTAGATTTTCCTTTCCGCCCAATTGGGCGGAAAGGAAAATCCAGCTTATTTTTGCAATAAAGTTGTCTAAAGAAGGGGAGTATTTAACCTTTATTTCAGTAATATCTGCCCAATTTTTTATATACCGTGTTATGCACTGGCGGTTCTTGTCTGTCCGTGTGTTTGAGTCAAATTGCACTTTCATATTAAACTTGTCATTCGTTTCATTTTTCTTTTCTGTCTGTGTTGCCTGTGTGTTGGCTTGTTTTAATTTTTTTCTTTTTAGCGTGGGAGAAAAATTTTAAAATTCTTCTCTTGGGCTGGCTTTGCAAGCTCTTTGACAAAGCTTTGGTTGCAGCGTTGGCTCGTGGGGCTTTGGCAATGTGCTTGCAAATGCGTTGGCAATTATTTTTTCCAATTATATCCTTTCGTGGCACAACCACATCTAATGATGTTGTTTACATTGTCAAAATACTTGAATGAAACAAACTTGTAACTGCAATCAGATTTATCACAAATAAAAATACCTTCCAACTCCAAAATGTCTTTCCAAAATGCTTTCAAATCACCAATTTTTGTATTAAATGACCCATTATAATGAGATAATAAATTACCGATAATATTAGAATTTTTTGTTCTTTGAATTATTGTTTTATTGCATTTTTCAATTTTTGTGGTTAAGGCATCTAATAATTCGGGGGACATGCGCATTTCATTTGTTTCGTTTGGTAAATATTTTACTTTTACTTCAAGATTAAAGGCTATTTCTTTGAGCAAATATTCAAGATATATACGAATGTCATTGCCTAAATTTACTTCATTGTTGTTAGCAATATTTCTAATAATACGCTCACGAATGGTTAAAGGGGCTTCTTCAAAATGAGTACCTGCTTCTTCCGACCAATTAACCCGACTTAACAGCCATCCTTTATTTTTTGCCAATACACTAATATACTTGTACCACTCACTTTCATGTGTGAGAAGAATTATTTGATAACTGTTAAATTTCTCAAAAATCAAATCTGCAAAACGCTTCCTGTGAGTTGTATCAAAACTCGAAATGATGTCATCAAGTACAATAAAGTTGTTTTCTGTTTTTGCTCCAACAGAAGCAAGAAAAAATGCAAGACCATAACAGTTCAAATGTGATTCGCTTAAATATTTTTGAAGCGGACTAACTTCTTGACCATTAAAACTAAATTGTATTGTAATCCCTTTTAACTCTTCATCTTCTTCATCCTCAATCGGAACAATTTTAATGTCTTTAAATGATTCATCAGTATTCATAAACTGATAATAGTCATTGATTTGATAAGAGAACCCACTTAAAAAGGCTTCAAGTCCTTCCTTCTGCTTTTTTGCAAAAGAATTATAAATTATTTCAATACTGTCTTTTTGTTTGTTTAGTTTTTCAAGTTTTGAGTTGAGCTGCAGTAACTGATTAAAAGAGTTTTTTGCAAATTCAATTTTAACTCTAATATCCGACACATTATCTTTTTTTAAATTATCATTGATTAACTTAATTTGGTTTACTAATTCCGTCAAATAATTAAAATCTGAATCCGACAAGTTAATAGTTTCCGGATTTTTTAAGATTTTACCAGATAACAGTTTTACATTCGTTTCTTCAATAATTGATGTGAATTTGTTTTTTATATGCTCCAGTGTTTTTTTTAGTTCTATTTGCTTTTCATCTTGTATTAACTTTTCTTGCAAAATAGAATTTACCTGTGTGATTCTTCTCTCAAAAAATTCTTTAGTTTCATTTTTCAAGTTATCAAAAACTTTCAATTTTTTGCTCGAAATTTCAATATCTGATAATCTTTTTTCAATTTCTTTTAATAAATCCTGTTTGTTTTTTTCTTGCATACATAGTGGACAACTATTTTCAGTGTAGTAACTTTGTGATAAAATATGTTTGCCTGATTTTAATAAGTCCTCAAATACTTTCTGTTTCAGACTTTCTACATCTTCAAACAAAATAGAGTATTCGTTAAAATATTTAGAGTATTGTTCGTTTATTTGATTTATTTCTGTTTTAGTATTGAATAACAATTCTTTGCTTTTTTGCAAAAAGGCTAATTTTTCAACTATTAGAGTGTCAGCAGGTTTTTTTATTCTTTCAATTACCGTATCTATATCTGAAATATTGTTAACTGTAATTCCCGTTTTTAAAGGCTTTATCAATTCATTAATTTTATCAAATAATTGATTTTCAGTATAAATATTTTCCCCAATACTTTCTAATAATGTTTTTTGTTGTGCTTGTCTTTGATTTTCATAACCCCCGTTTCGAATTTCGGATTTGATAGCATTAAATGATTTCTTAATAACATCTTTAACTTTTGTAACTTCTGAAAATCCAATAATATCCGAAAAATATTTAAGTTTATCTGTTTTGGTGGAATCAACAAAGTTTCTTAAATCTTGATAACGTAAAATTAAGTTTTCATCTCTCGACTTTTCAATATATGACAAAAAATTAGCTTCATCACAGGAGTTTTCAATTACGAGTTTACCCTTTTTTAGATTTAGTTCTTTATTGTTAGATAGATTGTTAGAGGATAAATCAATGTTGATTGAGGCAGGTTCTGAATCTTCAATATATGCATTGCGTAACGCCTCTTTACCGTCTCTGCCAATTTCTTCATTGCTCAAATGTTTAACCTTTTCATAATAAAACCATTCAATTGCATCAGCAATAGTGCTTTTCCCGGTGCCATTATCACCATATAGTAAAACAGATTTCCCGTTTAAATCCAGTTCAGCGTGTTTTTTCACACCTCTAAAGCCTGATATTGCAATTTTATTAATCCTTGTTTTCATCTTTCGCCTCACTTAGTTTTTGCAATTCATTTTTAATATTTGTATCTGTAAACTTGTTTTGAGAGTATAAAGACATAAACAATTCTGCAATTTCCTTGTCAACTTCGGGTAAGTTTTCAATTTCATTAAAAAAATCATCAAGTATTTGCTTTCCTGATTTAAAGTTTTCCATAAGTATTTCTAATTAATCAAAATAATTCCAATCAATGGCAATATCAATATCCAAATCGGTTTTGAGCACTTCAAAGCCTGTTTTGTTGTTGCAAATTGGATAAACACCAAATTTTTCAACAAAATTTAGAATAAAATAACTTTCTAAGTCCTCAATTCGCAAATTCCAAAATGATTTAAGCATTTCAAAATTAATATATGTAAAAAACAAGGGTTCAATTTTTCTATAATTTTGTAATCCAACATTTTTAGACTTGCCATCAAAATGCCCTGTTAACCGACTGCCAATGCTATTTGTTTTTTTTTCACTCATGCCAATATAGAGTAATCGGGATTTCATAAATGGATATTGAATAAGTGTTTTAGATGCAAAAATAAAATACAACCCAACTATACCCGAAAGTGGTTTAATATTGCTCATTTCAAACTGGCGAGCTGTGTCGAAGTTTATTTTTAAGGTTTGCATTTCTAAGAATTTATTGCTATTTCAAGTGCTTCAACTATAGATTAAGTTCTTATGATTGAAGTTTTTTAACCAGTAATAGAGCCCATAGGAAAGTTCCAATAAATTCCAGAAAATCTAAAGTTTTCAATTTTATTTATCATACTTATCCTTAACGTATTTCATAATATAGGCATTTAATCCACTACCTTTTCTTGCAAGCTGTTTAAGGTTTTCCACGTGATGACTACCCGCTCCACCAGTATAACTATATCTATAGATTTTAGAGTTGCCAATAAATTTCACAATGATATAATCAGAACCTATTTCATAGGTTGAAACACCTGAATTACCTCCTGAATTTTTATATCTTTCCATAGTTATAACTCCGCAAAAATTTTATTCATACCTCTGTCACCTTTTTTATAGCCTGGTCTTGGGCTAATAAATGTTTCTACCATAATTTCTAAATTCTCTGCTTTGCTAAGGTCATACATTTTCCAACCCATTTTTCCTGATGAAGAATAACCATCAGTTTGAAAGGCTCTTAAACCTTCATTTCCCGCAGTTGTTATTCCATAACAATGTGGTTCGACTACTCTTAGTTCGCTTTCATAATAGAACTGAATTACGTTTCTATTTTCAATTGCTTCAATGATAAGATTATTCATATTTTTTGTTTTTAGTTTTTCCCTCTTTTTAATCTCCTAGCCGAAAGTTTTTTCCAAATGCTATCCGCAAGTTTTATTTCTTTATCTGTAAAACCATATCCATTTTTCAGAATTTGCTTATTGGTTATTTCCAAAATCTCATCAATGCTTTTTTTCTCCCGCATCATTTGGTCTATAGTTGCAAGCAAATCAGCATTTTCAGTTCTATACGGTAGTAATATTTTCCCTGCTTCACTAGGCATTAATTCTAAAACGCCACCGCCATAACTACGTCCAACAATTTCAGAAAAAGCCAATGACAATGAATTGTAAAAACTAGCTATGAATGCGTTTTTGTTCATGTCTTTTTTCATAAATACACGGTGCATTGTATCTGTTGTGTATGCGTTTGCTTCGTTCAGAATTAAACGAGGGTAAACATTGTTTCTACGGATAAACAAAGCATCAGAAAGTTTGATGGAAGGAATCACAAACCAATCATCACGAATGCCTGTTTTGTAGCCTTTGTTTACGCCCATTGATTCACCCATACGAATGTATGAGTTCGCCCCTTTGTGTCCGTTGATTTTCTCTTTAGCTGGAAATACCAATAAGTGTGCTTTGGCTTTAGTTTGTCTGTTAAGCTTCCAATCTTTTTCTGTGAAAATTACGCTGTTAACCTGAACACTTCTGCCAACCATTGGCTTTGCATATTCTTTCAAGTCGTAGGCTTCTACAACTGACAAAGGAACGGTGAAATAATCATTTGCACCTGTGGTAATACCAACCTCCACATTAGCATAATTTCCGATTGTCGGAACTTTTCGCTTATTAGCAATTTGTTCCAAAAAGTCAATTTCCTCTTGTTCCAAAAAGTAGTAAGTCCATTTATTTGACTTAAAATCTATTTTTTTTAAAGGACTTTTTAGGATGTTCACATCAAGATTTTCAAGGTCTGAAGCATCTCTTATTTCAAGGTGTTCAATCAAATGAGAATCGCTTACGTTCTTTTCACAAAGCAATAAAACAACTTCCTGTTGAATATCAGGAAAAACCAACTTCTCAAAAGAAATGATATTGATTTTATTGTAGAAATGAGCCAAAAACTCACGGAGTTGCTGAGCATATGAAACTTGCAATAATTCGGCAGGTACTACAAAACCAATTTTACCATTTTCTTTGAGTAACAAACTTGAACCAACCACAAAAGAAACCCAAGCATTAGTCAGTTTTGAATATTTTAGTTTAGCACGATTGAAAACTTTAATGGCTTCATTTTGCTGTTCTTCCTGAAAATATTGATAGCGGATGTAAGGCGGATTACCAACTACTAAATCAAATTTTTGGGTGGTTTCATTACAATACAAGTGAAAATCTGTATTGATTACTTTTTTATTTTGGAGTTTGATTCTATCAGCTTTTTCCGCTTCGATATCATCAAATTCAATAGCCGTTA
Organism: Bacteroidota bacterium; assembly: GCA_029558435.1. Next base: position 5,577 of record JAKQEZ010000592.1, read on the forward strand.
CCGATTCAAATTTATGTCTATTCTCTTTCAATTGTTCAAGAAAAGCACCATCTCCACAACTTGGCTCTAAAATTTCATAGTCTGTACTTCCATTAATGCCCCATTTCAAAATGAATGTAGCAATTGGCTCAGGCGTGTAAAATCCACCTCTCAATTTCTCAGCTGTTGCGTTTTTAATTAGCTTCATACAATTCTTTGATTAATGGGATTAATGAATCTTCACTACCTAAATCGTATAATTTAGCTAATAGTTTTTCTAGGTTGGCTTTCTCTCTTACAAATTGTCCTTGCAGTGGAATTAAAGCCCTTTTATTTTCAGCGTTTGTATCTATTTGGTCATAAATGCCGATTAATTCTTTTTGGGTTTCTACGATTTTGTCGTGAAGTGCTTTTTGTTTCGTGTCTGAAAAATCAATTTTTCTGATTGGCATATTTTTCAGAACTTTTGTACCTCTTGCTATGTAACCACCTCTGAAAACTTCGCCATACAAGGCACTGAACCATTCCAAATATTTTGAGTTGAGAATAGCTTGAATGTAGTAAATGGAATAGTCCGAAGTTGTTGGAATTGCCACTACACAATATCCTGCTGTTCCGCCTGATGAAATCAAAGTTCCGTGAACATCTATTGCATATTTATCGCCAACAGAGAGAACACCAACAATAATTTTTGAAGGAAGTCCACAACTATCCAAACTTTGATGTCTGCCGTATCTGTGCCATTCATTTTTTGTTTTTGGCTCTGGTTTTATATCTCGTTTCGGATTATTTAAAATGGCTTTATGCTTATGTAAATAGTCATAAGCCAAAGGAAATTTCTTTTGAATTGTTGTTAGCGGAATTATGTCAACACCTGTTTTTGTTGTTACGTAAGGATAAATTACCCTTGCATTAGGTTTGAATGTTCTGTAAGTGTATAAATTATCTTCGACCGAAGAAGTTTGAAAGTAAGGTTTTGTTATTTCCTTTTCAATCTTGTAATCAACTTCTTTTTTTGTGAAATGGAAATGCTTTTTATCCTCTTTCGTTGGGGTAAAAATGTAAACATCATTTGCACTTGTCTGAATACCATTGAAAATATTGTCACTTCCAACCAAATCATTCAGTTTTACACTTTGAGAAACTATTTTATTGTAAATGTTTGTCAATTCGGGTGGTACTAAAACCCAAACTTCACTATCCAATTCATACGTTTTCTTTGAACCGTATTTTGCAGCATCCGGCTCTCTTACTTTCCAACTTTTAAGGCTTCTTACTTCTGCATATTGAAAAGTCTTTTGAGGTTTCTTATTCAGAATTAGCAAACAGGTATAGGTCGTTTTGTCTGCAAAAACTTGATTTGCCCCAAATGAAACGATTGAATGCAAATACTTTTTGTCAGCAAGTAATTCACGAAGTTTTTTACCTGCACCTACTTTTGTAAACTTGCTCGGAACTATATAGCCTAAGATACCATCATCAGCTAATAAATTAATTCCTTGTTCAAGGAAAAGGAAGTATTTGTCAAACTGCTTGAAAGCAGAATCATAATGGGTTTTGTAAAGTGGTAATTCAAGCGGAGTAATATTTTTCATATCCTCCGATTTCATATAAGGCGGATTGCCTACAATGACATCAAAACGAAGTTTTGAAAAATCAAATGGATTTATAATTACCAGTTCTTTCTTGTTCGTTACTTGCTTCGGATTCAGCAAACTGTTTCCAAAGAAAACATTTTGTGAAAGGACGGGCAAAACAGGTTTTGTTTTGTTGGTTGAATTTACATCTTCACCTTCAAGTAGTTTGAGAAGCAAACCAAATTTGGAGGCTTCAACTGCATTGTAATCTTTGTCAACGCCATAAATACAATTCAACAATAATTGTCGCTTAGTCTCAAACGGCAATTTGTAAGTGTTGATATTCGTTTGAATGAGTATTGATTTATCGTTTTTTAGATAAAAGTCAATCAGAATATCATTGAGCAACTGGAATAGTTCCAATAAAAATGCACCTGAACCGCACGAAATGTCAGCGAATTTCAGTTTAAGAATTTCCTTGTCTGTTTTTCCTTCACATTTTTTCAAAACAGTATTTCTCAAAATATCGCTTATAATGAAAGTCGGTGTTGTGATAATGTCACGGTCAATATTTTCAGGTTTCTTTACCAAAACAACTGCACCGCTTTGAACGGTCAGTTTTTCAGAAAGGAATATTTCGTAAATACTACCTAACACATCAGAAGAAAAAACACTGAAAGAATAGGGGCTTTCGGGGTAATACAGTTGCTTGATAATCGTCCAAAATACAGAACTGATATTTTCTACAATTTTGTCTTTTATTAATTGTTCAAACAATCCTGAATTATAGCGCTTGTCTGCTTGTTCAAATTTCTTAATTAAAGCATTGAAATCATTCGTATTTGCAAACTTTAAAAGGGTTTGGTAGTCCTCTAAATTTCTGTCCTCACAAACACGCAAGAAAATAACTCGGTTGATGTAGCTTTGAACTACATCATTTAATTGTTGCTCGTCAATTTTTGGTTGGTGTTTGTAAATCTCTGCAGCAAGTGCTTTTCGCCATTCGTTGATATGGTTCAGAAATAAATTATCAATCGAATATTGATTGATTTTGCTTTCAATTTCTTTCCATTCCGTTTCAAATGCACCTGAATAAACAGATTCTTTTCCAAGAAGTTGTTTGATTTCTTCAAACTTGCTTTCGTATTCCGTGTAATGGTATTTTTTTACAAGTGCTTTTTGATAGCTGTCGTATTTCTCAACTTTTACCGAAGTATCATAAATAATCAGATATTCAAAGTTTGATAAAACAGAAATTTTTAACTTAGCAGTAAAACCATATCGTCTGACCTGTTTTGCTGTGTCGTTGTTTGATTCAATAGAAACGCAAGGTTTCTTTGCTTCCAAAAAGTATTTTCTTTCAGAAAAAAGTCGGAAAGTATAATCAGGTTTTTTTGAATGTTCGGAAGCATTTGCCTTTAATGCTTCTTCTAAAATTACTTCACGTTCGTTGGTCGATTTACCTGCATTGTTTTTAATGTCCCAACCAAGCAACTCGAAAAACGGGTCTAAGAAATCACTGCGAAGCAGTGTTTCATTATACTTGTTTGTCAAGTAGTAATCCCTGTCGGCTGTATATTTTTCTATGAGTTGCTTTATTGTCATTTCTTCTTATTCGCTTTTATATATTTTACTCTTTCCTCTGTTACTTTCAGTGCTTCTATTCCTAAATCTTCGTCTTGAATTTCATATAAAATCTTGTCGCTTAGAAACGAAATCAAAAGTTCGTCTGCGTTGTAGCCGTAAATGTCGGCAAGTTTTAGAACTACTTCTTTTGTAATCCGTCTCTCTCCACGTTCCATTTTGCTCAAAATAGCTACATCAATGTCGAGCAATGCAGCAACTTTCCGCAATGGAAGTTCCTTTTTTTCTCGAATGTGTCTTAACTTTTCGCCTATTTTCTTAGTTGACATAATTACTATTGACATAATGTGTCAAAATTAATATTTTTCAGATTACAAATAGGATTAATATTAAAAAAGTTTTCAACACCTCCGTTGCGTGTCGGCAAGATTGCACTCTTTGACAAAGCTTTGGCTGTAGCGCTGGCTTGTGGGGCTTTGTCAATGTGTGCAATATGGGTCGGCAGAATTTCAAAATTTTTGTGCGTTGGATAAAAAAAATTAAAACACATTCGGGTCGGCAATGAGTGTCGGGTTATATGTCTATCTGTTTCGTTTTTCATTCCAAGTTTAACATTCATTTTTCATTGTCAATTTGCTGTGTCGTTGTCTTTTCTCCGCTTGTGCATAACGGCTGGGGGTGTGGCAAGTGTGGGAGAGCGTGTTGCGTTTTCGTCCCCCGACGAAAATGCCCGAGCGGGCGAAACCGCTCCGAAGTCCCGATGTCAACCCACATTGGCTACACCCCTTGTTACCAACTGGGCGATCTTCTGTCAGAAGGTTGGGGCAGACATACTCTTTGCTTGGCTTAGGTTTGTGTGATAGCAATGGGGGACAAGCAATGTGTATGGCTGCGAAGCGAAGGGTTTCGACTAGATTTTATTCAATGATTTAAGTGGTTCGGTTATTCTTTCGAGAAAACTTGTCTTTCCTGCTAGAATTTCGGCATTTAGTTCAATTTTAGTACTTATCTTAAATTCAGAACCATTTTCTATTAGGATTTCGTTTGTCAATGTTATTTTTGTAAAAAAGTAACCACCTGAACTTGAAATATCGATTACATTAGGAACTGAAATTATTTCTGTAACGAGTTTTTTATTGTAGAGGTATGGTATATTATCAAAACTCAAAATCACTTTTTGACCATGTTTGATCTTATTTATCTCATTTGCTGGAATTTTAATAATTACAGTAATACTATCGCTTTTTTGCTCAAGGTATGCTGTTGTTTTTATTATATAATCAAATTTAATAAAGTAGGATACTAAAAGGAAAGTAATAATTATAATTGACATTATAGCAATACCCATACGCACAATTATTGGTGGTATTTGCCCAATTACGCTCCTAGCCTTTTCGCTTCTTAATTCAATGTTATCAACTCCTATAACCATATTAATATCCAAGGTCTAATTGATTTTTAACAAGTTGAAAATATGCCCCCTTTTTTTCTGTTAATTCTTGATGATTGCCAACTTCTGCAACTTTACCATCAGCCAATACCACAATTTGGTCAGCATTTTTTACAGTACTTAAACGGTGTGCAACTATAACCACTGTTTTCCCTTGGTAAAATTCTTGAAGGTTCTCAACAATTACACGTTCATTGTTAGCATCTAGGGCATTTGTAGCTTCGTCAAAAAATAGAAAATAAGGGTTGCGATACACCGCACGAGCAATCAGCAATCGCTGACGTTGGCCATGACTCAAACCCTGACCCTCTTGACCAATCATTGTGTTAAATTTAAGGGGTAACCCCATCACAGTATCGTAAATATTGGCCATCTTTGAGGCCATAGCTAACTTTTTCGTATCAATTTCGCCGTCAGCAGTAGCAATATTTCGGGCAATAGATTCTGAGAATATGAAACCATCCTGCATAACCACACCACACTGCTCTCGCCACCAGGTTGAATTGATTGATGTTAAGTTTTTCCCGTTAACAAAGATTGAACCCTCAGAGGGAGAGTAATAACTTAGAATTACCTTGAGTAATGTGGTTTTACCGCTGCCGCTGTACCCTACAATTGCAGTAACTTTTCCTTGAGGTATGCTAATATTTACCCCATCGAGTACTTTGGGAGACGTTGGGCCATCATATCGGAATGAAAGGTCATGGATATCTATACTGCCTCCAGAAAAATTTGGGATAACACATTGAGAAGGATGTACTTCTTCTTCCTTTATATGAATTTCATTAATGCGATCTAAGCTGATTTTAACGTCCTGCAAGTCAAGGGTGAAGTGAACAGCCTGTTCAATTGGTAGTGCCAATTGACCTATAATGTATTGGGTGGCTAACATCATACCTAATGTCATTTCGCCACTAATAACTGCAGTAGCGGCCATAATGGTGATAATCATATTTTTGCCCTCGTTAATGAGGATGTTTCCAGCCTCACGACGCTGCTCTAACTTCAATGCCTCAGTGTGCAACTCCAGCAAGTCAACCTGAATGTCCTCCCACTCGTAGCGTTTCCTGTTTGTGCAACCCTGCAGTTTAATCTCTTGCATGCCTGCTATAAGTTGATAGGTAGTGGATTGGTTTTGCGAACGACGGTTAAAGAATTTATAATCAAGCAGCCTGCGTTGTTTCAGGAAAATAGCCACCCAACCAGCATATATTATACTGCCCAATAAGAAAATTGCGAAAATCTTTACACTGTAGTAAAGGAGCACTGCGCCGAAGGTGATTAGTGAAAAAAAGGAGAACACTGTTTGCAATGAACGAGAGGTAATAAAGAGTTCCACGCGTTCGTGATCTGCCATACGCTGCAGAATATCGCCTGAACGTCTGGTGTCGAAGTATCCCATAGGAAGTTTTAAAAGTTTTATGAGAAAATCTGACACAAGCGATAAATTAATACGCACACTTACGTGCAACAGAAGCCAACGACGGATATAATCAATTACAGTACGACTAATAATGAGCATGGCTTGCGCCAACAGCACCACGTAAATAAATGAAAGATTACGATTGCCAACACCAATATCCACAATTGCTTGTGTAAGAAATGGAAAAATCAGTTGCAGCAAAGATCCGAAAAGAAGACCTAGTGCCATTTGCGCAAAGTATGACCTATACCGACGAAAATATGATAGCAACATACCTAAGCCTCGGCGAACTGGCTCATCGTTTTTTTGTTCAAAAAATTTTCTTGTAGGTTCTAGTAACAATACTAGTCCCTTCTCCTGACCTTCGTTTAAAGTATTTGCCCAGTGTTGCCTAACTTCCTCTTCTGTAAATGTAGCGTTACCAAAGGCAGGGTCGGCAATGTGGAATAAAGTATTTCCCTTTGAAAACCAGCTATGAGATACTCTATGCAACACAACAAAATGCTGATGATTCCAATAGAGGATGCAAGGAAATGGACGTTTCTCAAGCAGGGTGGACAAAGGTATGCGCCCTCCTACTGTCCGAAACCCTAGTAGTTCTGCAGCGTGACTAATAGCTAACATAGATACGCCAATACGAGTAGTGTGGCAAAGTTCTCTAATGGTGTCCTGTGTTAGTTTTAATCCATAGTGTGCTGCTAACATAGTTAAGCAAGCAGCACCACAATCCATTGAATCGTGCTGTAGTTGAATAGGAAATTGCTTCGGCATTTAATATTTATCCTTACTTTTTATCAGTTTCGTAGTGAGTGTTTATCTTCTCCATGTCGTATTTCTTCCCAACATTGAATAGGTAGGTTATCCGGAATGCAAACCCATAGGTGTCATGCTTAAAAGTGTATATTCCTTCTATGTCGCCATCATAAGTAAATGATTTTTCCTTAGATTTTGATAATCCACGCAAACCAGCATATAGGTTAAGATTCTGTTTATAGAATCGCTTCATTATAAAAACAGCGTCTAGTGAATAGTTGGGATCGGCATAGCCTTGTGCGTGTAACAACTTGCCGTTGTATGAGCCGAAGGCTCCTATACCAAATCCTTTAGGAAGACCCATGCTTATCATCAGGTATGATGAATATGATGAGTTATGTCTAGTAACCCCATCATTATGATACTCTTCGTAAAACAAGTTGAAGTTTGGCTCGATTTCTATGAACTGAAATAATATAATAGTGCCACTAACCCTGATACCTGTACGAATTCTATCAGCAGAGTTATTGTAGGTTATGGTACAAAATGCATTCGAATCGTACGATTTATTACTTGATACCAGTTTATTAGTGGAGTGAAAGTACACTGTACTGTTTATAGAAAAGGGCAATTTTCGAAATGAATGCGAAAGTTCAACTGCATCTCGCACAGAAGGACTTAACATTGGATTACCAATTAATGCCGTCATGCTGTCTATCTCAATGCGGTAGGGAGATAGAGTCCAAGCTGAGGGGTAAAATGTTGTCCGACGGTACTCTACCTTTAACCTATTCACCTTGTTAAGTTGCTTGGAAATAATTAAGGTTGGGAAAAGAGCTTACTGAGAAGTAGAAGCAAAAGATGTATTTGTAAACTTATTTTCATTTTGTTCTGCTTTAAGCCCTAAGTTTATGTCGAAGCCTTTTAGGTTTAAATATAGGTCTGTATAGCCATTATACCTTAGATTGAAAAAATCGTTACCGAGAATTGACCCGCTTAACGTACCATTGAATTTTTGATAGTATGTTTGAACCCCTGCTGTCAACCGCATCACATTGCTAATCTGATTAATATACTCGACTTTTATGTTAGCTGATTGCTTTTTCCCATTTTCATCGTTAGCATTGGTTGGTGAACCTTCGTATGAATAGTCCGAATACTCATCTCCGTCCATATAGTGAAGGTTGATATTGGCAGTAAGAGAATTACCCTCCTTGATAAATTTTCTTTTGTAGTAGATCGTATAATTTCCAATGAAGTACTCAGAGTTATTTCGTATCGAAAAAGGTGTTAGCGATGTTGAAGTACCATTGTTAATGATTATTGGCTTGAATGAAATATCTTTATCAACTCTTGCTAAACTATTCTGGGTTGAAATGTTAATAAAGTTATTAGGGCTTGGGTAGTAATCTAAATTAAACAAAAAACTGTGAGCTATCTCAAAAGGGTTATTGCAGTAACCGTTTGTTTTATATGATTCATTAGTAAGCGTGTTATTGCGAATTTCCGAGCTTTCCCATGAGTTATTACGCAAGTAATTGGTATACACGATGTTTGTGCGTGTTTTTTTACCACCAATGACAATACCAGAATAAGCATCTATATACCGTCCACTAGGCATAAAGGTAGCATCAAAATCCCCCGAATAGCCCTTGCGTGGCTCTCGTTTAAGAACTATGTTAATTACCCCATCGTAATCAACATCTACACTCGATGGGGGCGATGTTATAACCTCAACCTTTTCGATATCTCTGGGGTTAATTGAGCGAATATCTATCGATCGCCCGGTGTTTATTCCATTAACGAGCACTAATGAGTTTTCTTTACCTTTTATTTTAGTTTCGAGAGTAATAGGATTTACCATAATCTCGGGAAGACTACTTAAAATGTCGGGTGTGCCTATAGCTTTTGAAAGGATTGTGCTGTCCATCACGTAGACAATTCTGTCGAGCAAATTTTGCACTTTTCGCTGTCCTGTTACCTGTACTTCGTTGATCAGATTAATATCGGGCATTAGGGCAATGAAACCAAAATCTAAAGTCTTTTGGTGTAGTTTTATGTTAAATGGAATTTCTTTACGTTGGTAGCCCACGTAGCTAACCATAACCATAAAACCATTTTTAACATCTACTTTTGAGAAATTAAAGCTTGCTAACGAATCGTAGGCTATTCCAGCAAATACTGTTTTGTTGCTGATATTAATAACTTGTATTGTTGCATACGGAAGAGGCTCACGGGTTAAACTATCTACAACCGAACCCTTAATTTGGACTGTTTGTGAATACAAAGTCAGTGGTAATAAGAAAATAAAAAAAAGGAAATTAAATAATCTTGTCATTTTTATCTAGTTTTTGTTTAGTACAAAATGTAAGTTCAACTTTGATGGTTAGGTACACCCAAAATTACATGCAATAACCAACGATTCTTTGCAAGTCAATGCATCATTGTATATGCAGTTAATGCTATTCACAATATGTTAAATATTTAGGTGTTGGAGCATAGGGGCAATTTGGAACTGGATAGAGCCAATTTTCCTCGCCGTATGCTGCCATGGCATCCACCCAGCAAACACCTAAGTTGTAACGGCATTCGGTAAACTCTGGGCAACTGGAGCAGGGGCTTCTTTCAGGAAAAACTGATTGGGAAATATAGAAGAGGTCTTTGGCTTTCTTAGAGTTCCAAACATCCATTATCGAACTTTCCAAAATATTTCCAAATATTAAATTGCTATTAAAGTATGCCTTTTCGCAAAGCGTAACATCTCCATTTGGTAATATAAGGAATGAACTTTGGTTTCCTGTACACCTTGATCGTTTGGCAAAATTAACTTTCTTTACTTCAAAGGATTGATTAATTACCTTGTCCTCAACAGAAACATCAGCTGTTACTTTAAAGTGGCATTCATCATTTTTCCGTAGGACTAACTCCTTAATTTCCTTTATATTTTTAGAAGTTAAGCGATATGAAAAAAACTGTTCTTGTGTTTTGTACATTGAATGAGCTGGTGCCGTAAACTCGATAATAAAAATGTTTTTGAATTGCTTAAAGTAGTCAATATACTGCTCCATTCGCTTAATATTAAAGATGAACGAACTAATAACAGGCTTTAACTTTATCCTGAAATTATTCTCATTCAATATTTTTATAGTATTAATGATATTCAATCCATAGTTGTCGTTTACTTTAAGATTAGTTTTAAGATCATCAATAAATATCGAATCAAGAGATACCTGTATCTCTTTCACACCCAATTCTTTTAACTGTTTTACTTGTTTGATTGACAATGGGCACTTGGTGGAAATATAAACCGAATATTTTGCCTTAAATAACTCCTTTAACAATTCATACCAATGCTCGTAAAGAAAAAGTTCACCCCCCTGTATGTCAATGTTCCGAAAGCCTAATCTTTTTGTTTCATCAATTATTTCTACCAAACGATCAAATGGAATTTTACAATCGTAAATATGTCTTTTATCAGCATAGCAGTATACGCAATCTGTTACACACCTGTTGTTTAGTAGAATTGAAGCCTCTATTGGAATATTATATCGAGCGGTTTCAAAATCAAGGGCAACTTTTAAATTAAAATCGTGTACGGTGTATGTTCTGAACGGAAAATTGTTCTCGTACTCTACCAAAACCTTTGGAGGAAAATAAAAGAAATTGTTGTCGTATTCAACTACAACCCTCTTTTCGTTTCCAATAAATTTGGCAATTAAATTATAAGTGCTCTCGATAGATAAATCAAAAAAAAATGCCATTTCTGCAAGGTTTTCTTTTAGTGTTTTATCGCCCTTTAAGAATGAAAGCATCATAGCATGGATAGGATGAATAAATGTTGCCAGGTTTTCTTGTGCAATTTTATCAAAATCCTTTGATCCAGATGCTGCTAATATAATGCGATTAATGTCGCTTCGCAAAATATAGTTTGAATTTAGGATGAAATATTTATCGAGCAACTCGTTATTTATATTAAAATTCAACTCCTTCATAGAAAAAAATCCTTGATTAATTTGTTTAAAAACGATCCATATTACTTCTTTTTGATTAAAAGAGCGTTATAATGTACATTTAATTTATACCTTTCCCAATGCTCATTTGTTTTACTTCCAAATATAACAAAGTACTTATTAGAAAAATTCCAATTACTAGTTAACCACATCAAAAAAAGACGCGTTCTTACATTTGTACTCCCGCTAAAACGAACTAATCTAGTAGGGAAACGATTTAAAAAATCATAAAGTATCCAAACTATTGTATTTAGCACCATCGTGGTATCGTGATTATTAGTTACCGCATATTCATCAATTACTCCAGTTGTTTCGTTTATATCTCCAAATCGAAATTGGTATATCCGTTTTACAGGGGATTCAATGAATTGAGCTACTTTTTTAATAGACCCTCGACTACCAATGCTATAAAAACAGTATTCAAAACGATTACTAATGCAGGTCACTTCATACTTTTTTATTTTTTCCATTATATCTGAATTTTTAACACTGAAATTCATTGTACTAAAGTCTATAAAACAATGCAATAAAATCCCAATAAGATAGAAATTAAAAATACACTCAAACTCATGCAATAAAGTGGGCAGAGTAATCAAAAATTATATATAAAGCAACAAAGATTACTCTTGCCCACTCTAGAATTTAAGCGAGAAGAAAGTTATTGTTGAACTGGTGGTTCTGCACCTCCTTTGGAATGGTCTTTGCAGCCCGTTGCGCATCCACTTTTGCAGTAGTCGCAACCACTAGCTAAAGTGTCTTTCATTTCGTCATCGCTCAACACATTGGAAGTTTCAATGGGTTGAAATTCCTTGTTGATTTCTTCTAGTTTCATAGTAGTTTTTTTAAATTAATAATAAGATGTCGGCCTAAGTACACGACAAAAATTTTAAACAATTGATATTATAGCGATTAAATCCAGTAATCAATACCCTTGCCAAGTAGTCCAACCCGTACTTAAAGATGCTAACCGCCCTGTTCCCGTGTTTTTTGATAGTTATTGGCTT
>JAKQEZ010000597.1 GCA_029558435.1 Bacteroidota bacterium
ATTACCCGACAAATACAAGCAAAAATTGTTTAATAAACATTTTTCTGAAGTATTTGTAAGAGATATTTGGGATGCAGATAAAACCAAACCAATTATTTCAGGTGCAAATGAAGCTGTTGGGTATTCTACACAAAAATCAGAGGGATTGCTTCAAAGAATTATCAAAGCAAGCAGCAATGAAGGATTTGTTATTGCCGATTTTTTTGGAGGGAGTGGAGTAACAGCAAATGTTGCAAACGAATTAGGTAGAAAATTTATCCACGTGGACATTGGCTTAAACAGTATTCAAACAGTTAGAGACCGTTTGAAAGAAGCCAAAGCCAGTTTTCAGATATTTGAAATCAAAGACGGAGTAAGTCTGTTCCGTAACCCACAGCAAACGATGGACAAGTTGGCAACGCTTATTCCGGGTTTGCAAAAAGGTGTAAAAGGCATCAGCAACTTTTGGTTTGGTGCAATTACAAAAAGTAAAGAAGGCATTGTGCCTGTTTACGTTCCCAATTTGCTCAACACACAAGAAAAGGTTTTGGATATTCCAACCATTAACACCATCATCAATCAGGAATTACAAAATTTGGAAGTCAACGCCAAAAAAGTAATTGTCTATTACATAGACATTGACGACCAAAAGGCATTAGAAAAATTCATAAAAGACAACAACGCCACTGAAATTGAAGTTGAACTGAAAGACCTGAAAAATCTGCTGCACGATATAGTAATTGAGGACATCATAGAACTGAAAACTACCAAAACCAAAGACGGTTATGAAACAGAAATCACCAAGTTCATCAGCGACCGATTGATACAAAAAATTAATGAGTTCAACCAAAAAGGAAATTTACAATCCATTGCCAAAGGCAAAACATTTAATCCAATCAGCATTAGCGAAGAAGGTTTAGAACTTATTGAATTGATTGCCCTTGATTGCGAAAACACAGAAGGACAATGGCACAGCAGCACCGAAATTAAAATTGACAAACTCGGTTATGTGATTAAAGACGGAGTAAAATCAAAAGAGTTTTGGAACGGCAAAATTATCAGCGACAAAAAACCATTGAGAATAAAAGTGAGAAACATAAGCGGTGACGAAACAATAAAAACAATTGAATAATGCCCACGCTTCACAGTCATACACATTGGCAAGCCCCACAAGCCGACACACAAGCCCAAGCTTGCCAAAGAGTATGCCTGTCCCACGCTGAAAAGAAAAAATTAAAAATCCCCTTCCCTTCTAAAAATTTTAAAACCGCAGACCCTCAACCCGACACAAAAACATTCGGACAGTCAGTTGCAAAACTCAATAAGGACAAGGGTTTCAGCCACGAACGACAGGAACGCCAGCCTGTAACAGCGGTTTGGCGTAATGGCGGGTTCAGTGCTTCGTTTGACAGTTTTGTGGTAGGTTCAAGTGCAGTTCTTCGATTGAGCGTTTGTGCTAAAAATCCGCCACTACGCCAAGCCGCAAAACGTTAGCAGTAATGGCAGGACGACCCAACCGATAACAATAGACAATGCAGAAAACGACATTTAAAATATCAAAAATGGACTGCCCATCCGAAGAACAAATGATACGGATGAAACTTGCCGACTTGACAAACATCAACT
>JAKQEZ010000603.1 GCA_029558435.1 Bacteroidota bacterium
AACAAGTGAGCGTCATGGCACAAGTATCACCACGTTCTAAGAAATACAACAACAATTCGTCTCCATTTTCATCTTCTCTCAAAATTTTAATGGCACCATTTAATAAAAGTGGCATGGTTTTGATATAATCACCAATTTCAATTAAATAATCATCGGCTTTAAATGTTTTGTATGTGGCAACTTTGACAATTTCATCAATCAAAGCTTCCTCGAAAATGTAGCCGTAAGCTTGCGTAAGTAGGTCTTTCATTTAGTATTGCTTTTTTGTAAAGATACGAGTTCTCTTTCAAAAACTAATGTTACTTTTGTTACATAACTTTTAAAAGTACTTTTTTGAGCAATTCATCGAATTTTTCTACCGTTTACAACCGTTTTAACTTTCATAAATATACTTTTTGTATTTTTAAAGAAGTAAAATTGGAAGAAACCCATTCATTACCCATTCATTACAAAAGTAAGTCAGGAAGCCAATACAGTTTTACAAAAAAAGGTGTTTTTCGAATTTCTAACCACTGGGGAAGAGCTTCTAATTGCAGATGGCGATTGGTAACAAGTTCAAGTTCAAAAATCAATAATAACCAACCACGAATGGGTTATGCCGATTGGACAGATTTTTATCCCAATAACGAAACGGAAAAACTCTTTTACATTACCATAGATTGGGAAACTCGTGTGCTCGATTTTATGCATAGCCATTCGCCCCAATTCAACAATAAAGCAGTAGTTCGAACGGCTTCGGAAACAGCCAAACGAATCAAACAAATGCAAGAAGTGTTAAAAGACAAACAATGGGCGAAACACTTGAATTTTGATGATTACGAACAATTGGAAAAAGAAGTAATAGATGAATTGATTACAACCAATTTAAGTTTTCTGGAAATAAAACGGAAATTTCAATAAAAAATACAATTTAAAACTAAAAACAATGGGCGAGAACACTACTTTTGAACACTTAAAACAAAACATTCAAGCGGTTATTGATTTGTTGGCAATAAGAAAATTAAAAGAAGCAAACAACCGTTTACAATCCATTCAAGAACACATCGAAGACATATTAGATGGAACTTCAGATGATGTCATGCTAGTTGAGGTATCTAAATACCAAGTCCTAGTCCAACATTTACAACAGAAAATCTTCCAATCGGAATAAAACGTTATTCGCATTGTTTTAAACGTACAAACTTTTTAGGATAGTGTCTCAAAAATCAACCACTCACTCCTCACTCCTCACCACTCACCACTCACACTCACTTCTCACCACTCACTTCTCACCACTCACTCCTCATAATTTCTAAAATTTCTAAAATCCATGTTCCAAAAACCTGAAACTTGAAACCTGAAACTTGAAACCTGAAACTTGAAACCACAAACTTTGAACTTGAAACCTAAAACCTAAAACCACAAACAAAAAAACTAGTTTTCATCCTCATTTTTTACTAAATTTGAAACAAGACAGGAAAACTATGATTGAAACAAACGAACTCAGAGCCTCTTTATTTCGACACTTAGATGGTTTAGTACTAGCACCAATCGCTGTTGCATTGAACAAGAGCGGAATTTTAAAAACAATTTTAGATAAAAAAACCGTAACAATAGCGAAATTAGCCGAAGAATTTCAAGCGAATCAAGGCTATTTAAACGTAGCGCTAAGAGCATTAGCTTCGCAAGGGTTTATTAACTACCAAGTAAACAACGACACAACAGTAGTTACCATTACTACTAATGAAAATAGCACTACCGCTTTTTCACATTTCTACAAATACGAGCCCGTAGTTAAGGTCTTGGAAAATAGCGATATTTTTACCGATATTGAATTAAAATCCAACGATTTTCATCATTTAGAATCTCTTTTCGAACAATTTAAAAATCAAAATACAAGCAGCATTCCTCAACAGGCATTGGAATTCCAAATCAACAAACACTTGGAAGGGTTTTTGGTTGGACCATTGGTGGTAAGCTTGGGAATGACAGGCATGTTCCACAAGTATTTCATGGAAACCTCATTCCGACCAGAAGAATTTCATAAAGAACCAGAAATTTTCAAGAAAATATTAGACTTTCTCGTGTTTTTAGGTTGGTTTACAGAAAACAAAGGCAATTATCAATTTACAGATACAGGGTTGTTTTTTGCCAAAAGAGCTTCCGCTTATGGTGTAACCGTTTCCTATTTACCCATGTTGAAACGAACCCAAGAACTACTTTTTGGTAATCCCAATACAATCCGAAC
>JAKQEZ010000612.1 GCA_029558435.1 Bacteroidota bacterium
AAAACAGAACGAGAGTAATTACTTCAAAAAATTACTCTCGTTTTCTTTTTCGAAGGTAAATTTTACTCTTTTTTACTCTCGAAATCCAAAACCCTAGCAAATACAAGCCTTCGCAAAATTGTTGAAAACTTGTACGAAAAACAAGGCAAAACGGTACTGAATTTGTTCTAATTTTAGGCATCCCAAATAGTAAAAAACTTCCAAAATCATATTGAAATTTACTTGAAGTATACCTGAACTTCAAGCAACTATACCATTTCAAGTCGTGACATTGGAAAAAGTGTAACCAAATAACAAATAATGAACAAATTTAACACCGGCAAAAAACGTGAACTTAAAAGGGCAAAACATCAAAAAATCATTGTTCTCAGAATGGAGAACCATCGACACAGCACAAAGTGCAGCTTCTATTTTTGACATTACTCACGACCAGGAACCCACACTGGAAAACTATTGTATTGCTTTACTCGAAAAAGTATTTACAATCCCACAATCCCAACTACCCGAATTCATTAACTACCAACTCCAACTTGCCCAAGACGGAAACACCTGGTTAAACAAGTTCGAAAAATTATTAGCCAACAATGAAGAACTATTCTTTAGCCAAAAGGCATTGAGTAGATTCAATAAATTGTACAACATCATCGAGAAAAAACGAACAGAACTGCAATCTTCGAGCGTAAAAGAAACCAAACAAATTACTCCAAAAAGGTTAATCAATGCCGAATCGGAAGATCGTTATTTTTCATTTTTTGAAATCAAACATCAGGTTGAAAAAATGGAATCGTTCAATGAACAAATCTTGTTTTTAAACGAAGAAATTTTCGAATACCGACAAGCTGACATCATTTCAATCAACAACAAGCTGCAAGCTTATGACCAACAATGTGTTCAATTCATTGAAAAATTACAAACGCTTCGTAAAATGCGTTCAGAAATTGAGAAGGAAAAAGAACTAGAACTGGAGAAAAAACTAACAACTAAAAAACTAAAATTCAACGGAAATCTAAACCAATTAGTAGACATATTCTACCAACTAAGTCGCGAATTATTTGTAGATGGAAAATCATTTATTGATGCTTCTAATGGCGAAATAGTAAATATGATCGTCAATAACTTCATCGACAAGGATAACAACGAAATAAGTCCCCAAACAGTCGAAACCATCCTCAAACCATCACGAGGCGATAAACGACCAAAGACCCACAAACGAATAGACCTCGATAACTTACTCTAAAAAATAATAGTCCCTTGGGACCCGATTGGGACTAAGGGACTTTTTTTTACTTCACAATTTTGCTCCATAAACTTTTAAAAACTACGAAAATGGAAGCAATTATTTTAACAAAAGACCAGTACAACGACTTAATGGCAAAATTAGACGCAATTCAAAGCCAACTAAACACCAAGCCAGACCCAAAGAAAGAAACCTTCTTAGACAATCAAGAGTTCATCATGCTCATGAAAATCTCCAAACGCACAGCACAAACTTGGAGAGATGAAGGCAAAATCTCATTCAGTCAAGTAGGAAGTAAAATCTATTACAAACTTTCTGATGTTGAAAAACTACTACAAGAACACTACAATAAATCATTCAAAGGAAAATAGTATGAACCAGTGCAACGGAACATGTGAGGTATGTGACTGTAAAACAGGAACAACCACTAAGACTTTTCACTAATTACTAATCACTTTTCACTCAAACATGATAACAATCTT
>JAKQEZ010000619.1 GCA_029558435.1 Bacteroidota bacterium
ATTGAGCTATGCCAATGCCTATAAAAAACATTATTGGATAGCTATTGTTTCGACGTTGTTGTTGGCTATCCTAGCTCCCTATCGCGTAAAATTAATTGGCGAGGTAATTGACAAATACATCGTTGCATCGCCCAACGCAAAATTGTTGTTGATTTGGATTGCAATCATCCTATTGATGTTGGTTGTGGAAGGCGTATTGCAATTTGTTTCTTCCTATTTCTCAAACTTGTTGGCTCAATCGGTTATTTACGACATTCGAGTGAAACTTTTCCGGCAAGTTACCTCGTTTCGAATGCACTTTTTTAACAAACATCCCATTGGAAATATTGTAACACGACTAGTTTCTGATTTAGAGGCTATCACCGATGTGTTTTCATCAGGATTAATGAGTGTGCTGGGTGATATACTCATGTTGCTTATAACCATAGTGATGATGTTTTATGCCGATTGGGAATTATCGCTCTATGTTTTGGTGCCCATCCCTTTGTTGATTATTGGAACACGCATTTTTGCTCGAGCTATGCGCAAATCGTTTCAATTGGAAAGTCAACAAGTGGCTAAATTAAACGCCTTTGTGCAAGAACGCATAACGGGAATGAACCTTGTGCAATTGTTCAACCGACAAAAACAAGAAAATGCAAAATTTCAAGAAATAAACGCCGGACACCGCACCGCACACATCAAAGCAATTTGGGCCAACTCCATCTTTTTTCCTTATGTGGAAATGCTCAACTCACTTTCTATTGCTTTTTTGTACATCATAACCGTTGTTGGACTCACGGGTGACACCTCTGCCGATATGTCGTCAAAATACGGAGAAATCATGGCGTTTACATTGTGGGTCAATCAATTGTATCGTCCTATTCGCATGTTGGCGGATAAATTCAACATCTTACAACGCGGAACCGTGAGAGCCGAACGTGTTTTTGATTTGTTAGACACCGGCCATCAAAACGTGCAAGGCGAAGGAAAATGCATCGATTGCAATTTTAACCAAGACATTACTTTCAATAACCTTTATTTTGCTTACGACGATGCCAAATGGATTTTGAAAAACATCAACCTCAAAATTGAAGCGGGATCAATGGTGGCTTTTGTTGGAGCAACAGGTGCTGGAAAAACATCCATCGTTAATTTATTGGGCAGATTTTACGATTATCAAAAAGGAAATATTCAAATTGGAGATACAGAAATTACCGATATCGACCTCAAATATTTGCGCAGAAACATAGCCATTGTGTTGCAAGATGTATTTTTATTTTCCGATACTATTTTCAATAACATTACACTTCGTGATGCCAGTATCACCAAAGAACAAGTAATTGAAGCTGCAAAAGCCGTTGGAGCACATGAATTTATCGAAAAACTTCCGGGTGGATACGATTATCAAGTGGGCGAACGTGGTGGCGTATTATCGGTGGGGCAACGTCAATTATTAGCATTCATTCGTGCTTATGTTTACAACCCGCAAATATTGATTTTGGACGAAGCAACATCAAGTGTGGATAATGAATCGGAACTATTGATTCAAAAAGCAACCGAAAAATTGACCAGCGGAAGAACATCAATCGTAATTGCTCACCGCCTTTCAACCATTCAAAAAGCCAATAAAATTGTGGTGATGGAAAAAGGTGAAATTGTGGAACAAGGTAGCCACAAAGAACTGTTGCAAATAGAAGGAAAATACAAACAACTTTTCGACATGCAATTTGGTGTTGAAAACAAAGTTTAAAATAAAAAGTATGAAATTAAGAGTTGGCGGAGTGCCCGAACATTTTAACTTGCCGTGGAAATTGGCATTGGAAGATGGTGAATTCAAAAAAGAAGGAATTGAGGTGCACTGGACGGATATGCCTGGAGGCACAGGGCAAATGTTGCGCGGATTTGAGAACAAAACGCTGGATGTTGCTGTGATGCTTACCGAAGGAATTACCAAAGGAATCTTGCAAGGATTGAACGCAAAAATTGTAGATGTTTACGTAACGTCGCCTTTGCACTGGGGAATTCACGTGCCATTTCATTCCAACTACACAAAAGTGGAACAACTAGAAAACCAAACGTTTGCTATTTCGCGAATGGGTTCTGGTTCGCACTTAATGGCATATGTTTGTGCCGACAGAATGGGGTGGGACACTACTAATCTTAAATTCAACGTTATTGGTGATGTTTATGGTGGAATTTGGGCTTTGGAGCACAACGAAGCTCAATTGTTTTTGTGGGATAAATACATGACGCATCCATTCACAACCCAAGAAAAATGCCGTTACATCGACGAAGTGATTACACCTTGGCCGTGTTTTGTGATTGCTGCACGTGAAGAAGTGATTCAAGAAAACCCAGAGGCAATAAAGCTAATTTCTAAAATTGTGAACGAACGTGCACTCGTTATGAAAAACAGCGAACACATTGTCGAAATTATTTCTTGGCGCTATAATTTACGTTCTAACCAAGTGCAAAATTGGCTCTCAGAAACCGATTGGAACTATAATTTGATTAAATACCCACTTGCTTTTGAAAAAACGGTGCGTTATTTAGTGAAATTGAACCTCATTACGGAAACAGAAGCAGAAAATTGGCGAGAAAAATTATTTTTTGAATAGCTTAAATTTTTATAACATGATAGTAACAACAACCAATACCATTGAGGGAAAATCAATTAAGGAATACAAAGGCATCGTGTCTGGTGAAACCATAATTGGTGCTAATATTTTCAAAGATTTTTTTGCAGGAATTCGCGATATTGTTGGAGGACGATCTGCATCGTATGAAAAAGTTTTGCGTGAAGCCAAAGATATAGCTTTGCAAGAGATGCAACAAAGAGCTAAAGAATTAAATGCCAATGCAATTCTTGGAGTGGATTTAGATTATGAAACTGTGGGAGGCAATGGTGGAATGTTGATGGTAACAGCCAGTGGAACTGCCGTTGTAATAGAGTAATGCAAACTGAATGAAACAAAAAGAGGAGTGATGAACTCCTCTTTTTTTATGCTTATACTTTTTATGCATCCAACTTAAACTCCGATGTTTTGTGGAACACGATGTCTGGATAGTCTTTTTCTGCCATTTGCAATAAAAACTGAGTTTCTGCAAAAAACACTAAATTATCGTCCTTATCTTTTGCTAAATGATTGCCTTTTGCACGTTTAAACGCTTCCAATTGTTCGTTGTTTTCAGAAGTTACCCAAACCGCTTTGGTGTAGGCTTTTGGTGTAAAACGACAGTTGGCACCATATTCATTGATTAATCGGTACTGAATCACCTCAAACTGCAATTGTCCAACTGTACCCACAATTTTTCTATTTCCTGGTTGCACCACAAACATTTGCGCCACACCTTCATCGGTTAATTGGTGAATACCTTTATCCAACTGCTTCGCTTTCATAGGATCTAAGTTTTCCAATTCCATGAATATTTCTGGAGAAAACGATGGAATTCCCTTAAATTGCAATACTTCCCCTTCGGTTAACGTGTCGCCAATTTTAAAGTTTCCTGTGTCGTATAAACCAATCACATCGCCCGGAAATGCTTCGTCAATCACCGATTTATCTTGTGCCATAAACGACGTTGGATTGGCAAATTTTACTTTTTTATTGTGGCGCACATGGTTGTAAAATGTATTGCGCTCAAATTTTCCAGAAACAATGCGTAAGAAGGCAATTCTATCGCGGTGTTTGGGATCCAAATTGGCGTGAATTTTAAACACAAAACCTGTAAATTTAGGTTCCGTAGGTTCAATGAAACGTGCATCGGTTTCACGTCCGCGTGGAGAAGGCGAAATTTCAATGAATGTATCCAACAATTCTTTCACCCCAAAGTTGTTCACTGCCGAGCCAAAAAACACTGGTGCCAATTCACCTTCCAAATAACGTTTTCTATCAAAAGCATCGTAAACACCATCAATAACTTCCACTTCTTCGCGCAATTCGTTGGCAAATTGTTCGCCTACAAATGCATCCAACTGCGGATCGCTTAAATCGGTGATGGAAACCACTTCTTTTTCAACTTTTGTTTTGTTGACTTGAAACAAATTCAAGGTTTTATCGTGTAAGTTGTAAACGCCTTTAAAACGATCACCCATACCAATTGGCCAGGTCAACGGGCGCACTTTAATATCTAACTTTTCTTCCAATTCATCCAACAAGCTAAAAGCATCCTTACCTTCACGGTCCATTTTATTGACATAAATGATAACCGGCGTATTGCGCATGCGGCACACTTCCATCAATTTTTCGGTTTGCGATTCCACCCCGTTTGCAGCGTCAATCACCAAAATAACACTATCCACAGCAGTGAGTGTGCGGTAGGTATCTTCAGCAAAGTCTTTGTGACCAGGAGTATCGAGAATGTTGACTTGTTTTCCCGCATATTCAAATGCCATCACCGACGTAGCAACGGAGATTCCACGTTGTTTTTCAATCTCCATGAAATCCGAAGTAGCTGTTTTTTTGATTTTATTGTTTTTTACAGCACCAGCGGTTTGAATGGCACCACCAAACAACAATAATTTTTCGGTCAATGTTGTTTTTCCGGCATCGGGGTGGGCAATAATTCCAAAGGTCCTTCTTTTTTCGATTGCTTCGTTGTTTTTCATTTATGATGAAATTTTATGCTTATTTTTTATGGGCGCAAAGATAATGCTAATAAACGATATTAAAAATGATGTGAGGTTTTTATTGTTCTTGCTTTTTTGTTGTTATAAAGAAAAGATGCTCCGCTAAATTGATTATTTTTGCAGAGTGAAAAGAGAACAAATAATTAGTGCGTTTGCTAAGTTGGGAGAGGTGTTTCGTGCATTAGGAAGTGCAAAAGAATACCCCGGAACTTCTATTGGAATTACAGCTTCTGAATACGAAGACTTACAAAAAGTAATCAACAAACAATTTCAGTTCAACGGGTGGTTTACCAAAGAAAATGTGCAGCAAGCATTGTTGGGACTTGGGACTTGGCTAACAGAAGAAAAATTATCCCAATGGCTAGAACACTATTCGTATAATTCGCAACCTAAAAAAGTGGGAATCATCATGGCGGGAAACATTCCCTTGGTTGGTTTTCATGATTTGTTGTGTGTTGTTGCATCAGGAAATGTAGCAGTTTGCAAAATGAGTTCGGATGATAAAACCTTACTTCCGGCTTTTGTTCAAGTGTTGTTTCATTTCTTGCCAGAATTAAACGAGCGTATTGTGCTATCGGCTGGAAAAATTGGTGAGTTGGATGCTGTGATTGCTACAGGAAGTAACAATTCGGCGTTGTATTTTGAGCAATATTTTGGAAAATATCCCCACATTTTTCGCAAAAATCGTACTTCCATTGCTGTTTTGGACGGAAGTGAAACACCTGAAGAATTAGCTGCTTTGGGCAACGATGTGTTTTCTTATTTCGGATTAGGCTGCCGCAATGTATCGCATTTGTTGGTTCCTAAAGATTACGATTTTGCACCGTTTTTTCAAGCAATTTTCACACACGGAGATATCATCAATCACCATAAATATTGTAACAATTACGATTACAATAAAGCAGTTTACTTAATGAATCAGTTGCCTTTGTTGGACAATAATTTTGTTTTACTACGTGAAAGTTCCGATTTACATTCGCCCTTGGCAATGATTCATTATCATTTCTATGCATCGGAAGCAGAAGTGCAAGATTACATTGCTCAACACACCGATGAATTGCAAGTAATTGCAGGAAAAAAATATATTCCCTTTGGTCAGGCACAATGTCCGTCATTGAACGATTATGCCGACAATGTGGATACCATGCAATGGCTCAATCAACTTTAAACAATTGACAGACGAATTTTACATAAAACGATGCATTGAACTGGCACTAAAAGGCAAAGGAAATGTTGCCCCCAATCCGATGGTGGGAGCTGTTATTGTGCACAATAATCAAATCATTGGCGAGGGCTATCATCAACACTACGGAGAAGCACATGCCGAGGTGAATGCTGTCAATTCGGTTGAAGATAAAACCTTGTTGAAAGAAGCAACTATTTATGTTTCATTGGAGCCGTGTGCACATCATGGAAAAACACCTCCGTGCGCAGATTTGTTGGTGCAATGTGGTTTTAAACGTGTTGTTATCGGTTGTGTTGATACTTTTTCTCAAGTTGCGGGTAAAGGTATTGAACGTTTGCAACAAGCTGGCATTGACGTTACTGTTGGTGTGCTTGAAAAAGCTTGCCGTGAGCTCAATAAACGTTTTTTTACTTTTCACGAACAAAAAAGACCCTATGTAATTCTAAAATGGGCACAAACACAAGACGGTTTTATTGATAAAAAGCGCACCAATGCTGAAAAGGGAATCAATTGGATAACAGGAGCAACAACTAAAAAAATTGTGCACCATTGGCGAGCAGAAGAAGCGTCAATTTTGGTTGGAAAAAATACTGTTTTAAACGATAATCCATCGTTAAATGTGCGAGAAGTTAGCGGCAACAATCCGATACGCATTGTGTTGGATAGTCAAATGGAGTTAACCACACAATTTGCTGTTTTTGATGGTACTGCTACAACATTCATTCTCAATAAAGTTGGCAATAAAGTGGAAGGTAAAAATGAATGGATTCAACTCGATTCTCTAACACCCGAAGCAATTTTGAACG
>JAKQEZ010000630.1 GCA_029558435.1 Bacteroidota bacterium
GTTATGAAGTGCCCTATAAAACAACGGTAACTCCAAAAATGTGGGAAGAAAATCAACTTACATCTTTTTATGTAAATCGTAATAACGACACTACAAAAGCTGTTATGCACTATACAATTGCGTCTTTAGAATCACCCATTAAAGCAGTAACAGATTCAATTACCAATTCTTTTTTAAGCACAACCATTAAAGTTCCGTTGGATTATAAAGCAATGGATTATATAATTGATTCGTTTGTTTATGAATACCAAATGCTTTCCAATAACGACACGATGCACTACACTGCGTGGGAATGGGATGTTTCGTTGAATTACGACACTGTTTTTACCAATTATTTAGTTGCCGATTTTTCGCAATATAGTTTTACAGGTGGTGCACATGGCAATTCGGTTCACAATTTTTACACCATCGATTTAAACTCTAAAAAGGTCTTAAAGTTGAAAGATATTTGCACCAATATTCCAGAATTAGAAAAAAGAATGGAAGTGGTTTTTCGTAAGTTTTTTGAACTAGCGCCAACACATGATTTAGAAGAAGCTGGGTTTTGGTTTACCAACAATCAATTTAAGCTCAACAATAACTTTTATTTTGATAACGAAAAATTAGTGTTTTTATACAATCAATATGAAATAGCCGCTTATGCAGTTGGGCAAATTTGGCTTGAAATCCCTTTGGATTCTGTAAAAGATATTCTAACTATTAATAGAGAAGAATAAAAACGCTACTTTGCTGTTTTTGCGTCTTTCAAACATTTCTTTACACGTTTTTCGTGCTTGATACGTTCTTCGGGAGTTCTGTTAGCATCCATGCCTAAAAACGCCTGGCATTTGGTGGAAACATACTCAAAGCGTTCCAACAATTTCTCTGCTTGTTTAGATTCAAAATCAACAAGATTTTTTACAGCTCTGTCAATAGAATCGTTGGCAACAACACATTCACAAAAACCCCATTGTTCACCGTATTTTTTTTCAATAACTTTTAAATTTTCTTGGTGCTCTTTGATTTCGTGCACTTTTTTTGTGGTGTCTTCCACCAACATTGGATCCAATGAATCTTTATCTATTACTTCAATGCCATCACTTATTTCTTCTGATTTTTCATTATTAGATTTACATGCCCCAAAAGCAAAAGCAACTAAAAGAAACAAGATGTATGTATATTTATTCATTTTTTGGCAATAACTTTGATATAAAAATTCAAAATGTAAATATAAGAATATTATGAAAACATTTTTCGTTACTTTAATATTTACGGGATTTTATTTATCAAATCTGTATTGTCAATTTTCAGATTCGTTAATTTATTACAAAGAATTGAATGAAGTAGTTGTTAATCGTTTTTTTCAAAACAGGTATAACCGTGAATTGGAGCGTGTTCGAAAAATTTATCCTATGGCGCTCAAAGCAAAAGCCATTATGAATGAATATGAAACCGAATTGGCGAAATTGGATAAAAAACGCGAAAAGAAAAAATACTCTAAAAAAATGGCGAATTTCCTTAAAGATGAATTTACCTATTCTATTCGTGATTTATATACAAGTGAAGGGCGTTTGCTAATGCAATTGGTACATCGTGAAACTGGAAAAACAGTCAACCAAATTATTTCAGAATATGCAGGCGATTTTCAGGCGTTTATTTACCGCAACTTGGCCAAAATGTTTGATCAAGATTTGAATTCAACCTACAACCCCGAGAAAGAAAATTATTATACCGAAATTGTTATCAACGATATATTAATGGGGCAGGTAGAATTTAATCCGCAGATGGATGCTTTAACCAAAGAAGAATTTAAAATTTCTCAAAAGCAATACCGCGAAGAACGCAAACACATGCGCATTAAAAACAGAGAATACAAAAAAGAAAAACGCCAAAAAGAGAAAAAAGCTAGTTAGTATTCTTCCATTTCTCGGCTAATTCTTTGCGCACGCGACTTAAACTTTCGGGGGTAATGCCCAAGTAACTAGCCACCATCCATTGCGGTACACGTGCAAGTATATTGGGATAAATTTCTATAAAATCCACGTAGCGTTCTTCGGCTGTGGCACTCAATAACAAGGTGATGCGTTTTTGCAACTGGCGAACATGGTTGTGCAACAAACGTTCGTTCATGTTTTTGATAGTCGGAAGTTTATCGACCAAAGCATTAAAAAAATCAAGTTGAAGAAAAACAATCTCACTGTCTTCCAAAACTTCAATGAAATAATTAGTAGGCAATTGAAAATAAGCACTGTCTTTGTCGTTGATTAGCCAACCTTCTGGTGCAAAATGCAAGATGTGTTCTTTACCCTTGGCATCAATAGAGTAGTAGCGCAACAACCCTTTTTCTACAAAAATTGTTTGCTGGCAAATATCCCCTTGACGCATTAAGAAAGTTCCTTTTTCAACCTTTGCACGCTTAATTAAACTAGTATTTTGAAACAAATCATGAAACAAAGGCGCAACATCCTGTTGAAAATAATTGCCAAAATAATCCTCAATCCGAATTGTTGTCATAGGCTAAAAGTTAATTGACGTAGGTATAAGTAATTGTTCCTTCTTGCGTTGCATTTGCTGTAGAAGAATAATTAAAACGCGATTTTTTTGCAAAACTCAATGCGTAGGAAGTCATACAATCATCCGATGAAGTTGCACCATTTACTTTCGCTTCAATAACATTTCCAGCTTGATTTACTTTAACCGTAACAACTACTTTTCCAGTGGTTCCTTGTGGACACATGTAGCCCGGTGCTGGAACGTATTGTCCTTTTCTATCTTTCAAATTATAGCTCACCAACACCATTCCTTTTTGAGAATCGCCTACACTGTTAGAAGAAGCACCTGGGGTTTTATTTGCTGTGTTTTTTGATTTATTAAGTTCTTCTTGCTCTTTTTTACGCTTGTCCATGTCGCTTTGGATTTGCGCTCTACTTTGCGCTCCACCTGTTTCGTTGAAAAAACTTTTTTCCAAATCGTAAACACTATTTTCAACATCTTTTAGCGATTTGGCATTGCCATAATAACTTTCTTGTTGGTAAGAATCATCGCTGCCGTTAGAAGACTGACCGTTGCTGTTTTCATCGTTAATAGCATTTTTAACCTCACCTGTGGCGTTCATCAGTTGCTCCACAACTTCGGGAGATTCTAATTTTAATTCAATAACTTCTTGCGGATTTTGTTGTAACAAATCGCTTAAATCTGGTCGTTCCACAAAACCATACTGAATGCGAATGGTGGTTGCGCCAATATAAAACAGCAACATCGCAATGATGCCGTATTTATATTTGTCAAGTCCTGCAAGCATGTTATTCATTTTCAGTTGGTTTTATTATTTTTTTGGTTTTACAGTCAAAATAACTTATTCCGTCTTTATCCGTTAAAATTAATAAATTATCATCAAATACACGTATCGAACGATAAATCATTGGCACAACCATTTCACCTTTTTTAGAACCAACACCATACAAAGCTCCGTTGTTGATGATTAAATAACCACTTTTGGTGATGGAAATATTGTTGTATCCGGTTTCAATAATTTTTGTTCCATTTTTATCTATAACGCCCATTAATGAATAATCTTGCACAATGGCCAAATCATTTACAAAACTTTCTGCAAACCCATACGTAGGTTGAATTACCATTGCATTAGCTCGATTGATATAGCCCCATTTCCCTTTCTTTTTAACTGCTATTTGTTGGGTAAAAGCACCAATTTCATCGTATTTGAAAGGAATAATTTCTTTGTTACCAGTAGTAATTACACCATATTGACCATTTTTTGAAACAACTGCACTTCCGTTTGCAAACTGACAACGTTCCATAAAATTAGGAATTGGATCGTATTGTGGTGTAATTACCACTTCACCTCGTTGATTGATATAGCCAATCAAACCATTTTGTTCCACTATTGCCATGCCATCCACCAATTTCCCAATACGGTCATATTTGTTAGGCACCACAATTTGACACGAGCGTTTCATCAAACCATACATTTCGTCATCGCCAAAAATCAAAAGCGAATCGGAGAAAAAGTCAATTTCTTCAAAAGCAGGGTAAACAACGTAATTTCCTTTTGTATCAATGTAGGCTTGTAACCCTTTTTCTTCCACTTTTGCCAAACCTTTGGAGAATGAAAAAGCATCCGTAAAACGCTCAGCAATAACTTGATCACCCATGGTGTTGTAATAGCCAAACAAACTATCTTTTAACCCATAAATCATTCCTTCTGAAATAGTGCCTAATTCTTTAAACTCAGTAGGAAACAATACAATTCCAGTTCGATCTATCATTCCAACACGGCCGTTTTTTTCCACAACAGCTCTTCCTTGGTCAAAATCATTGCCTCCCGAATAAATAAAATCTATCACCACGTTTCCTTTTTTGTCGATATAGCCATAGGATTCGTTTTTACTCACCATTGCTAATCCTTCCTTAAACGGATTGACACTAGTGTAAATTGGTTGAATTACAGCTTTCCCAGTGCTATCCATGAATCCAAACAGCCCATTTTTTTCAAACGGATAAATGGCAAAATTCATAAACTCTAAATCGGTTTGAATTTTGTCTTTGTACGGGTAAGCAGGATATTTTTCGATGAATCTTTTGATTGATTTTTCGGAATAATCATACACACTCAACTGGTACAAGCGTTCCCAAGCCAAGTTTTTTAAATGATTATCGGGATATTTGTTTAAAAATAGTTCCAATACCTCCACCGTATTTGGTTTGGTGACGATTTCATAAATGGCTGTTTCTGCCTTGTCTTTATTGGTGTTGCGTGGGAATGATTTTAAAAACAATTCGTAGCTGTCCAAAGTTTTACTTGCTGTAACTTCGTTAAATTGTGCATCCATTAACATTGCTTCGGCTTCAGCAGCAAAGTCAGAGGTTGGATATTTTTTCAAAAAGTTGACAAAATCTGTTGACATTCCACTTTCTTTGGTGCGTAAAAAAGCAATGCTATCTCTTAGATGGATGGCTGTTCCTAATTCCTTTGCCCAATTGTGTTTATCAATAAAATGTTGGTAACTTTCAATTGTGTTTTCTTGTTTTGCAAGGGTAAAAAATTGAGAACTCACCAAGGTTCTTAAACTGTCAATTTTAGTTTCGTTGACAAAAGAAATATAGCGTTGTTGTGCATTTTTCTTAATAGCAGGATAGCTGTTGTATGCTTTGTTGATGTAAACATATGCAGAGTCTAACGAATGAAAAGGATTGTCTTTTCGATAAAAAATAGTTGCTAAACCAAAAGCTCCAATAGCTTCTTGTGATTTTAAACTTTTTGTAAAATATTTTTTGGCTTTAAAATAATCGTAAATATGCAATGCCTCAAACGCATTTTCAATTCTCCCAGCATGAATAAAAGTACTAGAAGTAGATAAAATCAATACTATAAAAACTATTTTTCTCATAATTAGTGCAAAGTTATAAAATAGCCTGCAATCCAATGAATTTTAAGAAATAATTAGTATTTTTTAAAAAAAGCTATAAATTTGATAAAAACTAACTCGCGAAAAAAATTATATTTTGGCCACATTATTACATAATCCAAATTTTTCGGAAGACGTTCAACTCTATTTAGATGAACTACGGATTAAGTTGGCATATCGCATGTCAACCATGTTTTTGATAGTATTTGCAATACTAACGTATGCATACTACTTTGATTCTGTTGAAAGCTTTTTAACCATGGCATTTGGTTTTGTATTAAGTGTATTCTGTTTAGTAATAATGTATTATAAAAAAAACTACCAATTGGTGTTTATTTTATACAGTGTGTTGGGGGTGTTTGTGACCTCCTTTGCACTGATATTTTTTCATGAAACCATCCATTTAGTAGATGTCTTATGGATGTTAGCAGCTGTTTCATTGGCATTTTTAGGAGTAGGAAGAAGAGTAGGCATAATTCTACTATTTGTTTCGTTGATTTGTATCGCAATTTTTATTTTTTATTCGTTAAACATACATATTGAAGCGGTAAAACCACGAACTTTTTACCAGAAAATAGCGCTTGTAACCGAAATGATTTCAGGATTTTCGCTGAATTTTTATCTGTTTTACTTGTTTACCAATGTGAGCAGGTATTCAGCTCAAAAATTGAAGACTGTTAACGAACAATTGGTTGAGCAAAACACTAAAATCAAACAACAAAATGAAGAAAAAACGGTATTGGTAAAAGAAGTACATCACCGTGTAAAAAATAACTTGCAAATTATCATAAGCCTTTTGCGTTTGCAAAGTAGTGAATTACAAAATGATGAAACAAAAGCGTTGTTTAATGAATCCATTCAACGCATTATGGCCATGTCATTAATTCACCAAAAGTTGTATCAAAATGAAAGCTTATCGCAAGTTAAATTTGTAGATTATGCGAATGATTTGATTGAAACAATTATTCAAACAGATCCAGAAAATAGAAAAATAAAATATTACATCACTTCTGAAATTAATAAAGTTGGACTTAAATCGCTTATTCCAATTGGATTAATATTGAATGAGTTGGTTTTAAATTCTATGAAACATGCTTTTCAAGGCAAAACGGATTGTGTTATTGAGATTAATTTGAATGCAACGCACCAAGAAGATTTTATAACATTAATATACAAGGACAATGGTACTTGGAAAGAAAAAACATCAGATTACAAAAGTTTTGGGTTGATGTTGGTTGAAACATTAGTGGAGCAACTTGATGGTAAAATGGAAATTGTAAAAGATGATTTTGGGACTACTTTTGAAATGCAATTGCATAATATTGTAGAAGAAAATAACTTGGTTTAACAAGATGTAAGTGGAGGCAAATAACCAAATTAGGAAAAATAAAAGTTCGATTGATACTTACCAGTCGAAGCTAAAAGAGCGTTTGGCCTATCGCTTATTGTATGTCCTTATTGCTGTATTAACATTTTTAAGTATTTCTTACTATTTTGAATCAAAATGGGGCTTTATTTTGGTTGTAGTAGTGCTTTTAGCTTGCTTATTTAGCTTGTATCAATTAATAACTAAAAGAAACTATTCCATTGTTTTTATTCTTGTAAGCATATCAGGATTTTTAGCCATTAGTTTAGCCTTGTTTTTTGTTCCAGAAACCAACCATTTAGTGGATGGTGTTTGGTTGATTACAGCCTGTTTTTTAGCATACTTTGGAGTTGGAAGAATAACCGGAACGATTATCTTTTTTTTGAGTTTATTGGTGTTAATTATATCTGTTTTTATTAATGATGATGCATTTTTATATTTGAATAATTCTTTGTCATTACCTCAAATAATAGCCGTATTTATTGAAGTTGTCTGTGCGTTTATGGTGGTTTTTTACATTTATCATCTTTTCACTTCAATGGATAGATTTTCTAAAAACAAGCTAAAAATTGCCAACGAATTATTGGTAGCACAAAACCAAAAAATAGTCATTCAAAACGAAGAAAAATCAACCTTAGCGAAAGAAATTATACACCGCGTTAAAAACAATTTGCAAATTGTGGTGAGTTTGTTGCAAATTCAAAAAAATGAAATTCACGACAAAACATCGAAAGAAAAAATTAATGATGCTATACAACGAATTGTGGCTATTTCAATGTATCATGATAAATTGTTTAATACCAATAAATTAACCAATAAAGCATTTGCAGATCTAATTACCAACATTTTTGAAAACAATTTAAAAATTCAATTAAAAAATAAAAAATTCAATTTAAAACTGGATGCATCTATAGTTGAAATTAACGCTCAAACATTGGTGCCTATAGTTTTAATTATTAATGAATTGGCTGCAAACTCTATCAAATATGAATCTACCGAAGTAGAAAAGGGAATAATTGATTTAACAATTTCAAGTTTTGATGAAAATAAACTACTTATTCAATACCACGATAATGAAAATTGGCATTTTGCTGTTGATGGTGAAGAGTGCTTTGGTCTTCAATTAATCAATTCGTTGGTTGAACAATTAGATGGTAACATAAGTATTGATAAAACAAATGGAGGTACGCTGTTTGTAATCGAAGTGCAAAAAATCAACGATTAAAATTATTCAAACAACGGACAACGGGAGGTGGAACGATTTTCAGGCTTGCAAGTAATAAAACTGATTCCAATTTCGTGCGTGTTACCGCTAACTTTCTTTAACCCTGAAACGGTGAAATCAAATGAATAGTTGAGTGAGAATTGTTGGTTGATTTTAAATCCAGCCATAAAAATTACAGCATCTTGAGTTCTAAAACCAACTCCTAAATTAACGATGTTCTGAATGTCAAAATTCAAATTGAAATCGGCATTAACAGGACCAACAACTGGAATGCGCACCATCGACGAAGCTATCAATCCTAATTTATCACTCAAAATAAAGCGATATCCACCATTGAACGCAAAATGAAATCGAAATTGAGAATTGCTACCTAAATTCCATTTAGTTGGTATCAATTGGTTGGCCATAAAACCTATGTAGTAATTCTTTCCATTCCACCAAGCACCAAAATGTGCATCGGGGCGAATGATACTGGTTTCGTGCATCACCACTGGGTCGGGTGAAACAGTAGTGGAAGTAGCATGATTGTATCCCATTTGCACAATACCAGCATAAATTCCAAGCGATAAACGGTTGTATTCATTAAAATTAAAATGACCCGCATACGCCACATTAAAACGGTTGTTATTAAACTGACCAATTTTGTCGGCCTCAAATTTCACCCCCATTCCATGACGTGCACTCAAATATTTTTTGCGTTTTGATGCCAAACCAAAGCTAGCCGTTGCAAAACCACTCATGGGAGCTCCTTTCACTCCAACCCATTGCGCACGAAACAAAGCATGCACATCAATACATTGCTTTATTCCAGCATGTGCAGGATTGATGGCAAATTGATGGTTTAACCATTGTGAATATTGGGGGATTTGTTGTGCCAAACTTACACAAGAACAACAAATAACTAAGTATGCAACAATTAAATATCTCACTCAGTTATCGAATTAATGTAATACTTCCAGTCATTTGCTGCTTTTCTTTATCGTGCAACTGTATTTTGTAAAAATAGACACCTTCGTTGAGCTTGCCCATTTTACCTGTACCATTCCACGCTTTTTCTTTGTTATAGCCAACAGCTTCAAATACCTTTTGCCCCCAACGATCAAAAATGCTTACAAAACAATCGGGATAAGCCTCAATTCCTAAAATTTCCCATGTATCGTTGGCACCATCACCATTGGGTGAAAATGTGGTTGGAAAAAATAAGCCTTTATCCACTGTGATAGTAATGTAATCACTTGCTCTACATCCTGTTGTGGTGTCGGTTACCAATAATTGATACGTTGTTGTTTCTTGTGGATTGGCAATTGGAAAAGCAACTTGAGCATCCGATAAAGCATAGCTTGGCAACCAAACTAGGGTGTCGTTTACAGTAATTCCACCACCTATTTGAACACTTTCTCCAGGGCGTATGGTTCTGTCAATACCTGCATCAGCAATGACACTGTGCACCACCAACGGAAGTGTTGTTTGTGTAATGGTGAGTGGACAAGTGGTAAAACAATCGGTTTCTACTGTAATTATATCGCCATTGTTAATTTTGTCGGTGAAAATAATGGAATCAGTTGTGGTGGCAATTAATTGGTTGTTGAGGTACCAACGAAATTCACCCGCATCGGTGCAGTCGGTTCTACTTCCAGAAACAAACGCCAATGTGTTCGCGCAAATGGTGTCTTCAATACCCAAATAAAGGGTAGGAACAGGACGGTTGATGGCGGTGCCAGAAACAGCAACAGTCATTGAAAATTCTGCCGCTAGGGTAATGCCAGCTCCCGATTTTTCGCCACTTAAAACAATGTAATACGCCGTATTGGCAGGCAAACCTAGAGCATTTATCACTTGATTGCCAGTAGCTGTTGTAACACAATTGCCAACCTGCGTGTAACTTGCAGCATTGCACGGAATGTTGGCTTGAATCAACGCTGCATTGTAACGATTGTCTTGTCCTACTTGCGATTGAAACAACGGATTATTAAAATTAACTTGAATATCGCCCCCCAATTCATTGGTGGTAAATTTTAACCAAATGCTGTTGTTGGGAGTCATGCAAAATGTAAAATCGTCCTCGCAATTCGGGCAAAATGTTTTGTTAGCACTGTAATTGTTGACTGTTACCGGATTGTTGGGACATAATTCCAGTGCATTGTTGCAGTTGTTGTAGGTTTCTTGCGACCAACTCCAACCGACTGTAAATGCCATAAAAAGGGTAACTATTAATTTCATGCTCTACAAATTTAATGCTTTGAATGTTATTTCAATGCACTTTGTGCACTATATAACGTAAAAAATAGTATTTGATTGTTGAGCTTCGCGTTTCTTTTGTAATTTTGAAGCATGGGAGCAATTGGCGTTTTTGATTCAGGGTATGGTGGTTTAACCATTCTACAGTCTTTCTTGCAAAAATTACCAGAACACGATTTTATTTACTACGGTGACAATCAAAGAGCGCCTTATGGAACTCGCTCTTTTGAAGAAGTATATGATTTTACACTAGAATCGGTTGTAAAATTGTTTGAAAAAGGTTGTCCGTTGGTAATTCTAGCTTGCAACACAGCTTCTGCTAAAGCCTTGCGTACCATTCAACAAAAATATTTGCCCTTGCATTATCCCGATAGGAGAGTGTTGGGTGTTATTCGTCCAAGTGCTGAAGTGGTGGGACAATTATCCAAAACGCACCACATTGGTTTGTTAGCAACAGAAGGAACGGTGCGTTCAGAATCATACCGTTTGGAGTTGGAAAAATTTTCGCCTCATATCGATTTGTTTCAGCACGCTTGTCCGCAGTGGGTTCCCATTATCGAAAATGGCTTGCAAGATACCGAAGAGGGTAAACAACTTATAAAAAAAGACGTTGAACAATTATTAGCCATGTCGCCCCAATTGGATACCATTTTGTTGGCATGCACCCATTATCCTATCATTGCTTCCTACATTGAAACGTTGGTGCCACCTACCGTAAAAGTTGTAGCACAAGGCGATATAGTTGCAACTAGTTTGGTGGATTACTTGCAACGTCATCCTGAAATTGAGAATCGCTTGTCGAAGCAAAGAACCGTACGCTATTTTACCTCTGGAAATCCAGAAGAGTTTGACCGTCAAGCACGTGAAATCATTCACCTGGAAACAAAAGCACAATTGATGCTATAAAAATAGTTTGTTGCTAAAATTACAAATGCACCTTTCAATTCTCAAAACCATTGATTACATTTGTAACTCTAAATAAAAGTATGAAAATTTACAATAACATTCTAGAAACGATTGGGAATACGCCCTTGGTTCGTTTAAATAAAATTACAAAAGACGTAAAAGCGACCGTTTTAGCAAAAGTAGAAACCTCTAATCCTGGAAACTCTGTCAAAGATCGTATGGCAGTGAAAATGATTGAAGATGCTGAAAAAGCAGGTTTAATCAAGCCCGGAGGAACCATCATTGAAGGAACATCTGGAAACACAGGTATGGGATTGGCTTTGGCGTGTATCATCAAAGGATATAAGTTGATTTGTGTATTGAACGACAAACAATCCAAAGAAAAAATGGACATTCTTCGTGCTGTTGGTGCTGAGGTAGTGGTTTGTCCAACCGCTGTTGACCCATCCGACCCACGTTCATATTATTCTGTATCAAGAAGATTGGCTGCAGAAACACCTAATTCGTGGTACGTAAACCAATACGATAATTTATCCAACCGTCAGGCGCATTATGAATCAACAGGGCCTGAAATTTGGGAACAAACAGATGGTAAAATCACCCATTTTGTTGTTGGTGTTGGTACAGGAGGAACCATTTCTGGAGTAGGTAAATATTTGAAAGAAAAAAATCCAAACATTAAAATTTGGGGAATTGATACCTATGGTTCGGTGTTCAAAAAATACAAGGAAACTGGAATCTTTGACGAAAGTGAAATTTATCCGTATGTAACAGAAGGAATTGGTGAGGATATTCTTCCTCAAAACGTTGATTTTGATGTGATTGACTTATTTGAAAAAGTAACCGATAAGGATGCTGCTGTTTATACTCGTAGATTGGCGCGCGAAGAAGGTATTTTTGTAGGAAACTCTGCTGGAGCAGCCATTAAAGGAGTTTTGCAGCTTAGTGGTGAATTAAAAGAAGACGATGTAGTGGTGGTATTGTTCCACGATCACGGTTCACGTTATGTTGGAAAAATTTTCAACGACGATTGGATGCGTGAGCAAGGATTTTTGGAAGAAAGCATTAAAACTGCCGCTGATGTAATTGCAAAAAATGCAACGCAAAAAAATAAAATGTTGTATTCTTCAGAATTAATAGCGCATGCAGTGGCCAACATTCGCAAATTTGGCTATTCTCAATTTCCAGTTGTAAAAGAAGGGAAAATTGTAGGTTCGGTTGATGAAGACTTAATTTACGAAAAGTTGACACAAAACCCAGAAAATTGCAACGCATCGTTGGAATCCATCATGAAAGCGCCATTTCCAATTGTGAGAGAAGAAACAACTCTTGAAGAAATATCTGCTTTAATTACACCAACAAACAAAGCTGTTTTGGTGGATAAAAAAGACGGAACTTATCACATCATTTCACGTTACGACATCATCGAAGCGTTGAGTTAAAAACACGCTAATTGTGGAGTTTAAAGATCAAATGAATCAAATAGTCCGACTGGAAACTGTTCCACGTCGGATTATTTCTTTAGTGCCCTCACAAACCGAATTACT
>JAKQEZ010000631.1 GCA_029558435.1 Bacteroidota bacterium
TAATTTTTGTATGTATCTTTGTGTAAAATTAAGAACGATGAAAAACGCATATTACTTTACCTGTGGGCCGACCCACAGCCACTACTTAGGAGACGGCATTACTTGGAACAAGGACTCTGTACTTCAAGTTAATGCGCCTCAACTAAACGATGCTGTTGAGCATGTAGTGTCTTTATTTGGGTATAAATGGGCTATGTCTTATGATAACGACATAGACCTCTCTTTCTATCCGAATGGAATTTGTTGCATTATAAATATTTAAGCAATGCAAGAAATAATTAACCACGAGTTTGACTATAAGCAGGAGAATGAGTACCTGAAAAACCAACTCACTGACCTTGAGTATAAGAATGATGACTTGAAATCAGAAATCAAGAGGCTGGAAGAGCAAAACAGGCAGTTGGTTGATCTCGTTGACGAATTACAATCCGAGATTAGCGAACTCTTTGAACAATTAAACGAGTGTTAACATGAAAGATTTTTGGAATACCCCATAGGGAAAAAGGCGTATCTTTGTGGTGTTATAACTGATGCTTTCCTGGTGTGGCCGCGTGTAGTCGGACATGGAAGAGAAAGCGGAGTTACGCTAACTTTTCACCTTAAAAAAACAAAAAAATGGTTCTGTTGTTGGAAGATGATTGCGCTCCAGACGCAAGGGAGTATTTTGAAAAAAGATTACTGGAAAAATTCGGCCTTACAATGAAAGACTTTTTTGAAAAAGGCGAAAAAATAGAGTTCGGGTACAAGCTTGGGGAATACAAGCTTGAGTATTTCCCAGACGACCCTTATTGGCGCTTGTCTGGTTTAGCATAACGTTTTGCGTATATGTGCAGTACGCATAAGATGAGTTTAATTATTAACAACAAATGCTTGAAGCGTATTGCACATATACGCTGTTATAAGCTGTAAAAATTACGATTATGGCAACAGTTTACAAAGTAGAAGTAATTTCACATTGGATAAGCTACTCAAAGGAAGAACTTGAAAAGATACTTACAGAAGTAGTAAAGAAAATAGAACGTGAAAAAGGAAACGAAATACAAATTAGGGTAGAGGAACGTAAGTAATTTTTATTGCTTATAACGGCTGCGTGTATGAAACGTTGGGATTACGGAGCAGAACCCTTCAACCTACCACACAGCCTATGCGAGGTACAAACTTTGAATAACCGCCACAGCCCCAATGTTTTATACACGTTGTTAGCTGCTGGTGCGGATTTTACGAACAAAACTACCTACGAAGCACGAACGCTTTTTGTTTTATTTGTGGGTTGGCAAAAATAAATTTGAAAAATTTAAAAAAGAATATATGAAGTACATGGGAAGCAAGGCAAGAATAGCAAAAGAAATATTGCCTATAATTTTGAAAGACCGAAAACCTGAACAATGGTACGTTGAACCTTTTGTGGGTGGTGCGAATATGATTGACAAAGTAGAAGGAAACAGACTTGGGAGTGATATAAACCACTATCTTATTGCGTTATATTTGGAACTACAAAAAGGATGGCAACCACCGAAAGAGGTTACATACGAACTTTATAAAGATGTTAAAGACAATAAAAGTAAATATCCTGATTATATGGTTGCTTATATTGGATTTGGGTTTACATTTGGTGCAACTTTTTTTGGTGGATTTGTTGGAAGTGTGAAAGATATTTGCTGTGTTGGACGTGATAGAATTGGAGAAAGTTACCGAAATATTATAAAAACACAAAAGGCAATAAGTGGAATACGATTTACAAGCGGTGAATATTGGAAATTACAAATACCGCCTGAAAGTATTATTTATTGTGACCCACCTTACGAAAATACAAGTGGGTATAAAACAGGAAGATTTGACCATAGTTTATTTTGGGACTGGTGTAGAAATATGGCGAAACTTGGACATAAGGTTTTTATAAGTGAATACAATGCGCCTGATGACTTTGAGTGCATTTGGAGCAAACAAGTGGCAAGTGTACTTGATAAAAAAGGAACGAATAAAAAACCAACCGAAAAACTTTTTACCTTGAAGGTTTCTAAGCCAAAGAGGGAAGGAAAAATAAAACAAAAAGAATGAACGCACTGCACTTGATACGAAGCACGAATGTAGCACTTGCAGCTAAC
>JAKQEZ010000657.1 GCA_029558435.1 Bacteroidota bacterium
GGTTACGATACTTATGATGAAGAGTTTATACATCAACATATCAACTGTTTAGGAAACTATTTACTACTTTCAAAATCTCATAATTGTTCAGTTGGAAACAAACCATTTGCTGACAAAAGAGCGAGTTACACTCATTTGGAGCAACAAAGGGAAATACAAGAAATGACAAAGGACAATCCGACTTGGACGAGAGATTTAATACAGAAAAGGAAAGAAAAAATTGTTCAGTATTTAATGACAAACCTATGACGACAGAAGGAAACACAGCAGGTAACAGCACCTATAAGAAATTGGCGGTTCAGTGGTTAAATGAAGTTCAGTTTTTCAATCAAACTTTCGTGCAGGTTGACAGTTTTGTGCTTCGAAATCGCCAACTTCTTATAGCTGCAAAACGTTACCGGCAAGTGTAGAACAACACAGCAACCATTGACACGGACGACTAAAAAGTGAACATTAACACAAGGACAAACCATTTTGACAGGTGACCAAAGACATACAGACCATATTGAAAACGGACAACGAGTAAGCCGACACTCATTGCCGACCCTTCTGTATTTTTTATTTTCCCCACCGCACATTTTTTTTATTCAATTTTATTGACACCGCACAAATGGCACATTTGGTTTTGCCCGACACATAAGCCGACCCTTCTCAAATGCGAAGCATTCACGAACACCATAAAAACATATAATCCGTGAGTAAAACCAAAAGAGCCATTTTTTGCCAACGCACCTACAAACAAACTAACAATAATTTAAACATTTTTTATATTGAAAAATGAGATAGTCAAAATAATAAATCTATCTTTGCGGACACATTTCAAAATGACATGAACAGAATAAAAGAAGTGTTGGAAGAAAAAGGAATTAAACAAACTTGGTTGGCGGAACAACTGGGTAAAAGTTACAACATGGTGAACGGCTATGTGCAAAACCGACAACAACCAAGACTGGAAGTACTTTTTGAAATTGCTAAAATACTAGGAGTGAAACCACAAGAATTATTAAAAGAGGAAAAATGACAAGCATAATTCAACGACAAGAATTACAAAATAAAATATGGAAAATAGCCAACGAAGTTCGTGGCTCGGTAGATGGATGGGATTTTAAACAGTTTGTCTTAGGTACGCTGTTCTATCGCTTTATTAGTGAAAACTTTGCACATTATATGCAAGGTGGAGATGAAAGCATCGATTACGCAAGCCTTTCGGATGAGGTGATTACCCCCGAAATAAAAGATGATGCGATTAAAACAAAAGGCTACTTCATTTATCCAAGCCAACTTTTTGTAAATGTTGCCAAAACAGCTAACACCAATCCTAACCTGAATACAGACTTAAAAGCCATTTTTGATGCCATTGAAAGTTCTGCCAATGGCTACCCTTCAGAATCCGATATTAAAGGTTTGTTTGCCGACTTTGACACCACCAGCACTCGATTAGGTAACACCGTAGAAGCCAAAAACAGTACGTTGGCTAAAGTATTGAAAGGAATTGAAGAACTTGATTTTGGAAATTTTGAAGACAATCAAATTGATTTGTTTGGCGATGCGTATGAGTTTTTGATTTCCAATTATGCAGCCAATGCAGGTAAATCGGGCGGTGAGTTTTTCACGCCGCAAAACGTGTCCAAACTAATTGCGCAATTGGCGATGCACAAGCAAACTTCTGTAAACAAGATTTACGACCCTGCTTGTGGCTCAGGTTCTTTGTTGTTGCAAGCCAAAAAGCATTTCGACAATCACATTATCGAAGAAGGTTTTTACGGCCAGGAAGTAAACCACACCACCTACAACCTGGCACGTATGAATATGTTTTTGCACAACATCAATTACGACAAGTTCAATATTGCACTGGGCAATACCCTTCTTGATCCGCATTTTGGTGATGAAAAACCGTTTGATGCCATTGTTTCCAATCCTCCTTATTCTATCAAATGGATTGGTGATGATGACCCAACGTTGATTAATGACGACCGATTTGCGCCTGCCGGAGTATTAGCTCCCAAATCAAAAGCAGATTTTGCTTTTGTGCTTCACGCTTTAAGTTATCTATCCAGTAAAGGAAGGGCAGCTATTGTTTGTTTTCCTGGTATCTTTTACCGTGGCGGTGCAGAACAAAAAATCAGAAAATATTTAGTAGATAACAACTTTGTAGAAACCGTTATCTCCCTGGCTCCCAACTTATTCTATGGCACTTCTATTGCAGTAAATATTTTGGTGTTATCCAAACACAAAACCGACACTAAAACACAATTTATCGATGCTACGGGTGAAGATTTCTTTAAGAAAGCCACCAACAACAATGTGCTGGAAGACCAACACATTGAACGCATTATGCAAATCTTCGATAAGAAAGAAGATGTAGCACACGTGGCGATTTCCATTGACAATGACAAAATTGCTGAGAATGATTACAATCTTTCCGTTAGCTCTTATGTTGAAGCCAAAGACACTAGGGAAAAAGTAGATATTGAAGAACTGAATAATGAAATAGCCAAAACAGTAGCCAAAATAAATGCACTGCGTGCCGATATTGATAACATTATTAAAGAGATTGAAGCATGAGTTATTTAGATAAATTACTACAAGGCGTGGAAGTGGAATGGAAGACGTTGGGGGATATATGTGAAATCTTTGGGGGGCTTACTGGAAAAAGTAAAGCTGACTTCGAAAATGGAAACGCAAAATATGTTCCCTACAAAAATATATTTTACAACATTGAAGTTGACTTTGATAAACTTGAAAAGGTAAGAGTATTATCAAGTGAAAATCAATACGAGGTAAAATATGGAGATGTGCTTTTCACTGCTTCATCAGAAATTGCAGAGGAAGCAGGTATGTCTTCTTCAGTCACTGCAAAATCAGATGAAAAGGTTTATTTGAATAGTTTTTCTTTTGGTTTAAGATTTAATTCAGATGTAGAAATAGTACCAGAGTTTTCAAAGTATCTGTTTCGCAGTCATTTTATGCGTAAGGCTATTGCAAAAACAGCAAGCGGTGTAACTAGATTTAATATATCAAAAGAAAGATTCAAAAAACTCCAAAACCCCATCCCGCCCCTCTCTGTTCAAAAAGAAATTGTTCGCATCTTGGATAGTTTCACAGAGCTTACAGCAGAGCTTACAGCAGAGCTTACAGCTCGTAAAAAACAGTATGAGTATTATCGTGATTTATTACTAACCTTTCCTAAGAATAAAATAGGGTAATAAAATGGGACAGTCGTTAACAGTAATAGCACAAACACTAAGAGACGCCGATAAAAAAGTGCAGCTAATCTATGCTTTTAATGGCTCTGGTAATACTTGTTTGTTTAGTGAATATAAACAGTTGATAGCCCCAAAAGAACTTGAACAGAATTTACGTCATCAAGTCGAGAATAAATACAAGTACAACGGAACAAAATGTCACAGTATAAAACCATAGCAGAATCAAACAACTTTATTGTTTTGGATAAATTCACCAAGTATACTGAGGTGAATGAGGCACCTGCTGTTTATCAAACCGAGGCAGCACTTGAAAAAGAATTTATTCAAGACCTAATCAATCAAGGTTATGAAAATCCGAAAAACATAACTACGCAAAAAGCGATGTTGGCGAATGTGAGAATGCAATTGCAATCGCTTAATAATATGGAATTTTCGGATGGTGAATGGACTCGTTTCGTAGAAGAATATTTGGACAAACCAAGCGATAACCTTGTTGAGAAAACAAGAAAAATCCACAACGACTATATCTACGATTTCGTTTTTGATGATGGGCATATTCAAAATATCTACTTGGTTGATAAAAAAAATGTCACACGAAATAAAGTACAGGTAATATCACAATTTGAACAGAAAGGTTATCATGCCAATCGCTATGATGTAACCATTTTAGTAAATGGTTTGCCATTGGTTCAGGTTGAATTAAAAAAACGAGGTGTTGCTATTCGTGAAGCATTTAATCAAGTTCACCGATACAGCAAGGAGAGTTTAAATAGCCAAAATTCATTGTTCAAATACATTCAGCTTTTTGTCATTTCAAACGGTACGGATACCCGTTATTTTGCGAACACTATAAAACGTGACAAGAACAGCTTTGACTTTACCATGAATTGGGCAAAAGCTGACAATATGCTGATAAAAGACCTAAAAGATTTTACGGCTACATTTTTTGAAAAAAGAGTATTGCTTAACG
>JAKQEZ010000658.1 GCA_029558435.1 Bacteroidota bacterium
TGTTAAAGGTGAAACTCACATTTTTT
Organism: Bacteroidota bacterium; assembly: GCA_029558435.1. The sequence goes on from JAKQEZ010000658.1 coordinate 27, forward strand.
CTAAACAAACTTTGTGGAATTTCTGATTTAGTGTATTTGCCTTTCTCAAAATCTGTAATGTCCTTTATAATCTTTGTCTTCCCTGTGCTCTCACCTTTTTCGTAACTAAAGATTACAGTTGATACTGTTGCTTCTGAGAACACATTTGAACCTAAGTCTACAATTTCGGTAATCTTGCAATTGTCAAGAAGAAAAAGTCTAACAGCTTCATAGGTTGTTGCTCTTAGTATATTGTTTGGAATAATGAACGAAAAAACGGCATTGTTTTTCATCAATTCAAAAGACCGCACCATAAATAAACCGAACAGATTTATTTTCCCTGTTTGGATATTCAGACCTTTTGAAATTGCTTTAACTGAATGCTTACTTAGAAAATCTGCAACGTAATTTTTATAAAGATTGTCAAAATCAGCCTCTCTTGTAAAGACATAAGGAGGATTGCCAATTATTAAATCAAAGCCAACATAGTCGCCATCATTATTTAAAACTTCAGGAAATTCAAAACGCCACTCAAAAGCATCTTCAAATATTTTGTTTGCTTTTATTTCTTCAATTTCTGTTTCAATCTTCTTTGTTTCGTCTGTAAGGTCTTTAACTTTTTTGTTCCATTCCGTTTTTTCCTTTTTAGTCATTTCAAAAAGTTGCCCTTGATTTGTCAGCCTAAAAAGGTCGCCAGAAAGTTTTCTTAACTTCTTTACTTTAGGGTCATTCATAGAAATTTCGCTTCTGAAATCCGATTTAATGTCGGCAATCAGTCGTTCCATTTCCTTTTTTTGTTCTTTGCTTTCGGCATTACGGTATGTGTCTACTGCGATACGATACATATCTATACTCCATTTGCCCTTACTCTTTTTTAATGCTTGGCTCAAATCAGCATCCATTGAAAAACGGCTAACTAACGAGTTACCGCATTTGATGTTGATGTCAATATTTGGGAGCGTTTCAAGCTCTGTTGTGTTTTTGTAATAAGCGTTTTTCAATAACTCAATCCATAAACGCAAACGACAAATTTTTACCGAATTGGAATTGATGTCAACACCGAAGAGGCAATTTTCAATTATTGTTTGCTTTTCGTGGAAAAGCATTTCTTGTATGCGTTGGCTTTCCTTGTTGGTTGGATTGTATTCAAACAGTTCTCCTTCTTCATCTGTTACTATTAGTTCATCATTTACAACTTCCACTTGATATTCTTTCAAGCGTTTTCCATCTCGGTCTTGCAGAATTTTCAAGTCATTTTTTACTGCAATCATTTCATTGAGTGCCGAAACTAAAAAGTGACCTGAACCAACGGCAGGGTCGCAAATTTTGATGCTGTTTACAATTTTGTTGGCTTCCTTTCGGTCTTCAATTTTATCGTAGAGGTCTTCAATGTCTTTGCAGTTCCATTTTTTGGTTTCGTTGAATTTTTGAACCACCGCTTTGCGGATGGTTTCACGACACATATACATTGTAATGAAACCCGGAGTAAAAAACGAACCGTCTTTGTATCCGTTTATTTTCTCGAAGATTAATCCGAGAACCGAAGCGTTAATAAGCGATTTGTTGTCTTCTTGTATTTCTTCCGAACCTTCACTACTGAAATCATATGCGTTCAAAAACTCAAACAGATATTCCAATGTATTTAAACTTCCTGTTCGCTTTTTGCCTTGGTCGTTTTTTAATACGGTGGTTGAAATGATTGGTATTTTCTTATCGTCCTTTAAATTGCTTATGAATAAAGTTACTTGTTCAATATCTGTTGGTTCAAAAAGCGAACTGTTTAAGTATGGAACTTTTTCAAATGCTTTTTTTACATCATCGTTTCTGTCTTTGTATTTACGAGCCAATACTTGAAAGAACAAGCTGTTTAGGTCGTCATAGTTTTTGATTTTGTCAAGGTTTAAAAACGAATACGATTTGTCTCCTTTGTGGTAAGTAATAAGTTGGGCTTCCAGCAACTTCAAAAACAGTATTCGGTTTATCCAAGTAATGGAAAGTTCAAGGGCAACATTGAAAAGCCTTTCTTGTATTGTGCTGCCAAATTGGTTTGGTTTGTCTAATCGGCTTAATTTATCTAAGCTGTCAAGCTGAATGATTGCATCTTCGAGAATTGTCCCCGAATGTCTTTCGCCTGCTTTGTTTCGTTCAATCAGTTTTTTGCTTCCATCTTTAGTCTCGGTCAGTCCGATGATGTGCAACAACTCGCTGTAAAAGCGTTTGTCAAGGCTGTTGCTGTCGTTGGTGAACGGAAGTTTTAAAAGATGCTCTGGCGAAAGAAGTTTGAATAAAGCAATCAGCGAATTATCGTCTGCCTTGTCGGCATTGCGTAACGGTTTTTGAAAGTCCTGAATATTGAAGTAAGTAAATTCAATTTCAGAAGTGATGCTGTCAATAAATGGTTCGGCAACTTGCTTGTAGAAAAAGTCCGTTTTGGTGTCTGCTAAACGACCTGCTTCAAAGTTCTCGAACTGTCTGACAAACGATTTGTTTTGGGCAAAAAGTCTTTCAAATAAATGTTCGTCAAAAATGAACCATTCGTTGATGTTGGTCGCAACCAAATGTTTTACTTCAAGATTTTTGTGTGTAATTCTCTCACGTAAATAATACAGAACCAATTCCTGAAATGCTTTTGCATTCAGTTTTTTGGTTGTAATCATTTCTGATTTGTTGGTCGGCTTTTTAGCTTCGAGAATTACTCCAACTGTCGAGTTTGCATTTTGTCCGTTGTGAATAACAAGGTCGTTTCGACCTTTGGTATTTATAAAATGGTTCGGGTCGTAATATGTTTTCTTTAAAAAGTCCGATACTAAGTTTTT
>JAKQEZ010000663.1 GCA_029558435.1 Bacteroidota bacterium
CAATTCAAACTTGTTAACCGAGTTCGCGAAAAACAAAAAAAATAGTGTAATTAAGCAATTACTACTTTCTATTGATGAGCTTGATTTTGCTTCTCCAAATATTCCAAAGTTTTGTCGCTCAATGGAAACAAATGTTACAAACACAAATTCTTTTTCGGAAGAAGAAAAAGAACAATCTATTAAAGAAATTCGGCTTTTCCTTGAGTTGTGGACAAATTTTAAACGCAAGGGTTTAGGCGAATCATTGTCAGCGTTCAGAAATGCCCTCTCCCTACGCCAAATCGTAGAAGAGCCTATTAACGATGGTTTAACTTTAAGCACTGTTCACACTATGAAAGGCTTAGAGTGCGACATCGTTTTTTTGATGGGTATGTGCGAGGGTGTTTTTCCTGATTACCGAGCAACGACTCCGAAAATGATTCAAGAGGAACAAAACAATGCTTATGTTGCAGTTACTCGCGCTCGCCGCTGGCTTTTTGTTTCATATCCTAAATACCGGAAAATGCCTTGGGGTGATTTAAAACATCAGACACCCTCTCGTTTTTTGGGTCTTATGAGTTCATAAAGTTATATTTTAATATCAAAAAAAGCGCAATTGCACCTAGCTTTGCCAGAAAAACCTGTGCTACAATTTTTCAACAATTGAATTAGAGAGGGTAATCTTTTATGAGCAACAAACATTCTGGTGCAACCATTGATACAACGCTGTTTTGGCAATCTTATTGCAATACTTGCGGCAAACAACTATGTAATTGGACAAACGAAAGAAAAGTTGCTGAACAAACACAAGACAATCATCTCAGAAATAATCCAAATCATAGCGTTACGATAAATACTAAGTAATCACTAACAAATAGCACCTTTAAAATTGAATAGCTGGTTGTCAAAATTCTGTTTTTGCTGTCTAAACGACAGAGAAATTTGGTTTTATGGCCAGGGGTATACTTCAACCTGACGTCAGAAAACCTGATTTTCAGTGTCAGATTAGAGTCTAATATCACATTTATTGACATATTTGTATAAATATCTT
>JAKQEZ010000672.1 GCA_029558435.1 Bacteroidota bacterium
CTTCAATTGCAGAAACATCTGCGTTGCTTAAATAGGAATGCTTATCCATGCCTTTTGTTTGAAAAATTAATTGACAAAGGTATTAAATTATTAATGGTAAAGTATAGAATTTAAGCTTATTTGCATAAAAATTTTACCTAATTTATAAATGCAATCCATTTTAAATTTTTGGCGTATTATTTCAACCCATTTTTATATGTTGAAATGGCTCTGTTGCGAGCAAATTTGTGCTCTACCATGGGTAAGGTAAAACTAATTTCTTGGTAATTGGGTAGCCACTTTTTAATGTAGTTAAACTCTGGGTCAAATTTTTGTTGTTGAGTGGTTGGATTAAAAACCCTAAAATAAGGTGCTGCATCGCAACCTGTTCCAGCAGCCCATTGCCAATTTCCGTTGTTTGATGCCAATTCGTAATCCAATAATTTTTTTGCAAAATACGCCTCTCCCCAACGCCAATCGATTAACAAATGTTTGCACAAAAAACTGGCCACCACCATCCGCACCCTGTTGTGCATATATCCTGTGGCATTCAATTCTTTCATTCCAGCATCTACCATGGGGTAACCTGTTTCGCCTTTGCACCATTGTTCAAATTCACTTGTATTATTTCGCCACTCAATGTTGTCGTATTGTTTTTTAAAACTTTGGGTAACAACTTGTGGAAAATGAAACAATATTTGCATAAAAAATTCACGCCAAATGAGTTCGTGTAAAAAAGTTTGGTTTCGCTCTACTCCTATTTTTACCATTTGTCTTACGCTAACGGTTCCAAAGCGTAAATGAGGCCCTAAATTGGTTCCGCTATCTTTTGCCGGAAAATCTCTGTTTAAATGATATTCTTCAAGTTGATTTAAATTTATTGGTTTTACCTTTATGTTGTTATACTTAAACCCAATTTCTTCCAACTTAGGAAAAGCATTGTTTTGTTCGTAAAAATTGGTGTTTACCAACGATTGTATTTTTAATGTTTGGCTGTGAAATTTTTCCAGCCATTTGTTTTTG
>JAKQEZ010000673.1 GCA_029558435.1 Bacteroidota bacterium
TAAAAAAGGAACGAATAAAAAACCAACCGAAAAACTTTTTACCTTGAAGGTTTCTAAGCCAAAGAGGGAAGGAAAAATAAAACAAAAAGAATGAACGCACTGCACTTGATACGAAGCACGAATGTAGCACTTGCAGCTAACGTTTGGCGGCTTTGCGTTCGGGCGGCTTGTAGGGTGTTTCAAGTTTGCACCAACTGTCTGCCGCCTGACGCAAAACCGCTGTTATAGGCAGTAGGGATTTTTAGCAGAAATGTTTAATCGAAGCACTAAAGAAAAAAAGAAAAAATGCGAAGCGAGGGAATTTTTAAAATAGATGTATTAGAAGGATTGAGGCAAATAGAAACAGCTTCACAGGATTTGATTATAGCAGACCCGCCATATTATAAAGCTATAAATGAAAAGTGGGATAAACAATGGAAAACCGAAGAAGAATATTTGGACTGGTGCAAACTTTGGTTTAATGAATGTGTAAGGGTATTAAAAGATACAGGTTCTTTCTATTGTTATGGTAACTTTGACATACTGAGCAAACAAAAGGTATTGATATTCGATAAGCAGTTAAATTTTAGACAAAATATAACGCTTAACAAAGGATTAAAAAGCATTGCAGGAAGGACAAGCGACAAATTAAGAATGTTCCCAACTGCAAGTGAGTATTTGCTTTTTTATGTTAATCAGGATGTAGATTTAGTTTTACTACACCAAAGAGATTATTTAAACCAGCAGTGGAAAGAAAGTGGATTGACGATAAAGCAGATAAAAGAAATGTTTGGGTTTACTGGAAATCAACCTTACAACTGGTTTGCTCCAAATAATAACGGAAACGCTACTTGGCAACTCCCTAAAAAAGAACATTACGAGATTTTACAAAAAACAGGATTTTGGCAAATACCATACGAACAACTAAAGAATGAATTTGATGGGTGTAGGTTTACTTTTAACTTACCAATGGCGACTACTGATGTATGGGATTTTACACCAGATAAAGTAAGATACGGACATCCAACACAAAAGCCACAAGATATTTGCCAACGAATAATAAAAGCAAGTAGTAATGTGAATGATAATGTTCTGATACCATTTGCAGGTAGTGGGTCTGAAATTGTGGCTTGTGAAGAATTAAAACGAAATTGGACTGCCTTTGAAATAGAAGATAGTTACATTGAAATAATAAACAAACGATTAGATGAATTTAAAACCAAACTGTTTTGAAAAAACAGAAGTGCGGTGGGGCATTTTTTCTTTTTTTTCTTCCACAAATGTTGAAACGAAGAACGTTTGCCCTATTGCCTATAAC
>JAKQEZ010000675.1 GCA_029558435.1 Bacteroidota bacterium
TTTATTATTTTTGAACCTATTGCATTGAAAAACAAATCAGATAGTTTGTCATCAAAAATAGATGGAGGTAACACTGCTGCGCTGATGAGTGCAATAGAAACCAACCCTAATTCAATTCAAACACAAGGTTTATTGCTTTCAAAAGCACCATATTTAAGTGATCAGGTGTTGGAGAGTTACTTTCAATCTGGCGCATCAAATGCAAAAGTGAAAAACGTATTGTTAGCTAATTTTGGTTTATCTGACTATTTAAAAAACAAGTTGCAAGCCTCTTCACGCAGCAACGCACTTAAAAATGATGTATTGAATTTTATTACGTCATTCTCACCAAGAAAACAATTGTTATCCGAATTAAAACAAGTGCACATTGCTCAAAACGATATGCAACGCATTGCTATTTCAAGTGTTTTACAAGACAACACAATTGCTAATACTTATGACAGCTTAGAAGCAATTTTAAAACAATGCGTAGGTTTGGATTTTCAAGAAAGCCTATTGGAATTGTATAGTTGGAAACAAGATCAAGCAAAATTTGATGAGTTATTGAGTCAGTTAAGTTCACAAATCACAGCAGAAAAAAGTCAGTATTACCAATTAATTTATGCGGTAGATGGTGGCATATTGTCATCTACAGAAATTCCGCATACATTTATGCGTTCATTGGAAAATTTAGCCAATCAACAAAACGATGTATTAGTGGCAGCTTCTGCACAAATGTTACTTGACGAGCTTATAAACGGAGAAATTACTCCAGTAATTTTACCATTAATTGCTACACCATCTAGCAGAAGTTCAATGATTGCAAACGAGGAGCAAAACACAACAGCGTTGATGGGACCAGCGGCTATTTTCCCCAACCCAACATCGGGCGAAGTAACTGTTTTGTTTTCAGAAATAGAAGCATCAGTGGCGCAAGTGTATTTGTATGACCTATCAGGTAAAGAAATCATGCATCAAACATTTGAAAAAACCACCCAAGGCAAATTGGATTTGTCCAACTTGAAAAAGGGAAGCTACTTAATTAAAGTAAGCGTTGATGGAGCACCCATAAAAACAAACTTGTTGGTAGTAGAATAAAACAACAAACACTGATAAATTACGGCTTTCAGAAATGGAAGCCGTTTTTTTTGATGGAATGCAATTTTTTGAAAAGTTATTAGTGGTTTTTGATATGAAAATAATAATCATCTCCCTTAATCCCCTTCCGCTACTCGCTACTTACTCTCAAGGAGGAAGACAAAAAAAACGGCTCTCAAATGGAGAACCGTTTTCTATATAAATTTGTACTACTGCTTATTTTAATAATTCAATAACACCGGCTGCACCTTGACCTGTTCCCACACACATGGTTACAACACCGTATTTTTTATTCTGACGACGCAACTCGTTGATTAATTGAACTGATAATTTTGCTCCTGTACAACCCAATGGGTGGCCCAAAGCAATGGCGCCTCCGTTTACGTTTACAATGTCGGGGTTTAATCCCGTTTCACGAATAACCGCAAGCGATTGTGAAGCAAATGCCTCGTTTAATTCCACTAAATCAATGTCATTGAGGGTTAAACCTGCTTGTTTCACAGCTCCCGGGATCGCATCCACCGGACCAATTCCCATAATACGTGGTTCCACACCAACAACTTTATAAGATACCAAACGTGCAACAGGCTCTAAGTTTAATTCTTTCACCATTTTTCCAGACATAACTAAAACAAATGCTGCTCCGTCTGATGTTTGCGATGAATTTCCTGCTGTTACACTTCCACCCATTGCAAAAACTGGTTTTAATTTAGCCAAAGCATCCATGGTACTTGCACGTGGACCCTCGTCGGTGTCAACAATGTAGTTTTTTACTTGGCGTTTTTCGTTTTCGTCCAAAAAGATGTGTTCTACATTAATTGGAACAATTTCATCTTTGAATTTTCCAGCTTTAATTGCAGCAATTGCTTTTTCATGCGATTTTAATGAAAATAAATCCTGTTCCTCGCGCGAAACTTTGAATTGATTAGCAACTGCTTCGGCTGTTAACCCCATACCCCAATACCACGTTGGATGCTCTTTTCCTATTTTTGGATTGGGAACAATGCGCCATCCACCCATTTCCATAATCGACATCGATTCAACACCTCCGGCAATGATGCAATCGGCAAATCCCGCTTCAATTTTTGCTTTTGCTAAGGCGATGGTTTCCAATCCGGATGAACAATAACGATTAACCGTCATTCCCGGAACTTTGTCGGTATTCAATCCCATTAATGAAATTAAACGCCCCACATTCAATCCTTGTTCTGCCTCTGGCGTTGCGTTTCCAACAATAACATCGTCCACTCGGTTTTTGTCTAATTGAGGAACCGAATTCATCAAATGTTTAATAACCTCTGCTGCTAAATCATCAGGTCTGTAAAAACGAAAACCACCTTTAAATGCTTTTCCTACAGCTGTTCTAAATCCTGTAACTATATATGCTTCTTCTCTCATTTTAAAAAATGTTTTTTCTAATTCATGGTAGCTGAACCCAATCAACTATGCGAGTAAAGGTAAACATTTTTCTGTAAAAATATTATGTATGCATACTTTTTTAATGTTTTTTTTATTTCGTACTTTTGACCAATAGGAAAGTGTAATAAAGGCAATGAATGTAATTTTGGTTGGATATATGGGTTCTGGTAAAACAACTTTGGGTAAGAAATTGGCTGCAAGGTTGGGATTAACCTTTATGGACACCGATAAAATAATTGAAGAACAAGAAGCGCAATCGGTGGATGAAATTTTTGCAACCAAAGGAGAAGCCTACTTTCGGAAATTGGAACAAGCGCTGGTGGAAGAATTAAAACAACTCGACCATGTATTAATTGCTACAGGTGGTGGAATGCCGTGTTACAATAACTTAATGGAAGAATTGAAAACAATTGGTTTTACCATTTACCTCAAACGTCCTGCAAAGGAATTGGCACACCGTGTAAAAAACTCTAAGAAAATCCGTCCTCTTTTGCGTGATAAAAACGAGGAAGAATTACTAGCATACATGGAAGCAATGTTGCAAAAACGAGCACCCTACTACGAGCAAGCACATTTGATTGTGGATAGAGAAGTGCAGGCCATTGCAAGTTTAGAACTACAAATCAAGGCACTCACCAGAAATTGGAAATAAAAAAGAGGGAAATTACTTCCCCTCATTAATTTCTATAACACGTGCAAGTGATGTGACCACTTTATCGTGTTTTTTCACAAAAGGATTGTTTTCGTCCCAAACATAGCCTGCCAATACCGAGCAAATTTGCTTCATTATTTCTTCGTTACGTTCTTTTGCAAAGAAAATGGTGCCCAAACGTCCGTCATACCAGCCATCCACGTAGGTTCTAAATACGTTAATTCCTTTTTTCATGTAGTTGCTGTAATCGTTTTCCCAATCAACTACTTCACCATTCAATTGTTTTACAGTCATTTCGGCAGCTTTGTAACCAGAAACTACGGCAAACATCACCCCCGAACTAAATGTTGGATCTAAAAACTCAGTTGCATTGCCACACAAAGCATAACCTTCACCATACAATTGTTTCACAGAAATGGAATAACTTAAAATGTGTTTCGGATCAAACAACAATTCAACATTAGAAAAACGACCTTCCAATTCGGGTAATTCATTCAACAAACGTTTGAATTCTTTGGCATCGTTGGCAGCACAATCTTTGATAAAATCAACATCCGAAACAATGCCCACAGAGCACGAACCATCCGAAAATGGAATGGACCAAAACCAAGCTGTGTTATCTCTAAACACGTGGATGAGTATGTTTTTACCAGCATCTGTTGTGCGGTTGATATCACGGATATGTGTAAAAACAGCCCCTCGAGGCAATGCTGTGGATGGAACTTCTAAATCTTTTAAACGCGGCAAAACTCTTCCATAGCCACTTGCATCCAATAAGAACGTTGCCGTAACGGTTTGTTTGCCCATTGTTGGGTGCTCAAATTCAACGGTTTGCAAGTTGAAACTATTGGTTACAGCGGTTACAGTTGCTTCGTAAATCACATCGGCTCCACGTTTTTGCGCTTCTTGAATCAATACGTTGTCAAAATCAGCACGTTTTACTTGCCAGGTGTATTTCCAATAATCTTCGTTGACTTGGTTGTTAAACAAAAACTGACATTTGTTGTCGTTGTGGTAAAAAGAAACACCATCTTTAACTTGGTATTTTTGTGCACCAATGACCTCCAGTAAATCCAGTTGGTCTAAATAATCCATAATGTGTGGCAACAAACTCTCGCCAATTACAAATCGAGGGAAGGTCATTTTTTCAAGCACCAAAACGCTTTTTCCTTCTTGAATTAATTTATGAGCAGCAATGGAACCGGCAGGACCAGCACCAATTACAAGCACATCATAGTGTTGTTTCATGTTCGTTTTATTCTTTAATGGAGTTAATTATCTTATTTGCATCAACAAAGTTAAAAGAAGTTACGAATGCGCCAATAGTTGCTCCTAAAATTCCGTGAAAAACAATGTTTTGTCCTGTTAAATAGAGGTTAGAAATTTTTGTTTTAGGGTTTATGATGGTTTTAATTGGATTGTTAAAATCTTTTTCAATGCCATACATTTCGCCTTCCAAATTGCCCAAATAATCTCTAAATGTGAGGGGCGTGCTGCAGTGTACTTCTTCTATCGCATTTTCAAGTTGCGGAAAGCGTTCAATTAAACGTTGAACAACTTTTTGAGCCAATTCATTTTTAAATTGTTGGTAGGACGCATCTCTTTCTGCTGGAGCAACAATTGAATTATGGGTTTGTTTCCATTGTTCAAATTCTTGCCAATGAATGTAGGTCATGCTGGTAAATGTATCGGCAAATGTTGCACTTTTTGATGATGGAGGAGTGCAACTAAATAACAATTGTGGCCATTGATTTTTATCGTATTCCACAGTTTCCCATGCATCTGGTGTGAAAAAATCGTAGTAATTGCTGTTGTGATACGGAAAAACACCTTCTTTCAATGAAATGTTTACCACAAAAGAAGCAATGGAGTTTTTAAGCGATGCAATGCGCTGAACCGTTGCAGGCATTAAATGCTGTTTTCCAACTAAATCCATCGTAACAACGGGATGCAGATTGGAAATAAACGTTGTGGCTTGATAACTGGATCCGTCTTGACAAACAACCTGTGTTATCTTTTTTTCAGCATTGACAATGGTTTTTACCACTTCTTTTCGTTTCAACAACTCACCGTTGTAGTGACGAATTTTTTTAACCAACGCTTTTGTTAGCTGACTTCCACCATTTTCTATGCGGTAACTTCCTTTGATGTAACTGTTTAATATCAACGCAACAACGTGCAAAGGAGTTCGGTTTTTATCAAAGGCATAAAGTAAACCATTACCCAAAAATGCAGCCTTTAACTCTTGACTTTTAGTAATGCCATCTATAAAATCCGAAGCACTGATAGCTAAAATGTCGGGATGCGTGTGATAGGTTTTTGGTGCCGATGTAGCAATGTTATACAACGGAAAATACGTGCAAATTTCTTGAATTTTTTCTGTAAACGCATGGATAGCAGCTGTTTCTTGCGGAAAAATGTCGCTCAATATTTGAATGTATTTTTCATATCCTTGTCCCAGCGGAATGGTTTTTCCATTGGCCAATCGAATGTAATCAAAAGCATCGTCCAATCGCTTTAATTGCAATTCATCTAAAATTTCAAGGTATGAAAAAAGTTGGTAGAGGTTTTCGCCTTTATCCAAACCTCCCAAATAGTGCACACCGGTGTCAAAAATGCGTTTGTTGCGACTAAAAGTTTGCAAAGCACCGCCCAATTGTTGGTTTTTTTCGAGCACGCAAACAGAAAATCCGTTTTTGGCAAGAATGAGTGCTGTAACCAATCCGCCAATTCCACTGCCAATGATGACAAAATCGTATGTTTTTGAACTATTTTTCATCTTTTCTCAAGACAAACAATACGTTGGAAGTTGTTTTAGAATGTTCCACCATCTCAAAACTCATTTGTTGTTGCTCTGCAAAAGCTTTTATTGCTGCTATTTCCAAAAATTCTAATTGGTGTTCGGCTTTGTTAAATTTAAAAAATTTCGTCGATAATTGCTCGGTTCTCTCGGTGTTTTTAATGCGTCCGTCTAAGTCAACAACGCCATCACGGATGAATAAAATTCCATTGGGTTGCAAAGCATCAACAACAGTTTTCAAAACTTCAAACTGTTGAATTTTAGGTAAATAATGCAATACATCATTCAAAAATACAACATCACATGGTTGAAACTGAAATTGCGTTACGTCGGCATGTTCAAAATGAATGTTATTGTTTCGTTTTAAGCTGTTTTCTGCCGTTGCAATTTTTTCTTCATCGTAATCCAACCCAACAATGGTGCGGGTTTTATCTCGGTAATGCAAATAAAAACTCAAATAGCCGTATCCACAACCAACATCGTAAATTGTTTTTCTATCGCCAATTAACTCATCGTAGTATTCAAAATTTTTGCGTTCCAATTTGTATTTAACACGAACATACCATTCTAAAACCGGACCTTTCAATACATAATTGCGCATCATGGAATCGTACCAATAGTTGGTGGTTGCATGTTTTTTGTGCGTTTGTTGAAACCCTTGGCGCATAATTTCTTGCCCGCGTTTAGTATATTCTTTATCGCTTTCATTTGGGTTGGGATAAATTTTATCCAGCGGTTGCACATACAATTCTCCGGCATTAATCATAATGTCGTTTTTAGGATTGATTTCGTGCAAACCAACGATGACCACAGGCTGAATGGGAACATTCAATGCTTTTGACAAAACAAATGCTCCTTTGTGAAAACGATGTATTTCTCCATCCACACTACGTGTACCCTCAGGAAAAATTGCCAAAGAGTAGCCTTTTTCTAGTTGCTTTTTAACCAATTCAATGTTGGTGTCTGTGCCTTTTTCTACAAAAATATAACCGGCATAGCGAATGAATACTCCAAAAACAGGTGAATTATACACCCAACTTTTTACCATAATAATCGTTTTTGGATGCAACATCAACACGGTTAATATATCTAAAAACGAAGTATGATTTGCAATAACAATGGATGGTTGCGAATAATCCAATTTTTCGGGGTTGAGTACCACTTTTTTTACGTGAACACCTGCATACAACGTTGATTTTGCCAACTTAGAGATGAGGTAGTTCATGAATTGTTGTTTTTTTACTTTTTTAGCCGGAAATGGGAGCACAAAAACAATCAACAAAACCGATAAAAACATACTTCCTAAAAAGAAATAGGTGTACAATAAAATGCTGTAAATTACCGTAAAAAATGTAATGGGACCGCGTTTTTTTGCCGTTCTTCGGGTAACAAACCAATGAAAAACACCCGGCTGAACCAATAAGGTGATGAACATAATGGTGGCAATTCCCAAAGTGCTGATGATGGCAATGGAATGAATGGAAGGATGTTTGGCAAAAATCAACACACCTGTACCAATGATTGTAGTTATTCCCGATAAAATCACTGCCGATTTGTAGGATGAAATGCTGTCTTTTTTGGTTTTGTAGTGCTGCAACAATCCGTCGGTGATGAAAATACTATAATCGTCGCCCAACCCAAAAATAAA
>JAKQEZ010000678.1 GCA_029558435.1 Bacteroidota bacterium
ATTACGTAAGCGGCTCCTGTGGCTAACATACGAGCAGTTCTTCCGTTTCGGTGCGTGAACTCGTCTTCTTTGGCTGGTAAATGATAATGAATTACGTGTTTCATTTCGGGAATATCTAAACCTCTAGCGCCTAAATCAGTAGTAATCAAATAAGAAACACTGCCATTTCTAAACTGAATCAACGCGCGTTCGCGCTCGTCTTGATCTAAACCGCCATGATAATACGTAGAAATAATGCCTTTGGAAGTCAACATGTCATGAATGCGTTCTACGGCTTCTCTATGATTGCAAAAGATAATCGCCGCTTCGGAATGCAACGAACAAATCAACTGAAAAAGTGAGTCAATCTTATCTTTGGATTTCGAAAACACAATGCGAATATCTAAATTGTCATTCTGTTTTTCTTTGGGAATAAAATCAATGATTTTGGGATCAATGACTTTGGTATATTTCGGAATTTCAACTCCTGAAGTCGCAGAAACTAAAATACGTTTGTTCGCTCGAGTAATTTTTCCAATGATGTACGACATTTCTTCATGGAAACCCAGTTGCAGCGACTTATCAAATTCGTCTAAAACATAGGTTTTGATGTTTTCGGTAGCGAAACTTCCTCGGTCTAAATGATCGGCAATTCTTCCTGGTGTTCCAATTAAAAGCGCTGGTGGATTACTCAAATTATTGATTTCAACATCAATTGAATGCCCACCATAACACGTATTGACTTTGTAATGCGTGCCCATTTTCTTCCAAACTTGTTCAATTTGCAAACCTAATTCACGTGAAGGCACCAAAATTAAACATTGAACACCTTTTACATCTTCTTCCAATAATTGGAAAATTGGCAACAAAAACGCCAAAGTTTTCCCCGAACCTGTTGGAGAAAGCAATAACACATTAGCTTCATTTAAAATAGCATGTTGCGCTACTTCTTGCATTGGGTTCAAACTTGAAATACCAAGATTCAAAAGAACATTGTTGGAAAACGGATTTCGACTCATGCGGCAAAGATAGTGATTAACGATTAATGATTGAGGATTCCTGATTTTATGATTCATTTTATTCAAAAAAAACTTATTTTTGAAATTCAAATCTCCATTCAATATGCGATTACTAAAATTCAGTCTGGTTTTCTTTTCGATAGTAACATTGGCACAAAATAAATTGGTAACCCCTTATGAAAGCGGAAACGGCAATCAAACCACTACATACGAACAATGTATTGCTTTCTACCAAAAATTAGATGCTGCTTTTCCAACCATCCAAATGATAGAAAAAGGCAAAACCGATAGCGGAAAACCCTTACATTTAGTCTTGTTTTCAGCCGATGCCAATTTTGAGTCGACTTCCAATAAAACCGTAATTCTAAT
>JAKQEZ010000679.1 GCA_029558435.1 Bacteroidota bacterium
TCCCATAAATAAATTTTTATATCAAAATAAAGGCTTTCAATTGACTAATCAAAAAAACGTCCTTTTGATAAGACAATTTAAACGGGTATAATTTGACGGTATTTGTATGGGCGTTCAATGTTGGCGTATGCGTTCGTTAAATCTAACGTAATCAATTCACCTTTGAATTTTACCGCGCTGTAAATATGCACCGGACTAACTTTTGTCCGACCGACTAGAATAATAAAATTATCATTCCAACCGTTTGCGATACACATTGCAAGGGTCAAAACTGTAAAGCAATCACAATCACCCGCACCGCTTACACCATGATAATTTGATTCCATTAACGTTGGTACGGTTTGTATTAATTCAACATTTTTAGGGTCTAATCTATACGTTGTTATAAGTCGTAAATGATTAAACATATCAACCGGATTATCAAATTTAGGCATATTAAAAACGCAATATTCTAAACTATCAATCACTTGGGTACGTAACCCGCGCAATGTTCTGTTAATGTCTTTGTATGGTTCGTACAATTCAGCCATGATAAAATTTTTGTCTAAGGTAAAAAAAAACGCCTGAAAATTAATTCAGGCGTTTGAGGGGGTTACGTGGTAAAAAATGAGATTCAAATATAATCAAATTATTTTATCCAAGTATATCCAAATGTTCCGGCACATGGTAAAATATTTGTATCGTATAAAACGCCGTCGCGGTAAAATTCAGCCATGACTTTAGGATTGTTAAAATAGGGCGCGTTTAATAATCCGTTAATAACTTCACCCTCTTTTGTACCTTGAATTTTTATAATCCTTGCAACCGTTCCGGCGTTCCATGAATTGCGCTGAACAACAAACCCAAATTTGCACCCGTTTGCATGGTACATTTGATATATATTTTGTTTCATTCTTCTTCGTCTTCAAATGGTTGGTTTATAATCGTATTGAAATGACGTAACGCTTCAATAAATTCAGCAATGATTCGATTTTCGTCGTCGAACTCGCGACCCTTTCGCGTGTGTTTTTGACGGGGTGAAAAATCACGATATTTTGCGATTCGTTTTTCGTATAATTCAATGGTCATGTTTTCTAAAGTTTCCGACCGTCTTTTGATTGTCCCAAGTGTTGCCATAAATTAATTTTTTATAAACATTGTACCGCGTGGATTGAACGCAATTTGTTGGTTTGTTTCTTGTCTAAAAACTGACTTCAAAAATACTTTTAAATTGTAGTCACTTTCGGCGGTGTTCGGTGTTTTATCCGTAGTGCAAAATATGACCGCCGTTTTGATAGTTCGATTCTGTTTAAATTTGTCATTCACTAATCTAACTAATTTATATAATCCGTTCCATTCGTCGCGCACCGTTTCGCCGTTGTCTTTTTCGGTATAGTCATAACTAAAATACGTCGCGCGTTTACCACTTTTGAAATAAAAAACGAGTTTAAACCGACTAAATTCAGGGGTAAAATATTCGGTTTGTGTAACTCGTTTTAAATAAGGTCGTATAAATTCATTGGAGCGCGTCAGCGCGTCGTTCATTGTTCTGATTGTATCCATATATCAAATTAAAAAGTTACGTCTTTAAAATTCGCGCAATGGGTTAAGTACTTAACGTACTAAACAAGTACTAAACTATGTACTAAACTGTTAAAATTGATTCGAGTTAAGGACTAAACCCATTTTTGACCCTTAAAAAAACGGGTTGTATGTTTCCCGTTCCGCAAAATCACAATTTTTTTTGCAGTTTATGTAATAATTTGCTTTCGTTACGTACCGATTGCGCTATTTTCCCGCCTCACTTGTTGAAAAGATTATCAACAATTCCTTAGTCTAATTCAAAGGTGTAATAAATTTTGCTTAGATTTGTATTGTTCATTTATCACTTTTCAACTAAACCGCCTTGATAAATGTTAAAAAGTTAGTCTAAACCCCGCCACAAGCGGGGTTTCTTTTTTGCTTACTTTACAATTAATTACATTTTAATACTGTAAAAATATGAATGAACGCCGTCACGTTTGCGTTTTTTGTGGTTCAAAACGCATAGAAAGTAAAATGCAACCGATTGAAATTTATACGCCATTTGATAATATTCCACAAGGTCAGTTTTGGGCGTGTTATTTTAAGACGTACATGGGTGAATTAAACCACGTATTTGAATATGCAGAACACAAAGCCAAACAATTTTATTTGTATGGTGACAAGTTTAAAAGCCTCGCAGAAAAGTCAAAACGGGCAAATTTTAAAACCAAACAACGCTAAATTGATCCATACGTCCAACCTGGTCGGACGTTTGGATCTGAAACAAAAAAAACCGGTTCAAAAGTTGAACCGGTCGCCGAATAAATGAACGCCTTTTGTTATTTAACGGCAAATTTATTGCGTTTAGATGAGTTAAGATGTCTAAACAATTCAAGGTCGCTTAAATCTTCAAGTCCTAATTCGCTCTTAATTTCGTCAAGTGTTTTAGGTTTCAAAGTCATTTTACCTTTTACGATTCCATACTCACCGCGTTTAGTACAAAACCCATTCAAATACGCTTTTTCAAATGCGTTTAATTCGGTGCGCTCTCTGTCATTTGTTGCGCTGTTACGTTTTACCGGTGCGTTGGCTTTTGCTTCTGCTTTTGCTTCTGCTTTCGCTTTTGCTTTTTCTTCTGCTTTTGCTTTCGCTTCTGCTTTTTCCGGTGTCATGCTGTCCTTTTTTGCTTTTGCTTTTGCTTCTGCTTTCTTTTTCGCTTCTGCTTTTGCTTTGGCTTTCTCAGGTGAAACGGTGCGCACTGTTGTCTGTTTTGCCATTCTATTTTGATTTTAAAATTACTGCCATAGCTATTAAACCACCTGCCAAAATTCCGGCGGTTAATAGTAAAGTGTTTTGATTTTCTTTTGTCATTTCGTACTGCATTGGTTTGATAGGAAATTCAAAACGTTGTTCAGGGTCGGTAAATGCGTTACCGACCGATTGCCAAAAACCGTCATTCAAAGAATTAATTTTTTTTGCGTGTCTTTTGTGTCGTATGTGTCGAGGCATATAGTAAACCTATTATTGTTAAACCGGTCAAAATAAAAGTCATTGAACCGTTATTTTTTTGTTGTTCAAAATAGAATTTTTGCGGGTCAACAAAATTTCCATTTTTGTCTTTCATTGTGAAATGTAAATGCGGTCCGGTACTCGCTCCGGTGTTTCCACTTTTTGCAATCACACTACCTTTTGCAACGCGCGAACCCGCCGGATAAAAACGATAGTTCAAATGCGCGTAACCGGTGCGCATACCGTTATCATGTTGAATTATCATTTGTTTACCGCCAACGTCATTAGTCAACCAACTTTGAACTGTTCCGGCTTCAGGGTTATAGACGTTCGTGTCTTCGGGTACTGCAATATCAATTCCATTGTGAAATTTTTTTGCACCGGTTACGGGGTGGATTCTGTCACCAAAACCGGACGTAATTTTGTACGATATGTTAATCGGAAATAACACTATCTCAAATGACCGTTACGGCGTAATGCGTTCAAACCTTTGTTGGCGCGTTCGTTTAGTCCAAAACTTTTTAAATGCGTTACGGCTTTGTCATAACTCCCGTACGGGTCAGACCATTCACCCTCTATTTGTTTTGTTAATGTTGGGTAATCCGGTACGGCGTAGTATGTATTATAATGATTGTACAATAAACTTGCTTGGTCTTTATTTAAAGGCAAAATTTTATCGGTTGTTTCAGGATATGTATAGAGATTTGCACCAATTAAATTTGTTGCTAATTCTTTGGCAAGTGGGTCAGGATTCCAAAGTATATTTTGACCGCCTTGCGTACTGTAAACTTGTGGAATTTGCCCATAGTCAACGGGTGCTTTTTTTACATTGGTTGAAAATATGCCGTTTATAATTTTATAACCGGCGTACGCTCCTAATCCACCAATAACAATTTTTGCGCCGAGTGGTAATTTTTTCCAACCCGCTTTAAGTTTTGCGCCGGTATTATTTCGCTTTGTCATATCGCTTTTTTAAGATTCAACAATATATCATTTCCGGTAATAATTTGACCGGATTTTAATCCCTCTGTAACGGTTAATTTTTGACCGCCATTTGCATAATCACCGGCAACGGTTTTAATCCAATTTTTACCGTTCACGCTTAAATTGAAAATAAAAAAACGGTTGTTGTTGTAAAAAATAATTTTGCGCTGTTTACCGTCGTATAAAAAACTTAATTCAATTCGGTCGGCGTATGTGGTGGCATATCCACTAAAATATTTTTTTACTGCATCAAAATTTGATACCGTTGGCGCGGGTGTTGGTGTTGGTGTCGGCGCGGGTAAAGGTTCGGGCGTTGGTTGTAAATTTGGAGGCGGTAAATATACGCTCTCATCTTTTTTTGGTCGCGTAACCGCGTACGCCAAACCAAGCAAACCCGCGCCGATTAAAATAGGTGCTAACTTCATTTTTTAGGTTGTAATTTTGCTATCTCAATCAATTTTGAAATGCCGGTTAAAATCATTCCTTTTTGCATCACTCCCAATTTTTGCGTGGTGTCAAAATTTTCTTTTAATACGTTTTGCATTTGGTCGAGTGTTTCGCATTTTTTTAGTTGCTCAAATACTGTGGCGTTCATTATTTTGTATTTATAAAAGTTACTAATTCATTGAAAATATTTTCGTCATATTCGCGCACCATGTTATAAAAATGGTCGAGGCTTTCAGCACTATTAAAACAGTCGGCTAAATCTTGATTATCTGCATTAATAATATACTGCTTTATTTTTTCAATTGTGTAATTTACTGCGCCGTCCTGAACGGGTGTTTTTTGTTGTTGTGGCGGTTGCATTTGTGCCGGTGGTCGTTGTTGGGTAGCTTGTAAAAATTGAATATTCAACGCTTTTTCTTTTAGTTCAAAATGTTTGTCAATCATTGGACTAACAGTTGTCAAAGTGTCGTTAATCCACTTGCCAATATTGTCTAAAACGTTGCTTTGATTTTCTGCTAAATTTGGCGCGTTGGTTTCAAGTTCGTCAAGTTCATTTTGCAGTTCGTCAATTTCTTCTTCTAACTCTTTATTGCGCTTTTTTAAATCGTCGTTTTCAAGTTCTAATTCTTTGATACGAACTTGAAATTTTAGTGCGCTGTCGTAACTGATAACGCTCGGATTTTCTTTTGACATTGTCGGCTTTTTTTCTGTGGTTTCTGTTTGTACAATTTTACCATGTGCATTGACCGGATATTCGTCTGCAAGTGCTTTATTTCCTTGTGTATTTTTGCACTTTAAAATGTAGATTCCGGCGGGTAAACTTTTTAAACGCAATTCAATTTCCTTGATGCGTTCCGGTAACTTTGTACGCGCGTTATTCCACGCAACTATATTTTGACCTTTTGGACTATCTAAGCTAACATATTTATACTGTGTTACGCTTTGGACGTTGTCAAACCATTCTTTAAATTCTAAGGCGTTCATATTGATTTTTTTTAATTGGTTGGTGCTATGTTTGTCGGTCGTCCTTTGACCTCTAAATATTGAATGTTTACAATTGGAAAAGAACCCGTACCGATTTGCAATTCTGCATTTTGGTAACGGGTCGTATTATTAACCGGATATTCAAGTGTATTGTACACATAATTAAATCCGGCGGGTTGTGGCGTATTTTTACCAAGTGGACGGTATGCAACGCCAACGGCAACCTGTTTAACCGTTCCGACTTGAATCGAACCACCATAGCCAACTTTACCATAATCAACCGGTACGGGTCGCGCTATGGTTGTTGTCGGTGCAATTGCTGACACGATTCCGACGGGCGGTTGTAATCCTTTAGAAAATGTAATTGACACGTCTTGCTCATGTATCAAATATGTATTTTCTTGATACGGTTGACCCAAACTAAAAACCGGTTGTATTGCTAATTCTTGCAAGGTAACGCCAAAAGTTACTTGATTGCGAATAATAAAATTAGAATAACCTTTGTCCGAAAATATGCGCATTTGCGTAATCATTTCGCGCTCAATTTCTGCTAAGGTTGGCGCACTTGTTTTTGGTGGTATAAATGGAAAATAGGTAAAAGCGTGTATAATTATAAAGTGGTCTTTCGGCACTTCAATAACGCATTTTTGACTACCGGCGGTAAAGTGTTTTTGTTGCGCTTTACCGGTCAAAATTAATTGTTCTAAAAACGGCGTAATCATTTCACTAAATATAGTAAACAATCATTGAAAGTGGTTGAGCAAAAAAGTCATTTTGTATATCAACTTTTATTTGGTCAGTTCCACTCAAAGGACGTGGAATAAAATAATATTCATCGTCCATTAAATAATTCGTAAAAAAGTACGTATTAACGTCTTCGATTATTATTTCATTATTGATTGTTAATGTAAAATGATTCGGCACGCTCGCGGGGTCGGTTGGGTCGTCAACTAAAAGCGCAAAACCTAAAAATATTCGCGCCGTACCGCTTAACTGAATATTAAAAGAATCTGAACCATTTGGAACGTCAAATTTAAAACCCTTAACGCGCTTTTGCTGTTTAATCATTTTGCGCACCTCTTCGATTTTTGCGCCAAATTGTTGCCCCATAAATTGAGGCGTATTGTTGCCGGTTATATGCAACATTTCGTCAACTAAATTTTTTCCTTTTGCCATAATATTTTGGTAAAAAAATGCCGGATAAATTTTAATTCACCGGCATTTTATTTGTAAATGATTTATTTAAAAAATTACATTGTTGCGCGTGGTGAAATAATAGCCCCAACGCCTTCAACTGACAAACTCAAATAAGTATCTGCAAACGGCGTATATGCGTTAGTTCTGATTGCAAAAACAAATTCCAAAAGTGGATTGATAACAAGTTGCGTATCAAACTCAAAATTGTTGTAATCGTTATACGTTGCATTTTTATTGAATTGCGGGTCTTGACTAATCAAACGCACTTGTTTTAAAACTTGCGAATTTGCAATAATGATATTTAACTCACCGATTGCAATATTTTCAAAACCACCACCGACAAAAAGCGAACCGATATTTGTAACATCTTTAGTTAGTGGATTGATTGAAATAACGCTTAAATACATTCTTTCGATTGCTAACGCATTTCCAACCGGTAATTTGTTACCGTCTGAACCCATATTTGTCAAAGGAAAATTTCTGTTGTTTGATTCCTCAAAAAAACGAAATTCAGTTCTACCGTCAAGCGGTAAAGTGTCATAAATTACGCGGGTTGTACCTTGTTGTAATTTAATTGAATTGTTGCCGAATTTATCAGTATTATTAATGATTTTATTCTGCGGTGTTACTAAGTTTAAATTGCTTGTTTTCATGTTTAAAAATTAAAAGATTAACGACCGCCGAAATTCATACCAAATTGACCGGTATTGTAACTAAAATTTTCAGCTAAATCAAATATATTTTCACTCAAATACATATTGTCGTCTTGCGACAAAAGTAATTCATTTCCGTTTTCGTCTAATACCATTGGCATTGACTTAATTCTATCAGCGTATTTGTGATTGCGCATTGAATTTTCTGCTAACATTCCGTTTTGCTGCATTGCATCAAATACAGCCGCGCCCGAAATTCCAGCACCTAAATTCGGCTTTTGTAAAACGGTTGCCGTAATAAATGAACCAACCAAACCGAAACCAAGTTTTTTGGTGACGGTTGCCTCCGGCATGAATTTAGTCATTAAACCATAACCCGCACCGCCAACCGCACCGGATAAACTCGCAGTCGCTCCGGCTTTTGCCATTTTTGGATTATAAAGTTCTGATAATAGACCGCTGGATTTTTTACGTGAAATTTTGCGAACGGTTCGAGGCTTTGCGCTCATTGTAGTTGTACGACGGCGCGTTGTTGTTTTTTTACGCGGTGCGCGTTTTCTTTTTACTGCCATGCTCTTATTTTTTACGAGTTGCTAAATAAATGATTCCACCAAGTAAAGCCAAACCGCCAACAATGACAGCCGGATTTTTATAAAATGGTTGCGGTTCGTTACCGACTTGTATTTGATAATCCGGTAATTGCATTTCGCGGGGCTGTGCTTCACCGCCACCGGTAAAATTTTGAATTGCGTTTGCAATTTTTGAGCCGAACGTGTCGCCAGATGCTTTGCGCTCTTGTTTTGCTATATACGCCTGTTGTTTTGCGTCTTTGCGCTCCTGACGGTTTGCGCTCCAATTTTGGACTTTTTCTTTTATACCGCTAAAAATACCATTCATTTGCGTTGGTTGAAATGGTGCTAACGCGGTCATGACTTTCAAATATTGTTCGTCTGGCAAGTCGTCAAAATAATCTTCACGCACCCAAACGCCATTGGCTGAATTTTCAGATTCCGGCACGAACACGTACATATCTTTTGATTGCGCCATGTGACTATAAAAGCTGTCATCTTTTTCGGCTAATTGCAAATATCCCATAAATAAATTTTTATATCAAAATAAAGGCTTTCAATTGACTAATCAAAAAAACGTCCTTTTGATAAGACAATTTAAACGGGTATAATTTGACGGTATTTGTATGGGCGTTCAATGTTGGCGTATGCGTTCGTTAAA
>JAKQEZ010000696.1 GCA_029558435.1 Bacteroidota bacterium
CCTTTTTCGGTCACTTTTACTTTTTGGTCAAGGTTTACTTGGCTTCTATGTGCTTCGTCCGAAATACAAATCACATTGTTTCTGTTCGTGAGCAGTTCGGTATCTTCAGTAAATTTGTGAATGGTGGTTAAGAAAACACCACCGCTTTGTCTGCCTTGTATCAACTCTCTTAAATGTGCTCTGCTTTCAACGCTTACAACGGTATTGTCACCAATGAAATTTTTGGCATTGGTAAATTGACCCGAAAGTTGGTCGTCTAAGTCGGTGCGGTCTGTAATTAGTACAATGGTCGGACTTTCAAAAAATTCGCTTTTCATCAACAACCTTGTCAAGTAAAGCATAGTGAAACTCTTTCCGCAACCAGTAGCACCAAAGTAAGTACCGCCTTTTCCGTTTCCTTCGGGCTTTTGGGCTTTCTTTATATTGTCGTACAATGCCCGTGCAGCATAGTATTGCGGATAGCGACAAACAATTTTCTCGTTTTTCTTTGAACTGTCTGGTATGAAAATAAAGTTGCGGATAATATCTCGCAAACGGTTTTTGTGAAACATTCCCTGAATCAGCGTAAACATTGAATCAATTCCGTCAACATCTTTAGCAAGTCCAGCAACACGTCTCCACGCATAGAAAAACTCATATGGAGCAAAGAATGAACCTGCCTTGTTGTTCACACCATCGGTGATTACACAAAAGGCATTGTATTTGAAAAGTTCGGGAATGTCTCTGCGATAACGAACCGTTAATTGCTTGTAAGCATCATAAATAGTTGCTTCTTCTCGAATGGCAGATTTGAATTCAAAAACCACCGAAGGCAAACCATTGATGTAAACAATGCCATCAGGAATGCGTTTTTCTGAACCAACAATTTCTAATTGGTTTACAAACTTGTAAATGTTGTTGTCAGGTGGATATTGTTCTTCGGGTTCGGCTGCTATGGTTATTACTTCATCTTCGTTAGGTTGGCGGTGTTTATTTAACCCTGCATAATTGATAAGTTGAATGTAAATATCTTTTTGGTTGCGGTCTTCACGTTTTAGAATGAAACCGTCCGAAAGCATTTTTAAAAATGTTTTGTTGCTCTCGTATAGGTCAGAAGATGAAAGCGATTTGAGTTGAAGAATAATAGATTTGATTTCATTTACCGTAATGCCTTGACCAGAGTATTGCGTTAATAGGAAGCTTTGCAAATCTTCTTCTATTAATACTTCGTCAGGATTACGAGTTATCGTAATGCCCAAGTGGTGGGGAAAGCCTTCTTGCCCCAACAATTCGGTAAACGCTTTTTCTAATTTTTCTTCGGTGAATTTCATTCGATTCTTTTTATTAACCTTTCAAAACATTTTGCAACATCATTCTCATTAGGTATTGGTCTGTATGCTAATGCGGATAACTCAGTTTGATACTTTTCTTTGAGTTGCTTCCATAATGTTGAAAAATCAATAACCAAAGGAGATTCCGAAATTGATTTCGTCTGCCAACCATTCGGTTCTTCAAACATTTCTCTATCATGTTTAAGAATCGCATCAAATTGATTTTTGAAAGAATCGGAAGCTACAAATTCAATACACTCAGGATTATTCATTAAATAATACAAATCGTAAAAGTGTCTTATCTTTTCTGAAATACTTTCAGCCGTATTTTCCTTAAATGAAAAACGAATTAATGAAACCATTTTTTCCAACAACGTTTGTTCTTTGCTCAATACGTTCACTTCTAAGGATTGGAGATTGTATTGCTCAATGTATTTTTCATTGCTTGTTTGCATCAAAAAGTCAAACACCATACTTTGAATGGTGTGTCTTTTATATGGAAAGGGATTAGCAAACGAGTTTATTTCAACAATGAG
>JAKQEZ010000494.1 GCA_029558435.1 Bacteroidota bacterium
AATATGGCAATCGTGTAAAAGACGAACAGTTTTATTTGAACTACTTTGTTGACTTTACCGAAAGCGACTTTGTAGATAAGTTGGTGAGTGAAATCAATCAAAAATCAGGAGCAATTTCCATTGAACAAGTTCCTGACAAACTCACTGAGCAGATGATTAAAAAGATTTGTGAACTATACGAAACAACGGAAGATGAACTTTTGGAAGTGCTGGACACAAACAATGTAATCACACGAACAAACTCATTCAAGACAGGTGGTTTTGATTTTATCAAGCAGAACTATTCAAGAATATTTGAAGGCGTTAATTCTAACAAGGTTCGCAAAGCAACCGACCCAAAAAAGAAAGTAGTAGTAAGAACAGAAAAATATCAAGAACTCAAAGACCTTTGGGAAAAACTGAATGAAAAAGTAATCCTTGAATACAAGTTTGACAACGAAGCGAATTTCAAAACGCTGTTTACCGAATTTCTGAAAGCACAAAAAGACAATTTCACATCTGACGGAATTAACGAGAGAATTTCAAAAGTAGAAATCAAGGACAACAAAGCAATAGCAAGCGAACCTGAATCTATTTACAACCGTAAGACTTCAACTATTTCAATTTTGAAATACAGCGACTTTTTGAAAGAACTTTCAAAGATTCTCAACATAAACATTACAACACTACATCAATCAATCATTGACGCAGGAACAGATATAAACAAGTATCTCAACCAGACGACACTTAGAGTTATCAAACAGAATTTTGACTTTTTCTTAATGACACAAGCTTTTGACAAATATTCGATTGAATATAAAAAGGTTTCAAACAGCATTCACCCGACCAAACTAACAGACGAAAAAGGCAATGTTCTAAGAGAAATTTCTGCATCTGATGTTGGTGTGTTATTTTCAGACGAAGATGTGGCAGACTCATATTTCTTTGAAGAATTGTATTACGATTCTGACTTAGAGAAAACAAACATCAAAACTGAAATTAAGGAAGTGATTGTGTTTACTAAGATTCCGAAAAACTCAATTAAAATTCCAGTTGCAGGTGGCAAATCGTATTCGCCTGACTTTGCTTATGTGCTAAAGTTCAAAGACGGAGAGCAAAAACTAAACTTCATCGTAGAGACAAAAGACGTAAACAGTAAAGACGGACTTCGTGACGAAGAAAAATTCAAAATCAAACACGCTGAAAAGTTTTTTGACGGCAAAGTAAAAATTGAGTTCAGGACACAGTTCAGCAACAACAAAATAGTTGACTTAATCAAAGAAATTTCAATAAATGAATAAGCCGACATCAATAAGCCAACGCATTTTGCAAGCACATTGCCAAAGCCGCACAAGCCAACGCCACAACCAAAGCTTTGTCAAAGAGCTTGCAAAGCCAACGCACAACCGACTGACAACCAAGCTGGAAGATGAACACCGAACCGATAACACATAGAGCGATAGCCGAAAAGCCCTAAAACGAAAGCCCGAAAGA
>JAKQEZ010000697.1 GCA_029558435.1 Bacteroidota bacterium
ACCTGTCATCGAAATCAACATAAATAAGCATTTAAATTTGAGCAAAGGTAGTATAAAATTGGAGAATGAGACAATTTCCTGATTTGACAATTTGGCAATTCCTAAATTCAAGTAATAAATGCAACTTTACAGGGTGAAATAATAAATATTTTTTCAGAAGAAAGAGAGAAAAGCTTTCTCCCTTTCCGTCTGAATGGAATAAATGCTTATTATTGCTCCCTCCTAAAGTTACAAATATGAGACATTTAACCTTGGAACAAAGATACGAAATTTCTGCAATGCACAAAAATGGAGCATCACAAAAAGAGATTGCAGAAGCTGTTAAAAAAGACAAAAGTACAATTAGTCGGGAGCTTAAACGCAATAAAGACGCTCGTAATGGGGAATACAGAGCACCTCTTGCGCAATCCAAATGCGAACGCAGACATAAAGAAAAGCCGAAGAAGGTTCATTTTACAACAGAGATAAAGCAATATATTGACGAGTGGATTAATGAAGAGTACAGTCCAGAGCAAATCGTTGGCAGAGCTTTTCTTCAAGGATTTAAGTGTGTGAGTGTTGAACGAATTTACCAATATATTTGGGATGACAAAAAGCACGGAGGAAAGTTATATAAGAAGTTGCGACGCAAAGGAAGAAAATACCGAAATAGAGGTGCGAGTAAGGATAGCAGAGGACTGATTAAAAACAGAGTGCCAATATCAGAACGTCCGAAAATAGTTGAAGAGAGAACTCGGTTGGGCGATTTTGAGATAGATACCATCATTGGAAAAGACCATAAAGGTGCAATATTGACAATCAACGAAAGGGTTAGTGGATTTGTGTTGATTGAAAAACTGAAAGGGAAAGATGCAACCGAATTGGCCTTAAAAACCATTGAAATTCTTACTCCGTTCAAGGAATGGATAAAAACTATCACTGCGGATAACGGAAAAGAATTTGCAGGTCATCAAACAATATCTGGGGAATTAAATTTAGATTTTTACTTTGCAAGACCATATCATTCCTGGGAACGAGGTTCTAATGAAAATACAAATGGATTAATTAGACAGTATTTTGTGAAAGGAAGTTCTTTTGAAAACATTACAAATCAACAAGTTGAATATGTACAACACAAGCTAAACAACCGGCCAAGAAAAAGATTAGGATTTTTAACCCCAAACGAATTTTTATCATTAAATTTGCAAAAACAACAAGTTGCATTTAACACTTGAATTCAGCATTACCCTTTCCCCAAAATCCTGCGGAGTATGATATTCCCTTCTACCATATCGCTAATTA
>JAKQEZ010000595.1 GCA_029558435.1 Bacteroidota bacterium
GAGGGCGATTCAATAGCTTCTGCCACTTCCTTTAGACTTACTTTTCTGTCAAGCAAAGATTGCTCTGCAATGAAAATTGAAGCTCTAATACCATATTCACAAGCCTTTGAAAACATAATTTACTTTTTATCGGTGCAAATATAAGTACTTTTTATTAATAGTGGATATTATTGTCCAATATATTTTTGAAAGCGCTGGGAAATTTGGCTCTTTTGGTTTTGCGAAGGGTCGGCTTTGTGTGTTGGGGCAAAACCAAAAGAGCCAAATGTGGGAGGGAAAACTATTTTAAATGTGCGGTGGGAAAATTTTTAAACCCAATTGGGTCGGCTTGAGTGTCGGTAAAGTCAGGTCGGTTTGTGTCAAGTTACAGCGAAATTGCCTGCCGTTTTTTGGTCGTCTGTTGGTGGTCGGGTCGGTCGTCCTACGCTTGCTGGTAACGTTTCGCGGCTTGGCGAAGGTGGCGATTTTTAGCACAAAAGTTCATACGAAGAACCGCACTTCAATTATACGAAAAATTGTAATACGAAGCACTGAACCGCCACTTTTGCTAAACCGCTGTTATAAGCTGGCCTTCTGTCTGTCGAGGTTGCAGAGTTGTTGTCTGCCGTTGGTTTTACTGTAATTGTCGAGCTGCGTATGTGTCGGCTGTGGGTAGCGGTTTTAAAAATTTAAGAAGGGAAGGAAATTTTAAAAAAATAATTTTTCTTTGGGGGTAAAGGTGTAAGCTCTTTTGCAATTTTTGGTCTGTGCGTTGGCTTGTGCGAATTGCAAATGTGCTTACGCCTGTGCGATGGCTAAACTGTCTTACATATAAATCACCTTTACATTAATTGACTTGTTTTCTTTCAACTCAAAACTTGCTTTTGAAAAATTAGGTCTGTTTGTCAAGCCAATTGATTGAAAATTTGAGAAACCAATACCTTCTATCGGTAAAATAAATCCTTTGTCAATTTTGCCATTTTTGTTTTCATCGTGTAAAATGTTAACAGCATATTTACCTGATGGAATATTTTCAATAGTAATTGTTGATGAACCATTCACAATTTCGCCTTTTACAATTTTGTAATAGTTTTCATAATCTTCATCTGGGATTGAGCCGTCTTTGTTATAAAGTGCAAATTGAACCACGCCTTTTTCATTCCGTAAATTCTTCACCTCAATTGCTAAGGAAAATGTTTTTGCATTCGGTTTGGCAAATGAATAAAGTGTGAGTGAAAACGAAAATGCGAGTAGTGTTATGATTGTTATTTTCATTTCAATTATTTTTTACGATTTATTTTTTCTTTCGTTGTGTCAACTAAATAATAGACCATAGGCACTAAAAACACGGTCAAAATTAAAGATGATAGAAGTCCGCCAATGATTACCCAAGCAAGTCCGTTTTTCCATTCTGCTGCTGTTCCTGTTGCCATTGCAATGGGAAGCATACCAACAACCATTGAAAGAGTTGTCATTAGGATTGGTCGCATACGACCTTTTCCTGCAATGATTAAGGCTTCTTTAAAATGTTTACCTTCTGCTTTTAATTGATTGGTAAAATCGACAATTAGAATAGCGTTTTTGACCACTAAGCCCATTAGCATAATTAAACCCAATAAGGCGAATAAACTTAAATTGCTTAACGACAAATTCAAAGCGAAAAACGCCCCAATTGCTGCAACTGGTATAGAAAACAAAACTACAAATGGATAAACAAAACTGTCATACAGTGCTACCATAATCAGGTAAATCAGCAAAAACGAAATGAGTAAAACAGAACCTAATGCTCCAAAACTATCATTCTGTCTTTTGATGTCACTTCCCCAAGTCATTTGTATTCCGTTTGGCAATGGATTTTCTTTGAGATATGCTACTACATCGTCTGCTACTGTTCCTGATGGT
>JAKQEZ010000600.1 GCA_029558435.1 Bacteroidota bacterium
CTCTTCATCATTGGCGTATGTTACGTTTGGTCTTGTAATGAAAATAACAACACCGCCACGTTTGACTATTTCATCTATTTCATAATCATAACGAACATCACAAATTGCAAAATCATCGGTACATCTATCAATGATATCAAATAGTCTCTTGACCCATATTTTTTTATCACCAGTTATTTGTTTTGCAACTCTTGACCATAAAACCCACATTGGTCGAAAACACTCTTTAAATTCTTTCGTTGTTGTATCAATACCCCATGATTTTGCAAAATCAATACATGGTTTGATATCAGATTTCAATGTATCGGCAAAGCCAATGACGTTATATTCGGTTTTATTATTTATTGTTTTTAGGTAGTTATTTAGCTCTTCTGCTGCTGTATTTTTTCCTACTGTCGCGTATCCACAAAAACCAATTAATTTTGGCAAGAATATTCGTCTACTTGACATTGTATTCCCCTTTGCTTTATTATAAGGTTGTTTGAACCTGCTTGAACTGCGATTTTAGCACGAACCAACAATGAAAGTCAAGGGCTTCTTTAAAAAATGATTAGAACAGACAAAGTTGAACAAATAAAGAACATTCTTTTGAAAACTCTTGATGATGAGGGTTTTGTACAAGAACTTCTTGAAAAACATAAGGGCAACGAAGAATTAATTCTACAAATGATTGAAGAATCGTTTGGTGAATTAATGGAAGAAGCAAATCCCTACAAATGGAAACCAGTATCACCAGCAACATTTTTGACAGACCCATACTACCTTGGTAAGAATCCAGACACCGGGATTGGTGTTTGTGAAACATTACATGAACAGTTGTTTAAAGACTTCTGTGAATTACATTCTGAAGATGCTGAATACAATGAAGCTATATTAACCGGTGGTATTGGTTGGGGAAAATCATTTTTTATGGAAATTTCCCTGTTGTGGCAACTCTATTTATTGTCGTGTTTAAAGCATCCACAAAAGTATTTTGAACTAGCATCAAATACAAAAATAACT
>JAKQEZ010000609.1 GCA_029558435.1 Bacteroidota bacterium
TGTGCCTGAATGTGTATCGGCTGTCCTTTGGCATTAGCGCTAACGTTTTGCGGCTTGGCGTAGTGACGGATTTTTACCACAAATGTTTATACGAAGCACTACTGTTTGTTGAACCACAAAACTGTCATACGAAGCACTGAACCGCCAATTTCTTGTAGGTGCTGTTATAGGCTGGCGTTCTTGTCTGGCGTGGGTTACAATCATTTTTATGTCGTCTGTTTGTGTCATTTGTCGAGTGCTTTTTTGTCTGGCTTGTGTGTCGGGTGTTTTATTTTTTTTGAAGCGTTGGAAATTTTTTAAAAACAATTTTTCTTTTGGGTCGGCTTTGCAAGCTCTATTAAAAACTTTGGTCGTGTGTCGGCTTGTGCGGTTTTTAATTGTGCTTGCAAATTGCGTTGGACTTTACGTGAATACATCTCTAATTAATTTTTTAATTGTCAAGTTTTCAAGTTTTGATGCAATAGGAGAAACGTTGTCTTGATTATCTTTCCAGTGCATTCCCTCATTATAGATTATCCCAAGTAAATAATGTGATTCAGGAGATATAAATCCCATTTCTTCTGCCTTCTCTAATTTACTTCTTGTTTTATGAGTTGCTAAAAATGCAGTTCTTGCCTCAGCACTTTGTAATTTGTTATAAGCGATTTCTTCTATTTTAACTCTTAATGCACCACAAACAGCAAATGGGTCATAGGGTTGATTTGCTAAATAGTTTGTCACTTCATTGTTAAGATGTTGAACGAAGTTATTTCCTTCACCCCAAGTTTCGGGAAGTGTCAAAGCTCTAAACTCTGCTCTTTTGTTAATTGTCCCTGGGTAGTAATGCAACAAAAATTTGTCTAGGTCTGCCTTGATAGTTGCGTTCTCTCTGTTTCTAAGCAAACGTATCATATGTGGACTAACTTGTATTGTAGTATTGTCAAGATAATAAACCTTTTGATTGCTGAAAGCAAAATTTTTGAAGTAGTTCGGATTTAAGTGAGTTAAAATTAAAGGGTAAATTCTTTTCCCTAACGAATCGTATTCCTTGATGAAAGTTGTAATGTAGTATTGAGCAGCCGTTAAATTGGCATCATCTAAATAGTCAAACACTTCATCAATTATTAAAATGTTTGCTGCTTTTTTCAAATTTCTTTTTGCCCTAAAAAGCATAGAAATAAATGTCAAAATATCCCTTTGACCATTTGAAATATGGATAGCTTTTGGAAACTTAACAACGAGTTTGCCACCTGTTTCACTCGAACGAATGCTTTTCCACGTGCAATTAAAGGTTGAAAGTGTGTTGTCAAAACGTTGTTTGTCTAACTTGTAATTGCTGAAAACACAAGCCGCTTTAAAGTTATTCGGGTCTTGATTGTAAAGCCAAATTAATTGAATAGCAGCCAAATAACTCTTTGCTTCGGAATTGTAGCCAATATCAAAGGTGTGAATCAAATTTCCAATTGTATTTAAATAATCAATTTGCTTTAAATCAGCTAAGCGATTTGCAGTAATCCAGTCAAGTAAAACTGGTGCAGTTCCTTGCTGTGCATTAATATCCGCAATTATTGCATTAATTCTGCCTTGTATTCTATCTCCATTGCCTCGTTGTAATGCAAGGTAATTCTCACTTAATTGTTCAACCAATAATAAATTAGCTAATACAGCATTTGAATTTGGAAGTACTCTGCTACAAACTCCAAATCTAGCTTGAGAATCTCTAAAAGAATAATTAAATGAGGTGTTTTCTGGAATACGGTCAACTAAAACTACATCTTCAATTATCAGTGATGCTCTTGCATTTCCAAATCCTCCGAATGTAGATGCGTTTCCCTTTGGTTTAGTTTGATTGTTGATTACAAAATAATCTAACTCTGCACTTATTGTATTTGTCCCGTTTGTTGCTTCGAGTGTTGCAACTGTTCCATCTGGTCGAACATATTCGACATAGATTCGTGGTAAATTGGCAATGTTTTCAGCGTATAAATCATCTTCATCTAAGTCAATTCGCCTATTATTCATTGAATTAAAAGCAGTTGCTAAAGAACTTTTTCCAAAGCCATTAGGTGCAACTAAAAGACTTGGTCTATTAGGAGTAATGTCCAAGGCAAATCTTTTGCTCTGAATGCCTTTGATATGTTCTATTTCAATTACTCTTATCATTTTATATCAGTAGATCTCAATAGTTCGGAAATTCTTTCAACTCTTGCTCTGTTTATTGGATTGTCAAATGTTGTCGGCTCGTTTGTTATTGATTTGCTCAAACTTGAATTAATGTGACTGCCGTAACCTTTTGAAATGGCGAAGTCGTCTGCGTTAAATTCTCTTTGTTGTAAGTCTTGATGTGGATTGAATACGTGTCCAATTTCGTGTAGGATAATTGCAACAACTTCTTCGGGCATTAACTTCTTTAAATATTCTCCCTCAAATATTATCAATCTCATTGTTTCAACAGCAGGTGTATTACTTAATTCAGTAACAATTGAAGGAGCATAAGAACGGCAAAAGAAAACATTCATCTCATCAAGACGTTGAACGTCTCTGTCTGACAAGGCTTGAATTAGCATTGAGTATTCATTCCTTGTTTGCAATAGCTGTCCAAAACTGATTTGCAAAAATCGCTTTCTAAATAAATTTCCTTTTTCTTCTGCTGTCATTATTTCAAAATTTCAACATTATCAAATTGAAAGACATTTTCAAGTATTGCAGGTGTTAGGAACTCTAACTTTTTATTAAGTTCAATTTGATTTAATTTCAGTTGTGTCAATTTTTCAAGTGCATCAACTATTTTATTTTGAACTTCAAGTTCTGGTAATGGAATTTCCAATGACAAGAAAGTCGGAACTGAAATAGAATTTCTTCTTGCACCTATTCCTTTTGACTTATTTAATAAATCTTGCCAAACTTTTGGGTGTTTACAATATTCTGAAATATACTTAATGTTAATTCCTTCCTTGGCTTTGAAAGTTGGATATTGAGGTGAAAGAAATAAGCCTTCAAATTCTTTAGGAACTAATGCAATAGCACCTTCCCAGCCTTTTACTTTGCTAATAACTAAATCGTTTTCGTGTAAACGATGAAATACCTTGTATGATGTGTTATTGCCTTCTAAAAATTGTCGCTTGAATATCCCTTTGCCAAAACCATAAACACCAGCAAATTCATATGATACGGCAGGGTCAACAACTACTTCTTCGGTGTTTTCCTCAATCGCTTTGTAAAGCGGTTCTTTTGGAGCATCAATACTCAAGTCTATTTCCTCTTTTATTTCTTTAATCAATTTCAAGTTTTCAGAAATTTGAGAATAAATATCGTTGGATATTTGAATTGCATTTAAACCAATGTAAAGGTCTTTTTTATTAGGATTTTTTAAATCAAGGTTGATTGAAATTGCTCCTTTTTCTCCCTCTTTTATGACTTCCGATACTTTTACTGACCAAGCATTTTCATTTTCTTTACGCTTTGTCCACCATTTTTTTAAGTTATCGAATTCTTCAATTCTTAACGGTTTTGATTTGCTATATTTCTTTTTTTCTTCAGGAACACATATTTCATAAAACCAAATTTTGTCAGTTTGCTTTTCTGTATCAAAGAAAATTAGATTAGAGGGAATATCTGTGTATGGTGCAAAAACACCGTCACCAAGTCTAACAATAGTGTGAACATTGAAATCAGTTAATAATTGTTTGATAATTCTACCTGCAACACCATTTGCTAATAGAGCAGAATTTGGCACAACAATGGCGGCTCTGCCGCCATCTTGTGTTGGCTTTTTGCGTTTTAGCTTACGCATTATCAATTGCAAAAAGAGTAAAGCAGTTTCAGTGGTTTGCTTATCGTCAGGAAAGTTGTTTAAAATTCCCTTTTCTTCTTCTCCTCCAAATGGTGGATTGGCTAATACTATATCAACTCTTTGGTTGTCTCCAATATCTTTTAATGGCACTCTTAAACTATTACCGCTGTCAATGTCTGGATAGTTTAATCCGTGAAGTAATAAATTCATTTGTGAAAGCAAATAGGGAAGTGGCTTTGCTTCACCGCCAATGATTGATTTTTCTTGTAAAAGTTTTTTATGCTCTACGGTTTTGGCTTGTTTCTTTAAATGTTCAAAAGCTTCAACTAAGAAACCGCCTGTTCCACAAGCTGGGTCTAAAACTGTTTCGCCAATTTTTGGGTCAAGCATATCGACCATAAATTTCACAACGGGACGAGGCGTATAAAATTCGCCTGCATCACCGCTTGCATCTCTCATTTCTTTTAATATGCTTTCGTATAAATGCGAAAGTGAATTTAGTTCTTCGTTGCTTGTAAAATGGATTTCATCAATTTTATTGATGATGTCACGAAGTAAATAACCGTTAATCATTCGGTTAGTTACACCTTTAAAAACGGTAGCAATTACATCTTTTCGTTCTGCTCCTGTTTCACTTTGTAAGGCTCGTAAATAGTAGAACAAACCTGTTCTTTCTTTTCCGTCAGATAGTTTTATTTTTTCATTGCTTACAAAAGCCAATAAATCATCTCCGGTCAAATTTTTGTCTTTAGCCCAGTCTCTCCAACGGTATGGTTCAGCAATAGCTGATTTGTATTTTTTGCCTTCCAGTTGTGAATTTACTTCTTGCAACTGTTCGTTATCATCTAAGAATTTTAAAAACATTATCCAAGTTAACATTGGCAAACGGTCTCCATCACCGTTCATTCCTTTGTCCTTACGCATAATGTTTCTACACGTTTTTATAATGCCACTTAAACGCTGTGCAGGTGTTTCAATGACAACTGGTTTCGCTTCTTTCTTCGGTGCTTTTTCTTTTTTCGTCTTTGCCATTTTTTATATTATGCTGCTTCTGCGTATAACAGGGTTTGTAATTCACTAATTGCTTTTTTGAATTCGTCCATTCCACCAAATTCATTTACTATTTCTATCGGATTGCCTTGCTGTGCAATTGGTTCAACCGAAATAATGTCGGGTCTGATTTGATTTAAACCATAATCAACATACTTTTCTAAAATCAAATTCAAAACATCTTTGGCTCTTTCGCTGTAATGAGCAAAAAAGTCAGGTTTGTTTTTCTTCAATAAATCTGCTCTTTGTTTTCTTGTCAATGGTTTTAAATCAAAGGCAACAAAACAAAGCAAGTCGAAAGGGTCAACATCTTGTTGTTTGGTAATTTCCATTAATTGGTCAATAGAAATTCCGTTGTTTTCCAATTCGTCTAAAATGTGTTGTCGTTCTTCCAAATCATTCCATTTGCTTCGGAAATCATTCATTGAAGGAAACATTGTTGTAATCTGTTCCTTTGCATATTGTGTAAACTGAACAGTTCTTAGCTTACCGTTTGCATCTAAAATCTGAACGCTTTCTGCAACAATTGAAACTGTTCCTTCACTGATATAATATTTTCTTCTTGGTTCTCCACCGCCTCCGCCTGTTGGTGGTTCGTCAGTATCGTCATCATCTTCCCAATCATCAGGCTCGTCTGTTGGTGGGTCTGGTGTCCATTCATCACCATCAGTTATATTTCCGTCTCCGTCAATTTCATCTTCGGTTATTAATGGTGGTTCTCCGTCAAAGTCAGGGTCGGCAAAATTTCGTGTTGCACTTCCTGTATAATCTAAAATTGTGAAGAACAACTTTTCTTTATCTTCTCTTACTCTTGTGCCTCGTCCAACAATTTGTTTGAATTCAGTCATTGAGTTTATAGTTCTAAAAATCACAATGTTTTTGCAAGTCGGAACATCAACACCAGTGCTTAATAATTTTGAAGTTGTTACTACAACTGGAATTGGTTCGTCTATATCCATAAACCTACCTAAATGCCCTTTGCCAATGTCTCCTTCTTCTGAAACTATCCGAACAACATAGTCGGGATATTGCTGAACTAAGTCTGTATTTAAGTTGCTTATTTCTCTGCGAAATTGGTCAGCGTGTTCTTGGTTTACACAAAACACAATAGTTTTATCAAACCGACCATATTTTACCATAAAGTTGTAAAGATGCTTTACAACTGCTTTTGTTCTTGGCAAATAGGATAGTGTATTTTCAAAATCGGGAGTTGTATAAATTCCGTCTGGAATTAATTCTCCGTTATCGTCCAATTGTCCTTCTTCGGGTCTGAAACCTGTTGCATCTGTTTCAGTAACTACACGATGAACCAAATAAGGAGCTAAAAATCCGTCCTCAATTCCTTGTTTTAGACTGTATATGTAAAGTGGATTTCCAAAATATGCGTAAGTATCTTTGTTGTCGTCTCGTAATGGTGTAGCCGTTAAACCAATTTGAACAGATGTGTTGAAATAATCTAAAATAACTCTCCAATTACTGTCGTCTGATGAACTTCCTCTGTGGCACTCGTCAATTACGATTAGGTCAAAAAAGTCTTTTGGTAATTTTCTAAATGCTCCTGCTCGGTTACTATCCTCCGCTAAAGATTGGTAAGTAGAAAAATAAACTTCTCGGCTGCTCGGCAAACCTTCTTCGGGAACTAAACATCTTGCATCACCAAAAACTGCAAAATCTTTGGCGTGTGGGTCTGTAACTAAAATACTTCTGTCTGCAAGGAATAAAACTTTTGGTCTGCGGTGTTCGCCTTTGGTGTTCCAACGGTTATTCCAAAGTTTATAAATGATTTGAAAAGCAACTGTTGTTTTTCCTGTTCCTGTCGCTAAAGTTAATAAGGCTCTTTTCTTTCCTTCTAAAACTGCTTTTACTGCTCGATTAATTGCAATTCGTTGATAGTATCTAACCTCTTTGCCACTTGTGGCAAAAAATGGTTTAAAAAATGTTTCTTGAATTTCGGGCTTGATTGGTTCGACTTGGTTCAGTCTGTTCCAAAGTTCTGTTGGTGTTGGATAGTTTGAAATTTTAGTTTCAAGTCCTGTGATAAAGTCAAATTCAATTATTTCAGTGCCATTTGTTGAGTAGGCAAATTTAAGTCCGAGTATTTGAGCATAGTCTTTTGCTTGTTGGATGCCGTCAGCAGCCGACTTGTATTTTTTCTTTGCTTCAACAATTGCAATTGGAAAGTTTTGTGAATAGCGAAGCAAGTAGTCAAAGCGTTTCGCTTTTTTTCTTCTTGCTTTTCTTCCTATCACAATGATTTTACCGTCAGTAAAAGTCCGTTGTTCAAGGATTAAATCATCTGTCCATAGGCTGTCATACAGTTTGGGTAACACTTCCTTTCGGCAAGTGTCCGCTTCGCTGTCGTGGTCGTCAATATGTATAGTTTTATCACTCATTTACTGTCATAAAATAATTTGTCAAAATACGGTTTTTTGTCGGTGCGTTGGCAAAAAATGGCTCTTTTGGTTTTGCGAAGGGGTGCCTTGTGTGTCGGGCAAAACCAAATGTGCCATTTGTGCGGCTGGCTAAAATTGTTTTTGAAAAATGCGGGGCGGCAAAAAAAATAAAACACGAAGCGTTGGGCTGTCGTGTCGGAAAAAAGTCCGCTGTTAAGTTTATATGTCGTCCTGTCGTTTCGATAATTGTCTGTCAGTTTAATGGTTGTTGTGTCGTCTGTTACGCTTGCCTATAACGTTTTGCGGCTTTGCGAAGGCGGGGATTTCTAGCACTAAATTTCATTAGAAGCACAAAGTTCAAGTATAGCATTTTTTTCTTTAAAGCACAAAACCCCCGCTTTTGCAAAACCGCTGTTCAAGCGACACCTCCGGTGAAATCCCCACAAAGCTAAAATAATACCCACAGCCTTGCTTGTTATACATATTTAATCATATAAAAATAAGTAATAAACATGAAAGGTAATGAATTTTCAGCAAACAAATTAA
>JAKQEZ010000623.1 GCA_029558435.1 Bacteroidota bacterium
TTTAAACCACTTCACGAAGGTAGAGTTGGTATGTATGTTTGTGGTCCAACACTCTACAGTGAGCCACACATGGGCAACATGCGCACGTTTATCAACTTTGATTTGGTTTACCGTTATTTTCTCAAATTGGGTTATCAAGTAAAATACGTGCGAAACATTACTGATGCTGGTCATATTACCAATAGCGCTGGAGAAGATGTAGATAGCATCGGAAAAGCAGCTAAGTTGGCACAAGTGCAATCGTTGGAAATTGTATATAAATTCAACCGAAAATTCATTGAATTACAGCGTATTTACAACATGTTGCCGCCAAGCATAGAACCAACAGCTACACAACACATTCAAGAACAAATTGAAATCATTGAGCAAATTATTGACAATGGTTATGCTTATGTAACCAATGGTTCTGTTTATTTTGATGTGCGCAAGTATTCTGAAACATACAATTATGGTATTTTAAGTGGTAGAAAAATTGATGAATTGGATGCTGCAACACGCGAGTTGAATGCACAAGACGAAAAACGTTTTTTTGCTGATTTTGCTTTATGGAAAAAAGCCAATCCAGATGATATGCAAATTTGGCGCTCTCCGTGGGGAGATGGAAATCCGGGATGGCATATTGAATGTACCGCAATGAGTACCAAATACTTAGGTAGTCAATTTGATATTCACGGAGGTGGAATGGATTTGAAATTCCCACACCACGAAGACGAAATTGCTCAAAGTTGTGGATCGCACGGACACAATCCGGCAAATTATTGGATGCACGCCAACATGCTCAACGTTAACGGACAAAAAATGAGTAAATCATTTGGCAACTATTTTCTTCCGATGGAAATTATAGAAGGCACCACTGATTTGTTTGATAAAGCCTACGATGCCAACATTGTTCGTTTCTTTTTAATGCAGGCACATTATCGTTCAACTATTGATATTTCCAAAGATGCACTTGCAGCTGCCGAAAAAGGTTTTAATCGTTTAATGGATGCCGTGGCATTATTGCCTAAATTAAAAACTGCCAACGCTTCAAGTAGCAATGTAGATGAATTAATTCAATCGTTTTACGATGCAATGAACGACGATTTCAATGCGCCGATTTTAGTGGCCAATCTTTTTGAAGCGGCTACATACATTGATAAAATAAACGACGGTACTGCAACAATTACTGCTTCTGACTTAGAAAAACTAAAGACAGAAGTTTCTAGTTTTGTATTGGATGTATTGGGATTAAAAATGGATGGAGACACCAATAACAATCGTCTTTCACCAGTAATGGACTTGGTAATTGAATTGCGTGCAAAAGCAAGAGAAAATAAAGACTGGTCCACTTCCGACCAAATCCGTGATGCACTTTTAGATGCTGGAATTACTATTAAAGATTCTAAAGAAGGTACCAGTTGGAGTTAAATCCACTTTCGATAAAAGCTTTTCAATAATCTATTAATTGGCGTTTATTTTCGATAAACGCCTTTTTTTATCCGTTAAAAAAATAAACATTCATTGAAAAAGGCAAAATATTCATTTATAGACTGCGAATATTCATTTGAGAAATTTAATTAAAATAAAACACCTACTTTAGTATCAGAAATAAGGAGAAATAAATCAGGTCGCTTCTTACGTTCGCTTT
>JAKQEZ010000626.1 GCA_029558435.1 Bacteroidota bacterium
ACCATCACCCTACAAAGGTTAAAGCAACGAGGCTACGAAAGTTTGTTGGACGTTTACACAACACTAAACCCATCTATCTGTGAACCGCTAAGTACGCGACCCGTACGCTTAGTGGTGTGAGAGGTGCACTCCGTCAGTCTCGGGCGGAGCCGCCTACTCGATTAGCTGTGGTTTTTCTTTTCCGTCAAGAATTCAAAGATAGCATTTATTACTTTTTCAGGTTGTTCTTCTTGTGGAAAATGTCCGCAATTTTCTAACTTAATTGTCCTTGAATTAGTAAAACCACTTTGGAATTTGTCTAAATATTTAGGGATAATAACAGGGTCTTTCATTCCCCAAATAAATAAGGTAGGCTTTTCCGAAATTGCAAATCGTTTGTCCCAAATTTCTTGAAACCATTCTTGGTCATTAAGCAGCGACTTTGCAAATGCTAATGTTCCGTTTCGTTGCCTTTTATTAGCAAAAGGCTTCGTGTAATGTTTAAGAATATGTTTACTCGGTTTTTTATCTCCATATGTTGTAGGCAATACAAAACGTGGCGAAAAATTTAAGTATCTATAAAGGAAAGGTAACAAAGGGCTTCTAATAATTTTGCTAAACTTTATGAAGTGAGGCTCATTGGCGCTACTCCAAAGCCAGGAATTTAGTATTACGATGCTTTTGATAAGGTGTGGGTGCTTAATGGCGAAATTAAGCCCAATCGGACCACCAAAATCCTGTACAACAAGGGTAATATTGCTCAACTGTTTATCAAAAACAAATTTTTCAAGCGTCTTGCTATGGTTTTGAGTGGTATAGTCGTAATGCTCTGGTTTGTCAGAAAGTCCAAAACCAATATGGTCAATGGCAATACATCTATAATTTTCTCTTAATTTTTTGATGATGTTGCGAAAATCAAAACTCCAAGAAGGCGTTCCGTGAACAAACAAAAGAGTTTCGCCCTTCCCTTCGTCAATGTAATGAAGTTTTTGTCCGTTGATGTCGAAATAGTTTGAGTAAAATGGATACTCAGATTTGTCAAGCCAATTATTTGCCATAATTTAAATTGTTAATGATTAAAACTGTGGCAAAGTTCGCTATCAAGATGGAAACAAAAGTTGGTCTAAACCAACTTCAGAATTTTACAGTATTAAACAACTTGCTGAAGTTAGTGCGGTCAATTCCTAAGTAAGAAGCAATATATTTGTGTGGCACAAGTTGAAGCAAATGAGGGCTTCTTTGACAAAATGTTTTGTAGCGTTCTTCAATCGTCATACTGTGCAGTTCAATATGACGGTTAATCATACCTGCTAAAACCGCTTCCGTCATTCTTCTGAAAAGTCGTTCTATCTGTTGCGATTTGTCAAACAGTTTTTGCAGTTCATCAAAAGTGATGTATTCCAATTCGCTGTCGGTAAGACAAGAGAGAAAATACTTTGACGGGATTTGAAACTGAAAAGATTCGGGAATTGCACACAAGTTTGGCGGATAAGTAAAAGCAATGACGTGTGTTTTATTGTCGGTGTCAAAGTAAGACATCTGCACACCGCTTTTTACAAAATAAAGTTCTCGTTGAATTTGTCCCGAAACGGTTATGAAGTCACCTTTCTTAAAAGTCTTTGTTTTAAGATTATCACTTAGCAAATTGTAGTCAGCCGAACCGATGTTGTGAAAAAGTTTGAAGTATTCGTGTCGTTCCATTTTTTTGATGTGGGGTCGTCCTAAAATCACAGCTAACGGTTCGCAAATTGCCGCAGGCGGGGCTTTTCAGCACTCACTTTGCTACGAAGAACAAAGTTTAATTTAGCACTTTCCTGTCCTACGAAGCACTGCACACCCGCTTGAGGCAATTTGTTGTTATGGGGCGTTTTTATTTTATTCGTGTCGCTGTAAATGTGTCCTTTTTGCTTTTTATAGATTGATAAACAAATTTGTCATTTGTAAAGACGAGTATTTTAAATACTTTCTCACTTGTCCCAAATAATTTGTCCTTGTAAAGATTTAATTGGTCACCATCAATTTTCCATGTTCCCTTAGCGGTTTTTCCGTCTGCATATTGCATTTTGTAGTCGCCAGTCTCGAATAACCAGAATTCGCTATTCTCATCTTTCCAATGTCCAGTAAGCATTTCCTTTGTTGGATTTGATGATGTCGTTTCCTTTTTGGGCTCTTCTTTCTTTGGTTCTTCTTTTTTTGTTTCAGATAATTCTATTCCAATATTTTTAGAGCATAAGGTCAAAGTCGTTTCTCTTATTTTTTTAATCTCAATGTCGATTTTGCTCTGATAGTCCTTCTTTGTGTATTTCTTCGTAATCTCATCAAGATAGCAAAGGCTGATACTTTCCTTTTGTTCATTAGATAAATTCTGATATTTACCAATGTAACCCATACAGTCATTGTAAATATTGTTTCTGTCGTCTTTTGTCCATTCGTTTGACTGTGCAAACCCTTGAACTGCCAACAAAGATGTCAGCAAATAAAGTAGAATTGTTCTTTTCATATTATACTGTTTTAAATTGTTTATAATCTGTCACCCATTGATTAATTTTATTACTTCGTCAACACTCAATTTTGTAAGAATAGAATGTGCGTAAGAGTCGGGATTATACGATTCAATATTTATGCAAGTGACGGTTCCGTTATTTTCGGTCGTTGTCGTAATTGTCCTGATGTGGTCAGCATTAAAGATAATTTTTTGTTCCTTCTTGTCCGTGCTGTACCAACCGTTGAGTTGAATTATTTTTGCCATTGTTTTACTTTTTATTTCCTACTCGTCTGGCTTTTCGGTGTC
>JAKQEZ010000670.1 GCA_029558435.1 Bacteroidota bacterium
AA
Source organism: Bacteroidota bacterium (assembly GCA_029558435.1). The sequence goes on from JAKQEZ010000670.1 coordinate 3, forward strand.
AGCGATAATTACTATGATTATTTTAACGATGAAGGTAGATTAACGCACCGAGACGGAAATCAAATTTGGGAAACAAGGTTTAATAGTTGGATGAACAAAAAAGTATTTGGATGATTTTAAAATATACACACGAAAACAAAAATTTTTCATTCTATTTCCTAGATAATTCAGGGAACAAAATATCTGTTTCAGATTGGGGAAAATTGCAATCAGAATTTTTATCACAACTTGCAATTCTAAGCGAATTACACGACAACGGATTAGCCGACTATACAGTAACCTCTTGCGAAGTTGAAAGCATTGATATTCTAAAGCTAAACGATATTGATAAACTCATATTGGAACTACCAAACAGCTATCCTTATGAAATTTTAGTTGAATCAGACGGAACTTTAACACATAATTCATTTAAGTTCAAATACGGATTTTATGATTTTGCGCCCAATGGAACAAGACTTAAAGTAAGTCGAAACGGTGCAATAATTAAAATTGAAGAAACTGAATACTTACTTTCAGAAAATCAGTATTTGCTTTGTGAAGCAATTGAAGAATTTAACAATTTACCCGAAGTCGAAAAAGGAAATGTAACCAATCTAAAAAAACTATCTGAACTAAAAACGCTATCCAAAGAAAGCGGATTGACTTTAGAGCAATTTTTAAATAATCAAGAATTATATATTCCTGAAAAAATTAAATTAGATGTTGATTTTAATAACGGTCTTTTTGAGATAATTCCAACAGTAGAAATTGACAACCCAATCGGCTTTACCAACACTTTTGACAAGTTGCCAATGATTCGTGATGTTTATCCTGTATCATCAAATAATGGAGAAACAACTAGAGTGGTTATTTCTGAAAGTCAGAAAGCTGAACTTCAAAAAATAAAAAAGAATAGGAGAATTTCAGACAAGGAAATAATTCAGGAAGTCATTGAACACCCCGAATTATTTTTTGATGATGATGTAATTGATTTTACTGTTTTTTACAGCGACAGAGTAAAAGAAATTGGAGTTTATAGTCCGAAGTTCTACCCTTTTGCAAGCCCATATAAATCACAATGGATTCCGGGAATTGTAATAAAAGATAAAGTTCACGGAGTAAAGAAAATAATTTTCAAAACGCCTGAAAAACTCAATGACTTTATTGAGCAAAAGGAAAAAGCTATAAAAGAAAAGAAGCAAACTGTTGAATGGGAAAACGCTGAAATTGCTATTGAAGATGCTGAAAAATTTATTAAGACCGCAAAAAAGCAATTTGAAAACCCAAACAAACCCATAAAACAAGAGAAGAAAACAGACCACGAAGTTCTGATTATCAAAGAAAATGCAGAACTAACCGAGTTTTCTAACGGAAATGAATTGCCTGAAAACTTGAAACATAGCTTCTATGAAATATCCAATTTGAATAGCGATATTAGTTTAAAAGAACATCAAAAAGAAGGAATTTCTTGGTTGCAATCTTTATTCAAAGAAAACTTTGCAGGCGGATTGCTTGCTGATGATATGGGATTAGGGAAAACGTTACAACTTTTGTATTTCATAGAATGGCACAGTCAAACTTGCGATGATAACAAACCTTATTTGATTGTTGCACCTGTTAGTTTGCTCGAAAATTGGGAAAATGAATATGAGAAATTTTTCAGTCCACAGAATTTACCATTGTGTAAGTTGTATGGAGGTGTATCATTAACAAAAGAACACAATCCAACTCAAAATCAACAAGACGCTAAACAGCTACAATTCAAACAAATTATATTAACCAATTACGAAACATTAAGGTCTTATCAAATTAGTTTGGGATTGGTTGATTTTGCAGTTATCGCATTGGATGAAGCACAAAAAATAAAAACACCAGGAACACTAATAACCAATGCAAGTAAAGCTCTCAAAGCCGATTTTAAAATTGCAATGACAGGCACACCAGTAGAAAATACACTCGTTGATATTTGGTGTTTAATGGATTTTGCAGTTCCCGGACTTTTGGGCAATGCCAAAGATTTTGCAAAAGAATATCAAAAGCCATTGAGCGATGAAAATACAGACATTAAAGCAATAACAGAACAACTTCGCAACAACATTGGTGTATTTATCAAAAGAAGATTAAAAAGCGATGTTGCAAAAGATTTACCTAAAAAACACGATAATCATAATTCAAGAATCAAAAAAGTAATGCCGTCTGTTCAATTAGACCGATACAAACAGGAAATTGAAATGGCAAATGATTCAGAATTGGAAGGGGTTGAAAGAAGAAATCAAAAACTAAAATCACTTTGGGCAGTTAGGGATATTTCAGACCATCCGTATTTATTGGAAAGTCAAATTTTGAAATTTTCCAGCGATGAACTTATTAATAGCTCATCCAAACTACAAACTACCGTTGGAATTTTAGCAGACATAAAATCCAAAAATGAAAAAGTAATTGTATTTGCAGACAGACGAGAAACGCAAAAGATGTTGCAAAAAGTTGTTTATGATACTTTTGGAATTTTCACAAGTATTATAAATGGGGATACACCTACAACAAAACAACTTGAAGGAAAATCCAAACTAAGCCGACAACAAACCATTGATCGTTTTCAAGAAGAAGAAGGATTCAATGTAATCATAATGTCGCCCATTGCGGCAGGTGTTGGTTTGAATGTAACAAAAGCCAATCATATCATTCATTACACACGGCATTGGAATCCTGCAAAAGAAGAACAAGCAACGGACAGAGCTTATCGTATAGGACAACAAAAAGATGTTTTTGTTTATTATCCAATGGCAATATTTCCAGACGATATGAAAGATGAGAAAGGCAATAGAATGAAATCTTTTGATGAAATTCTTGACACCTTATTGTATAACAAAAAATCTTTGGCAAGTAATACTTTGTTTCCGACTGAACAGGCTGAAATCACACCTGATGAGCTATTTGGAAATATTTTTGGAACAAAAACCGAAAGTAAACCAAAGGTTCAGGCAATTACTGACTTAGACCGTTTGAATCCAAACTTGTTTGAAGCAACGATTGGAGCATTATATAACAAACAAGGTTTTGAAGTATATCTAACACCGTATTCCAATGACAAAGGAGTTGATGTTGTAGTTTTAAAGAACGGAGAAAATTATCTTATACAAGCTAAACAGACAAAATCCTTAGTTGGCAATGAAGCGATACAAGAAATTTGTACAGCAAAAAAATATTACGAGGACAGATTTAAAGAACAGTTCAAACTGCTAACAATAACCAATAATGATTACAGTTCATCAGCAACAATTTTAGCAAAGGCTAATGACATAACATTACTAAACCGTGGACATCTTGAAAATTTAATAGCTAATAACGACATAACAATACAAGACATTAACAAAATCGAATCGCAACGAATGACAAGAATTTAGCCAACGCTTTTGGTAGCACATTTGCATTTTTGCCAACAGCACAAAGCCAATTAAAAATGCAAAAGAGCTACCAAGCCAACGCACCACGACAGACCAAAATGAACAGAAAAACAACATACAGACAAGAAGGGCGAACAGCTAACACGGTATTGCCAAAAGCGGGGGTGACGAACTTCTATGAAACTTTTGTGCTAGATTCAACTTTAGTATTTCAAATGAACAGTAGTGCTGAAACGCCCCGCCTTCGGCAATACCCAAACCGTTGGGCGTAATGCTGCGAAAGCGGTTCACATAGAAAATTACGGTTCGACAAATGAACTTTTTGACTAAATTTGGACACTGACTTTTTGTAATATGGCGACAGCGACAAAATATAAAATTAAGGACGACAACACTTCGACAGTTGAAGACCTTTTTAACCCTTACAATGTTGGTGCAAGACCATTTTTAAAATGGGCTGGCGGCAAGGGACAATTGCTCGACAAGTTCCAAGAACTTTATCCAAAGCAACTCAAACAGAAAAAGATAAAAACATTTTACGAGCCATTTTTAGGCAGCGGAGCAGTATTTTTTGACATCGCACAAAATTATGACATTGAAAGTGCATACCTCTACGACATTAACGATGAACTGATTTTGACTTACAAAGTCATTCAAAAGGATGTTACGAAATTGCTCGACTTTCTCTTTCGCTATCAAAAAAACTACATCAAACTTGACAAGAAGCAGCGACAAGATTTTTTTTACGATCAACGGACGAATTACAACTTGCAACGCTTCAACATTGACTATGACAAGTATTCAGAACAATGGTTCCCAAGAGCAGCACAACTTATTTTTTTAAACCGGACTTGCTTCAACGGACTTTATCGAGTTAATTCAAAAGGAGAATTTAATTCTCCGGCAGGCGACTATGACAACCCGACAATTTGTGATGAACAAAATTTATTAGCTGTTCATCAAGTTTTGCAAATTGCCGAAATCAAAAAAGCAGACTTCAAAGAAATTGTAACTGACCTAAAAACAAAATCTTTTGTTTACTTTGATCCGCCTTACAGACCAATCAGCAAAACAGCAAGTTTTAAAGCATACAGCAAACAAGACTTTGCAGACAATGAACAAATTCAACTTGCTGAACTTTTCAGACAGCTTGACAAAAAAGGAACGCAAGTAATGTTGAGCAACTCAGACCCCAAAAACAACGACCCATTAGACAATTTTTTTGACGAGATATACAGCGACTACAACATTACAAGAGTTCCTGCAAGACGAATGATAAATTCTGACCCAACAAAACGCGGAGCAATAAATGAGATCGTTGTTACAAACTATTCAATCGCATAAATGGAAAAAGGAACTAAAAGTAACGTAACTGGTAATCAACTTGAAGTAGCTGTAAAAACGGTTTTGACAGGCAAAGGATTTGAGCTTATAAATTACAGAGTTTGGGAAAAGAGCAAAGCAAAATATGGAGAAGAGTTACTTCTCGAAAATGTTCCTTTCACAACAGTTTATGAACACAAAGGCAACACAGAATTTCTGCTAATTTCAAAGAAATACGATTTACGCATTCGTATTGAGTGTAAGTGGCAACAAGTAGCAGGTTCGGTTGACGAGAAATTACCTTACTTGTATCTTAACACCATTGAAGCAATGCCAGAAAATTCAATAATGATTTTGATTGACGGTGCAGGATGGAAAGCAGGAGCAATTAAATGGTTGAAAGACGCTGTAAAGCAAAAGAAATACACGACTGAAGAAACCAAAAACAAAGAAATCTTGGTATTCAGTTTGACGGAGTTTTTTACTTGGGCAAACAAGACATTCAACAAGTGACGAGAAAAGTAGCACATACGCCCAACATCGGCTTGCCGCAATGGCGGGTGACGTGCTTCTATGATACTTTTGTGGTTAATCGAATTGCAGCGCTTCTATTGAACTTTAGTGCTAAAAATCCGCCACTGCGGCAAGCCGAAAACCGTTAGTGGCAATGGCAGTGAGACACCCAACCGACAGGCAGACACCCGACCAAACGACACGACCACGACAGAGAAAAAATAAAAAAGCCCACCGCACAGGAAAAGATTTTAAGTCGTGAAGCGAAGAACGGCTATAAACTAAATTTATATACCATATAATCAAGCACTTAAAAATAAAATTAAAAAATATTTCAAAATTTATTTGACCCTAACGTTACGTCATAGCTTACCTTTGCATTGTCGATAAAGGATAAGAAGAAATGAAAACTTTTACAGTTAAGAAATTGGCGGAAATATCAGGTGTGAGCGTACGCACACTGCATTATTACGACCAAATCGGGTTGCTTCGTCCGACAATAAGAACAGAGAAAAAGTACAGACTTTACGGAAACGATGAATTGTTGCGTTTACAACAAATCCTATTTTTTCGGGAAATGGACTTTTCTCTCAAAGACATTATTGACATTTTGGACGAACCCGAATACGATTTAGTTGAAGCTCTAATGCAACATAAATCGGCATTACTTAATCGTAGAAAAAGAATTTCTACATTACTAAAAACAATCGACACTACTATTAAGAATTTAAAAAAAGGAAAAGTTATGAAAAATCCAAAAGAATTGTACAAAGGTTTTCCCGAAGAAATCGGAACGACCTACAAAAAAGAAGCTGTCGAAAAATACGGAAAAGAAACCGTTGAGCAATCAGAAAAAGAGTTGATGAAACTTGGCAAATCGGGTTTTGAAGCATTGCTTCAGGAAACAGGGACTATCTTTAACGAGCTTTTTGAGCTAAGAAAAGAGAACCCCGTAGATGAAAAAATTCAACGACACATCGCCCGACATTATGAAGTAACTCGCAAACTATGGGGAACTTCAAATTCGGTAGACAAACAAGCTATTGCTTATATCGGACTTGGAGATTTATATGTTAGCGATGACCGTTATTTAGCAAATGCTACAAACGGAAATCCGCAACCCGAATTTGCTCGGTTTCTGCAAAAAGCAATGAGGTATTTTGCAGAAAGCAAACTTGGATAAGATAATAAGAACAGAAATAACAAGGAAAGAATTAAAATCCGATACACAAGGGTAAGCACATTTACAAACCACACGGGCGAAACATAACCCTAAGTCTGACAAAAGAGCTTACCCCTGTAAGCTTTCCCTTTTTCCGACCCTGATAAAAATTTCCCCTTTCCCTTCTTTTTTATTTTTTCAGCAGACACACAACCAAACACGACACAACGGACGACAGAAAGCCACTTGCCACTAACAGCGGTTTGGCGCAAGCGTGAGTTCAGTGCTTCGTATAACAGTTTTTCGTAAATTTGAACTTTCGGCTTCGTATGAAAGGTGGTGGTAAAAATCCCCGCCTGCGCCAAGCCGCCAACCGT
>JAKQEZ010000674.1 GCA_029558435.1 Bacteroidota bacterium
CAATAAAACCGATAAAAACATACTCCCTAAAAAGAAATAGGTGTAAAGTAAAATGCTGTAAATTACCGTGAAAAATGTGATGGGACCGCGTTTTTTTGCAGTTCTTCGGGTGATAAACCAATGAAAAACTCCCGGTTGAACCAATAAGGTGATGAACATAATGGTGGCAATTCCCAACGTGCTGATGATGGCAATGGAATGAATGGAAGGATGTTTGGCAAAAATCAGCACGCCTGTACCAATTATGGTGGTAATTCCCGATAAAATCACTGCCGATTTGTAGGATGAAATGCTGTCTTTTTTGGTTTTGTAGTGCTGCAACAATCCGTCGGTGATGAAAATACTATAATCGTCGCCCAACCCAAAAATAAAAGTCGTTAGAATAATGTTGACAAAATTAAATCGAATGTCAAAAAAGTTGGTAATACCAATAATCCACACCCACGACAACAACATGGGCAAGAAAGCAAACAATGCTAATTCAATGCGGCCGTAAACCACCAACAACGATAAAAACACAATGGATGATGAAAAATACAGCAAGAAATTAAAATCATTTTTCACCGTTGATAGCATACTTGACGCCATTTCGGAAATATCCATGATGTACACGTTGTTGTTTTCTTTCAACGATGTTTTCAAAGCCTCAACTTTATCTTTTGAAAGTGTAATACTGGTTAAAAGTGAAGCATTGTTAGCGTCTTTGTGCACCAATTTCGACATGCCCATTTGTTCCACCAACTGAGCACCTTGTTCATCCATTGGGGTTGGGTGTGCAATGGATTCAAAAAATGGTGTAAATGCGGTTGAAGAAAACCCTAATTGATCTCCAGTGGATACAATTTCTTGTTGAACCGTTGGATGTTGCTTCCAAAATTCCACCCATTTATTTTGTTGTTGATCCCACGTGTTTTGAGGAATTAAAAATGGTGCTGGCGAAATAATTTCCGCAATTTCAAATTTATTTTTGTTGGTTTCTAAATGTTGGTACAAATCAAGCGATGCTGTTTTGGCTTGCTCAAGAGAGGTTCCTCTGGAAAATAAATACAACCTTTTTTCGTATTGTGGATTGATGCCTGTAAATGCATTTTCTTTGGATTTTAGTTGCTCGGGATGATAGGCCAAATTATTCAAATCACCATCAAAATTTAATCCTTGGGCTTTCAATAAACTAAATGCTGTGAGGGCAACAACTCCAAAAAGCAATAAACGGAATGCCAATTTTGATAATTTTTTAGGCGCTGTTGCACGTTCTTTATACGCCAATTTAATGTTAAAGGTGTGAATAATTACCGGCAGCATGGTGAGCGTAAACAGCACAGCACCCAACAACGTACACAAAGAAATCAATCCAAAGTTTTTGAGTACTACCGATTCGGTAAACAACAAAGCTGCAAATGCTGCAATGGTGGTAAAACTACCAATGGTCAACGGAGTGCCAATTTCACGCACGGTTTCCAATAAATTACCGCTGTGTTTGTAATGGGTGTAAAAATGAAAAGAATAATCCAACACAATTCCCAGTAAAACGCTTGCAGTTGCTAAAGAAATGGCGTTGATATTGGGTTGAATGTAGCCCGTAAGTCCCAATCCTGCCAACATTCCAAATCCAGCAGGGAGCAGAAAAAACAAAGGAATGATAAAACTACGGTAATAGCCAATTAATAACAATAAAATCAACGCAATGCTAATAACACTGGTAAGCGTGGTGTCTTTTTGAATTTGTTGCGCGTTGGCAAGTGAAATTTGATACACCCCGAACAAATCAAGGTCTTTTGCAATTTTTTGTTGAGCAATAAATTGATGGATACGCGTATCAAAGACTTCCAATTGCGCATTGTTTTTTGAATCGACCAATAAATCGGCAAAAATAAAGGTGCGTTTTTTATCGTAGCTGTAAACAATTCCGTTTTCAACCGTGTATGCACTCGAGTCGGATTGAATGTTGAACTGACTCATTTTTTTGCCCAAAACCGAAAGTGGATCTTTTGCAAAATAATCGCCTAAAAAAACAGCATTGGCACCCGAAAGTCGCTCTTTTACGTTTTCTAACGCCTTTGCAATTGAATCGTTGTTTGTTTTTTGAGCTATGGTTTGGTAATCCTCGTCAGTTAAAAAAGAAATTGACGCATTTTGGAGATAGCTAATCATTTGTGCTTGGTCCACCATTCGGTAAATTTGCACGGCTCCAATTTCTTTAGAAAAAGAGTGTTCAAGTTGACTGGCAATGGACTCTAACTGGTCAATCGTTTGATCTTCATCCGCTGGCGTTTTAAAAGAAAAAACCAATTGTTTGTTGAGGTTATTTTCTTGAATAACTTGACTAAATTCTTGAAATTCTTTCCCTTTTGGAAAAATGGAATAGATGTCTTTATCCAATTTAAGTTGGGTTACGCCAATTACTAAAATAGCTGTAATTGAAGCAAATAAGCTCCAAAATAGAAGTTTATGGCGAATAAAAAACTGCGTTATGGATTCACAAAAGCGGCCGATCATTTTCTAAATATTGAGCCGAAGATAGTGAAAATGTTAAAATTGTAAGATTTTAGGGTGTATTTTTCAAGAAGATACGGCAAAGAGCGAATGGTTGTTGAATATTTTTTAAAATTGCTGATTTCAGCTATTTTTTTTAACCATTTAGCGGAATTTTAATTGAATAAAACTTAGCTTTGTATTTTATTAATTTATTCCAATGGAAGCAGCATTAGATAAACGATATATTGAGTTCGACGCTACAGGATTTAGCGATGAAGAATTATTAAACATCTACAAAAAACTTGTTTTACCGCGCATTATTGAAGAAAAAATGTTGATTTTGCTGCGTCAAGGTAAAATTACCAAATGGTTTTCGGGATGGGGACAAGAAGCTATTTCTGTTGGATGTGCTTATGCCATGGAAAGCGATGAGTACATTTTGCCGATGCACCGTAATTTGGGTGTTTTTACAACCAGAGAAATTCCATTGAACCGTTTGTTTTCTCAATTTCAGGGGAAAGAAAATGGATTTACAAAAGGTCGCGATCGTTCGTTTCACTTTGGTACACAAGCACATAAAGTGGTGGGGATGATTTCGCATTTGGGTCCACAATTAGGCTTGGCAGATGGAATTGCATTGGCTTCAAAATTACGTAAAGACAAAAAAACAACCTTAGTATTTACTGGTGATGGTGGTGCATCTGAAGGCGATTTTCACGAAGCAGTGAACGTGGCGTCGGTGTGGGACTTGCCTGTGATTTTTGCAATAGAAAACAATCAATGGGGACTTTCAACACCGTCCAGAGAACAGTTTAATTGCAAACAATTTACCGACAAGGGAATTGGCTATGGAATGGAAGGCATTCAAGTAAATGGGAATAACATTTTGGAAGTAATTCGTACGGTGCGTGCCATTCGTGAAAAAATCAAAACAGATTCTAAGCCCGTGTTGTTAGAGTTGATGACTTTTAGAATGCGTGGTCACGAAGAAGCATCAGGTACAAAATACTATCCAGAAGGGTTGCAAGACAAATGGAAATTGCAAGATCCGGTTGACAATTATGCATTGTTTTTGAAAGAAAAAGGCATTTTGACTGCTGAATTGGAAAAAGAAATTCACGATTCATACAAAGAAGAAATTCAAAAAAACTTTGATATTGCACAAGCAGAACCGTTGATTACAGCCAACTTGGCTACCGAATTAAACGATGTGTATGCACCATTTACGCAAGAAGTGGTGGCACCAAAAGGAGCAACCAAAGAAATGCGTTTTATTGATGCCATTCAAGACGGGTTGAAACAATCTATGGAAAAATACCCAGAATTGGTCATTATGGGACAAGACATAGCCGAATATGGTGGTGCATTTAAAGTAACCGAAGGTTTTGTTGATTTGTTTGGAAAAGAAAGAGTGCGCAATACACCAATTTGTGAATCGGCAATTGTAGGTGCAGGTTTGGGCTTATCTATTGCTGGAATGAAAGCTGTTGTTGAAATGCAATTTGCAGATTTTGTTTCGTGTGGGTTTAATCAAATTGTCAATAATTTAGCAAAATTACACTGGCGTTGGGGCGAAAAAGCCGACGTTGTAGTAAGAATGCCAACAGGGGCAAATACGGCAGCTGGACCGTTTCACTCACAATCCAACGAAGCATGGTTTTTCCATACACCAGGACTAAAAGTAGTATATCCATCTACGCCAGAAGATGCCAAAGGTTTGTTGGCGGCGGCTATTGAAGATCCTAATCCGGTGTTGGTGTTTGAACACAAATATTTATACAGAAGCCAAAAAGCAGAAGTTGCAACCGATTATTATACAACCGAAATTGGCAAGGCAAGAACAGTAAGATCTGGAAACGATTTAACCATCATCACGTATGGATTGGGTGTAATTTGGGCTGAAGAATACTTGAATCAACACCCAGAAATCAATGCCGAAGTGTTGGATTTGAGAACCTTATTGCCGTTGGATTTAGATGCAATTTATGCAGCTGCGAAAAAAACAGGACGCGTTTTGGTGTTGCACGAAGATTGTATGACAGGCGGTATTGGTGGCGAAATTGCTGCGTTGATTGCCGAAAATTGTTTTGAACACTTAGATGCACCTGTAAAACGTGTAGCTTCAATTGATACGCCAGTGCCGTTTGCTGTGCCGTTAGAACAACAATTCTTACCAAAAGTACGTATCGATGAGGCGATTCAACAATTGATGAAATATTAAAAAAATTCAACAAATTGTTAAATTGAAATTATATTTGTAGAAAAACAGCTTATTTAAACATGAAAAGAACAAAAATTGTTGACGTATTGACCAACACTGCTGTAGGCTCAGAAGTTGTTGTTAAAGGATGGGTAAGAGCTTTTAGAAGCAACCGATTTATTCAAATTAACGACGGTTCTACGATTAATTCATTGCAAGCAGTGGTGGAATTCGAAAACTTTGAGGAAGCCCTTTTGAAAAAAATTACAACAGGTGCAGCTATTGGGTTGACAGGTAAATTGATTGAATCACAAGGTGCAGGACAAGCAGTTGAATTGCAAGTAAGTGCCATCGAAATTATTGGAGAAGCCAATCCAGATGATGTGCAAAAAACAGTAATGCAACCTAAAAAACACAGTTTAGAGTTTTTGCGTGAGCAAGCCCATTTGCGTTTTAGAACCAATGTTTTTGGAGCAGTGTTTCGCATTCGTCATGGAGTTGCCTTTGCTATTCATCAATTTTTTAATGAGCGAGGATTTTATTACTTGCACACCCCAATTATTACAGCTTCAGATGCAGAAGGAGCAGGAGAGATGTTTCATGTTACCAATTTGGATTTAGAAAAATTACCTAAAAACGAAGATGGTTCCATTAATTTTAAAGAAGATTTCTTTGAGCGTCCAGTAAATTTAACTGTATCTGGACAATTGGAGGCTGAATTGGGAGCTTTGGCATTGGGACAAGTTTATACGTTTGGCCCAACGTTTAGAGCAGAAAATTCCAACACTTCTCGTCACTTGGCAGAATTCTGGATGATAGAACCAGAAGTTGCTTTCAACGATTTGAACGATAATATGGA
>JAKQEZ010000016.1 GCA_029558435.1 Bacteroidota bacterium
GCTTACCAGCCAGTTGTAAGCAGTTGTTCATTGTTTTCAAGCCGCCTGAATTGATATTGCCCTTATCTTCGATAAGCGCAGTATCAATGGGTTGAAAATAATGAAGCATAGAGTGAATGGTTTTTCAATGAACGAGAAACAGCGATATACAATAAATGTCAATTCCCATACGTTTGCAATTGAAATTGAAATTGATTTTCATTTCCATTTTCATCGCTTTCATTTCCATTTTCATCGCTTTCATTTCCATTTTCATCGCTTCGAAAATCAAGAATTGAAATCAATCCCGCTTTTGCAAGCGAACTTTCAACGCTGATTTATTCTCAATTCTGCACGTAAGCTTGCCGCTTACCCTTTCAATTGCAACTATTGATATTTATTGCGCTGGTTCACAATTGTTTACAACGGTTGGGGGTGTGACCAGTTTGGGGGTGCGGTGTTTGGGATTTATCCCACGTTAAGAACATTCGCTACGTGCCGACCTGCTTGCCTAACTTATTCAGCCCAAATTGGTTACGCCCCTTGTTGTGTGCAGTGGTTTAGTATTCGGATTTGAAATTAAATAAGATTGTCGTAGAGCTCTAAAAGTACAAGTTAAATTTCTCTAAGTCAACAATATAATTACTTTGAGAATTCAAACGAATTTCTTACCCTAACATATTTTCTTTTCGTTTTGCTTTCTTTTTCTTGTTGTTTTTTTTCAACATTTGGAAAGTCTTTTTCAATGAATTCCAGTTTGAAATTCTCGGGAAGATTTTCAACTAAATTCGGATTGTCAATCATATGATTTACAAAATCAAAAGTCAATCCAATATTTCTTTCAACGGTTTCCTTATTAGTCATAATTCAACGTTTTTTCATTTTCTTAACATACCTTTCTTTGTACCATTCCCACCTATCTTTCAAGTCCTGTTCTGCATATTTTGATGCACTTTTCAAGTTGTCAATGGCGATTTCTTGTTTTTCTTTATCACCATTAGGTTTCATTACATCTCTATGAAAGAAACCGTGAGCGCAATCATACCTTACAATTGGGTGCCATTTATCTTCTATAAATGCTTCATATTGAAAAACAACATCAAATAATTCGCCTTTTTCCGTTTTCAAACGAACACGTAATCTGTCATTACCGTGTTTATCTAAAAGTGTTTCAAAATTTACTTCTTTCACAAAATTCAAAGGTTATTCAAGGCAAATATACGACAATAATTTCAAATTTGCTGTATTTCTTATATAAATGATATTCAGCCGTATGCTTTTTCGTCACCCATTGCACACAACGGCAGTTTGTCTAAAAACAATGTTTTTTAGAATATTTAATCAAAAATAATCAAAATTTCTCTAACTCAAAGCCGATTTAAGATGGTTTGAAAAACATTTAACCCACCAAGTTTGGGCATTTTAAAACCGTGCATTGGC
>JAKQEZ010000023.1 GCA_029558435.1 Bacteroidota bacterium
TAAAAATTATTTTGTCAAGCAAATTGATTGCATACGTATCGTATCCAACGCCAATTTTTATCGTCTCTCTGATTCGACCGAAACGCTCAATCATTCTTTCAGCAAGACTTTCAATGTCACTCATATTGTCAATATCACATTCAATTTCTGCCGTGAACGATTTTCGATATTTTTCAAAAATTGTTGCTTCATAATAATCATACAAATATGTTTTTTTAAATTCATCGTCTGCGTGATATTTATCATGCAATATTTTCACTGTTGAGCAATAATATTTTGCGGCATCTTTGAAATCTTTTTTTGGCTCTTTTGTTGCAAGCCATGACGGTATTGTATGCGTGTCGTATTCAACGCCGTATTGACGTAGTGTTAGCAGTCCGTTATTTTTTTGTATGAGGTATGCCATGTCATTTTTGAGAACCGCTTCAATTAAATCTTTTGTACTGCCACCGTCAAAATAAAACGCCAGAGTTGCGCAAATGTCAAGGTATCTCTGCGTTTCATCGACATCCCACAAGCCGACTTCATACGGTATATTTTCGTTTGTTACAAGAGCATGAATAATAATTTCTCCAATGCTGTTATTCGGCAATCCTTCAACGTCTGCGCTTTCACCTTCGATTACTTCACCGTCCTCGTCAAGTTCGATTACTCTAATTATTTTTGTTATTGGGTTGAAAGTGAAATCTAATGTGTTGCCATTTTCGTCGTATACTTCGGTAACATCAACAGTGTAATCCGGGTCAAGTGCGATATAATCAATCCATAGCGCCGGGTCGTTTGTATCTTTGTTTATTTCAATAAGCTCGATTCTTTTCAAGCTTCCCCAGCCTACAGGCATGAGCGTGTTTAGATTTCCTTCCGGTATGAATGGGAAAAGTTCTTTTGTCATCGGTTTGCAATATTCTTTCTTCATTTGATAGAATTGGTCTGTTGCGGAAATGATAATTTTTTGAAAATCAATTTCGATATCATTAACAATTCCATTCCGTATACGGTTAAATTCTTCAATTGTTTGTGCATCTTCTGTCGTTTTCGAAATTTGCAATGGCGTATTAAAATATTTCGTTATGTCCATTGCGTCATATTTCCCGTCTG
>JAKQEZ010000026.1 GCA_029558435.1 Bacteroidota bacterium
CTCAAATTGTTTCAATTGATAAAAACTCTAAAAAGGTTGCTGACACCATTATTACGGGGTTCTTTGGTTACATACGTTCTGAAATCAGCCAACAAATTGCTGAACTATCGCAGAATATTGATGCGCAGTTAATGCACTTAAAGGAACTTGCTCAATCATGTCTTGCAAAGAAAAAGCAAATGGAAGGTGATTTTATACGTATTTCAAGTAGGTATATTAAAATCTTTGACGACCTGAATAATGAATTATCTAATCGAATTTATGAACTTGATAAACCAACTTTTGTTTTCAAAAAAGAGTTAGATAATCAGAGTATCAGAACTACCAACAATGATTTGGTTAACACGGTAGCAATTTTTGGTAAAGAGGGCAGCGAATTACAATCAAAAATAAGTGCCTCAATTGCTAAAAAGCGTGCTTTAGACACATTGAATAAGGCTAAAGTATTTTTATGGCAGCAGAAAAAGCTAAACAATACCGTTCAGCAAAGTATGTTGAATGAAAACACAGCATCTCTTCAATATTCGCCTGTATGTTTTATGGAAACAAAAGCGGATAAAAGTCAAATATCAAAAGGGTTACATGCTCCTTCATTCGTTTCTGCTTTGCAAGAAAACCAAACAAAAAATGAGCTAATTGAGCAATTCAATGAATCAACAAATTCATGGAGTACAATAACAAAAGATTACACAGAAAATCTTAAATTGTACTTTAATTCTGAATTAAACAAATCATACACAACTGCCGACCAACATTCGGTAAGGGTAAAGGAAATGATTCAAAAGATTGCCAATCTGGGTTCTATTCAAACAATAAGTGTTCAAAATCTTTAAAAAATAATAACAATGAAAGAGTTAAAAGAAATTCGATTCAATGAAACCAATATCCAACTTAAGGACAATTTGGTTAAAGGCTCTATACTTCCTGAAAAAATTGCTGAGTTAAACAGAACCATTACAATACAGGGTAGCACCGTTATTGAGGGACCTGTATATGCTCATAAGTTAGAAATTCAGCAAGGTGATTCGGAAATTCATGGAGCAGTATTTACACAGCTTGAATTGTATGTAAATAGTGAAGCAAAAGGTAATGTTACCTTCAAAAAAAGTGTAGGGTCAGCCAATTCAATAGTTTCAAGGGCTCAAAACTGCAATATTATGTTTCATAGTGACATAAATGCAAAGAGTGTAACTTTGTATAATGCATTTGTGGCTGGCAGTATATATGCAGATGAAATAATACTTGAGAACAGTGTTGTAATCGGTGGCGTTTTTGCTACTCAAACAATTGATTTAACTAATTCAATTGTCGGCACATTTAACACTCCATCTATTAAAGCGGCTCAAATGGTAAGTTTGCTTTTACCAAGTGCTTTTTCTATTGAAAAAATACTTGTTGTGCCAGGTACAAAATTCTACAATCTAAGCTTGGCTGATCTAGGCTCCTTATACAAAGGGTTGCCACAGTCAGCAAATTCTGGTAGAATTGAAATGAACATTGATGCTGATGAAGTTAAAACTACTTTAACGAATGAAGAAACACAAAAAACATTAAGAAGCTACACAGTCGTTGGAAAAGTTTTAGCAGCAGATTTGTTGGATATGGATAAGTTCCAAAACCACTTTTTATTGACTGCCGCAAGCTTGGGTACTCAATTGCTAAAAACCTATGATTTGGGAGTAGATGCCAAAGGGCAACCAGCAACTTTGACAATGGAAAAGATTAGAAACTTCTTTTTTGATATTTTACATGGAAAAATTGAAGTTCAAGAAATTAACGGAAACTTTGATATTTCACAAATTACAGGTAAATTTAATTAAGCAATGCCGGACGTAAAGCAAGCACATTTGCAAACCGCAGAATGCCAACTCACAAACCAAAGTTTGCAAAAGAGCTTGCTTTGCCCACCCGGAAAGAAAAACAAAAAATCTTCCCCCTTAAAGAAAAATAAAACTTTGCAGACACACAACCCGACAGACAAAAACGGAATGACAGAACTGATTG
>JAKQEZ010000049.1 GCA_029558435.1 Bacteroidota bacterium
CGATGCACAAGAGACAGCAGTAATAAATCTCATGCACAGTTTACAAACTTAATTTCACAACCCGATGCAGCAGACGAGTTAGTAAGGTTATCGGTGAATAATATGCTGAAAGCAATTACTGCATCCTTGTTAATGGAACAAGTGCTTGCGCCAAATTTTAAATTCAAACCAAAGGTTTCTGATGATGACAAAGCAGAAGAAGGAGAAATAAAAGTTCATGGTTTGAAAAAACCAAGTTCGCAACGCACCAAAGAAATTATCGAATCGGACTTAAATGATTTGAAAGCAACAATTCTGCAAAATGATACTATGTTGAAAGCTTTGCCCGGCACAATTGACCCCGAAGTAATCAACAAAGTTTTAATTCCAAATATCATTAGCAAAAAATATCCTGAATTATCCGAAGAACAAGTAGAAGAAGTAAGGCAGTATGTTGTTTTGGATTCGGTAGTGAAAAACAATTTGATGATTGATGTAGCAACCATCAAAAAAGCAATTCGTGAAGATGAAGAAATAAAAAAAGCAATTGCAGAAGCGAATCCAAATCAGATAATTGAAAAGGAATTGATTCCAAAAATTGTTCAAACCGTTTATCCAGACTTAACAGCAGATGAAGCAAGCTCATTTAGCAAGTTAAACGTAACACTGCCAGCAGGTAACAATGACGATACACAAGCCGATAAGCGATTCATAAGAATGGCGGGACAGTTTGTAAACATTGACGACTTGCATATTGATTTAATTGACCGCATAAATCCTTTCCAGAAAGCATTTGAAATTTTATCAAAAGATGTAACTCCAAAAGTGTTGAAAGTAATTCAAGATGTAATTGAAGCAACAAGGATTACAATGACATTAGAAGAAGCGGCATTGCTTTGGGATAAAATTAAAGCCTTTGCAAATACTTTTAAACGTGAACCAAGTCTAAATTCAACCGACCCATTGGAACGTAGAATGGCAGAAGCAATTATCTTTTTGAAAGAACAAAAACGAAAAACGAACAATGGACAAGGATAAAATACTTAAAAATATTTTTGAGGACGACCCATTGGGCTTATTGAATATTAAGCCAACAACTTCACCTGCAAGAAATGAAGA
>JAKQEZ010000088.1 GCA_029558435.1 Bacteroidota bacterium
GCCTTATCTTTTGGTAATGCAAAAATAGTAAAATTTTACTTGTTCGCAATTAATTGTAAAACAGCATTATATGAAATATTTTGTTAATTTTTTAAAAATATTTTGAAATAAATTTGGTGGGCAACATAGAAGCTTGTCGAACCGCCTGAGTGGGAAGTGAAAAAGTTGGGGGAGGTTGGGAAAATAATTACAGGAAAAACACCAAGCACAAAAAATTTGGAATTATGGAATGGCGATATTCAGTTTGTTACACCAACTGATATTGATTCAAATAAATATCAAATTATTACACAAAGAACCATTAAGAAAAATACTAAAACTAAAACTTTGCCTCCTAACAGTATAATGTTTACATGTATAGCATCAATTGGCAAAATGAGTTTGTCGGTATTCCCATGTGTTACTAATCAACAAATAAATAGCATTATTCCTTTTAAAGAATTTAGTAATGAGTTTGTGTTTTATGCAATACTTAATATTGTAGATTACATTAAATCAACTCAGAGTTCTAACACTTTGCCAATAATAAACAAAACAGAGTTTTCAAAATTTAAAATATCTGTTCCAACTGTGGCCGAGCAAACCCAAATCGCCCATTTCCTTTCATCCCTTGATGCAAAAATCTCTTCGGTGGCTGAGGCACTCGAAGCCACCGAGAAATGGAAAAAAGGGCTGTTGCAGAGGATGTTTTGTTAAAAAATTTCAATTTAGCGTGAAAACTTGTATATTTGCATATATTTTCACGATAAGTAATAATACAATTGATGATAAACCGAACTACAAAAGAAAAAATTGATGCTTTATATAAGCGCTATACAGCATTGGCAAAAGGCAACGAGGACTTGCTCAAAGAGATTGCCCTTGCCGAAATTCCCGAAATGGTGTACAACTCAAATGCCATAGAAAACTCTACGCTTACACTCGAAGATACCGAAAAAATATTGGCTGGCAACACCTTACATCGGAAAGTGAACATTCGCGAAATTTATGAAGCCAAAAATCTGGCAATAATTACTGAAACACTGCTCGAAAAAAACAAGCATAAGCTTGATATCAATCTTATTTTAGATTTACACAAAATCTTGCTTACCCATATTGATGATAGCATTGCCGGACGTTTTCGTAGTGGCAAAGAGTGGATTCGCATTGGCAATCATCTCGGTGCAAACCCACAATTTGTGTATAGTTTAATGCAAGAGTTGCTTGATGATTACAATGAAAACAAAAGCCGCTATTTTTTAGATACCATAGCACGTTTCCACGCAGAGTTTGAAACCATTCACCCTTTTGTTGACGGAAACGGTCGTATGGGCAGAGTGCTTATCAATGTGCAGCTAATAAATGCAGGATATCCACCCATAATTATTCAAAACAAAAGCAAACACACAGATTACTACCCTTTATTTACTCATTATCCTGTTACCATGAAGTATGGAAACTTCACACAATTGTTTGCGCTTCTTTTACAAGAAGCATTACACAAAAGAATTAGTATTATCTCTGCAAAAAAAATAATTCCTCTTTCGATTTGGTCCACACAAAACGGTGTAAAACACAACGTAGCAGCAAACAAAGCAAAACGGCAAACCATTCCCGCATTTCGTATGCGCGAAAAATGGATGATAGCAGAAAATTATATGTCAATTGAATTATGAGCAAACAACCCGAACTCGTTTTAGAAGAACAACTGGTGGCAAACCTGCAACGGCTGGGCTATGCGTTGGTACATATCAGCAACGAACAGGAGCTTATTGCCAACCTTAAAACACAATTGGAAAAACACAACAAGGTGCAATTCTCAGCCACCGAGTTTGAAAAGGTAATGAACATCCTCAGCAAAGGCAGCGTGTTTGAGAAAGCCAAAACCCTCAGAGAAAAACAGCACATTGTTAAAGATAATGGCGACAACCTGTATTTTGAGTTTATTCAAACAGAATACTGGTGCCAAAACCAACCAAAGGTGTTTATCAATCCATTTTTACATCAAACCACAACGTTATAATAGGTATTGTAATCGGGATTAACGGTGTTTATCATTCCATTTTTACATCAAACCACAACTTTGCAAAACATACAGTTTTTACTCTTC
This sequence comes from Bacteroidota bacterium, assembly GCA_029558435.1. The sequence goes on from JAKQEZ010000088.1 coordinate 2,090, forward strand.
TGGTGTTTATCATTCCATTTTTACATCAAACCACAACTTTGTGTTTTGCAAGTTCCTTTTTAACAAGGGTGTTTATCATTCCATTTTTACATCAAACCACAACTTAAAATCTTTTAATACATTTTTTCTTACAGGTGTTTATCATTCCATTTTTACATCAAACCACAACTGTGAAATTTCCTTTTCATTCGATGCGTCAGGTGTTTATCATTCCATTTTTACATCAAACCACAACTCCTGCACCCATTTCGTCAATTTTGGAAAAGGTGTTTATCATTCCATTTTTACATCAAACCACAACAATTAAATATTAATTCTTTCGGGCAGCCAGGTGTTTATCATTCCATTTTTACATCAAACCACAACTCCTCTTTCCCGTCAAGGTCAACCCATTGGGGTGTTTATCATTCCATTTTTACATCAAACCACAACGCTGCGGCGGCCGCTGCTCCGTCTCTTTGGGTGTTTATCATTCCATTTTTACATCAAACCACAACTGGCATACTTTGAC
>JAKQEZ010000092.1 GCA_029558435.1 Bacteroidota bacterium
CCAAACGTTAGCGGGCATTATAAAAAAATACAGAGAGACAAAAAAAGTACATATGTAATGTTTGTGGATATGATGAAAGTTTTGGTGATTATTTAGATGTGTATTTTCGGTCATGTTTTAAAAAATACAGAAATGGTTCTATTAGGGCTGAACACCCGCATGACAATGTGGCCATACCGCAAAAGAATAAGTAATAAAACTTTTAAATCTAAATCACTATGAAAAAGACTAAATCACTTGCTGCACTAATGACATTTACATTCATTTTTGTAGGTGTTATCTCATGTTCCGAGGAACAAGGTTTAAAGAACGAAGAAGTTTTTGCATCAGTTGTAATCCCGGATAGTTACAAAAATAGCTCCCCAAATGGGCGGACTTCATCTGCGACAGAGGAGATTATTAGAGATATAACAGTAACTACCACGAGCGGAGAAGTTGTTCATGGAAAAGTAAAACTGACAATACCAACAGAAGGTGACGGTTTAGTCGGATTCGAGATAACACAGAATATATTCGACCAAACTGAACTCACTCCTACATTTTGGGCAGATGGAGTGGCAAAACAAAACAATGCTGGTAGAATTGCAGGTATTGGAGAATGCCTTTCCGGTTGCCAAGACATACCAAAGGGCGAAGGAAGAGGCTGGTGTAAGGCTGGTTGCTGGGTCGAATTAGCAGCTACGGTTGCAATTGTAATTATTGCTGTTGCTTAATTATAATAGAGTCAGGCTTGCATAAGCCTGACTCTTTTTTTATGAAAAAGGTACTCTGCTTCGTTTATACTTTCATAGGAATCTCATCCTGCTTCGGTCAATACAGATTGACTAAGACTGTTGTGGATGCATCAACTAACAAAGCAATACAGTTTGTAAATGTAACCCTAACTAGAAACCAACACATTGGGACAATTACTAATGAAGACGGATTATTTACTTTATACCTCGAAAATAAATCGGATTCAATTGAGGTCTCTCATATCGGATATAATAAAATTCGACTCACTTTAGACTATAGCGGTGATACCATTCGCCTCAATAGCTTTGCCACGATTCTTGATGAGGTAACAATTAGCAGCATGTCAGCAACACAAGTTATGGTAAAGGCAATTCAAAACTTAGAAAATAATCACTCTGTTGAACCCGTTACATACAAAGCATTTGTCAGAATAGTCGAGTACCCTCAAGACACAAGTGAAATACACATCTTTGAAGAACACTCAATAACTATTCATCAAACAAAGGATAGTAATTCGAAATTTAAGATAGAAAAAACAAGAGTGAATGCATTCTCTGAGGCAGGCGAAAGGAGACTAAAAGATTTAAGATTGATAAATATGGTCAGTGTATATGCTGACAATATTTTTAGATACCAAGACGACTTCTTGAAAAGAAGAAAAATAAAAAATTACAATTATAGGTTTCTTGAGAACCTAGTAAACGACTCCAGTATTTATGCAATTGAATGTAGATTAAAGGCTGACACTTCAATTATTTCAGCTAAACTATTTATTGATAAAAAAACATTTGCCGTAAGTAAACTTACTAAGTATTATAAAAATGAAATTGGTCTCTACGACTTTACCGACATCAATTTTAGACAACATGGTGACAAGTGGTACCTGTCAAATTCATTTCGTCATTTCAAGAATAGTATTTACTCACGATATGGTGACAAAAAAAATAATTACACAGACAGAGTTTGTAGTTACACTGTGACTAATGAATCTAATAACCTTAAAGATTTTAAAAGCACAGTAAATATCTTCGCTGAGCCAATTAAAAGACACAAGGGAAATTTTGACGATGAGTTCTGGGGCCAACAAAATCACTTACCAATACCAAGTTGGATAGAAATAAGATTGAGATAACGCCCGCTAACAGCGTGCTTGTGCAATGGCCGGGTTCGCAGCTGCATTAAACATTCGGTTTCATTATATACATTTGTCACGGTGGACAATTTACAACTGGTCGGGCTTGTCGGGCTATCGCCCTTAACAAGCCCTCCTAAACCGGCCACTGCACAAGCACCAACGTTGGCAGCAAGTGTAAAGGACGACCCGACAACAACAAACAGACGACTAAAAACGATAAAAAAGTAAACCATTTTGACAAGTGACCAAGGACATAGAAACGATATTACAAACGTACAACAAGTAAGCCGACACTCATTGCCGACCCTATGTTTTTTATTTTTTTCCCACCACACATTTTTTAAAAACAATTTTAGCCAGCCGCACAAATGGCACATTTGGTTTTGCCCGACACACAAAGCCAATGCTTCGCAAAACCAAAAGAGCCATTTTTTGCCAACGCACCGACAAAAAACCGTATTTTGACAAATTATTTTATGACGAGTAAATGAGTGATAAAACTAAACATATTGACGACCACGACAGCGAAGCGGACACTTGCCGAAAGGAAGTGTTGCCCAAACTGTATGATAGCCAATGGGCTGATGAACTGATTCTTGAACAAAGAACATTCACAGACGGAAAAATTATTGTGATAGGAAGAAAAGCAAGAAGAAAAAAAGCGAAACGCTTTGACTACTTGCTCCGCTATTCACAAAACTTTCCGATTGCAATTGTAGAAGCAAAGAAAAAATACAAGTCGGCTGCTGACGGCATCCAACAAGCAAAAGACTATGCTCAAATACTCGGACTTAAATTTGCCTACTCGACAAATGGAACTGAAATTTTAGAATTCGATTTTATCACAGGACTTGAAACCAAAATTTCAAAATACCCAACACCGACAGAGCTTTGGAACAGATTAAACCAAGCCGAACCAATAAAGCCCGAAATTCAAGAAACATTTTTAAAACCTTTCTTTGCTACAAGTGGCAAAGAAGTTAGATACTATCAACGAATTGCAATTAACCGAGCAGTTAAAGCAGTTTTAGAAGGAAAGAAAAGAGCTTTATTAACTTTAGCAACAGGAACAGGAAAAACAACAGTTGCTTTTCAAATCATTTATAAACTTTGGAATAACCGTTGGAATACAAAAGGAGAACACCGCAGACCAAAAGTTTTATTCCTTGCCGACAGAAGTATTTTAGTTACAGACCCACACGCCAAAGATTTTGCAGTTTTTGGTGATGCAAGATGTTTAGTTCCCGAAGAAGGATTGCCAAGCAGCAGAGAGGTTTATTTTTCTACTTACCAATCTTTAGCAGAGGACAGCAACAGGGCAGGAGCATTTAGGAAATTACCGAAAGACTTTTTTGACCTAATCGTAATTGACGAGTGCCACAGAGGAAGTTCATCAGACGACAGTAATTGGAGAGTTATTTTAGATTACTTCAATACATCTGTTCAAATTGGTTTAACTGCTACGCCATTAAGAGACGACAACAAAGACACTTACGCATATTTTGGAAACCCGCTTTACATATACAGTTTAAAACAAGGTATTGAGGACGGATTTTTAGCTCCTTATTTGGTTCATCGAGTAGTTACTGAAACAGATGCAACAGGTTTCAGACCCGAAGAAGGACAATTGGACGATAACGGAGAATTAATTCCTGACGGAATTTATACAACTCCTGATTTTGAGAATACACTCTCCTATTTGCCAAGAACAAAAGCTGTTGTAAAACACCTTTACAACTTTATGTTGAAATACGGACGGTTTGATAAAACCATTGTGTTTTGTGTAAACCAAGAACACGCAGACCAATTCCGTAGAGAAATAAGCAACTTAAATACAGATTTAGTTCAGCAATATCCCGATTATGTTGTTCGGATTGTTTCAGAAGAAGGCGACATTGGAAAAGGGCATTTAGGCAGGTTTATGGACATTGACGAACCAATTCCAGTAATCGTAACCACTTCAAAATTATTGAGCACAGGTGTTGATGTTCCAACTTGCAAAAACATTGTGATTTTCAGAACAATCAACTCAATGACCGAATTCAAACAGATTGTTGGACGAGGCACAAGAGTAAGAGAAGACAAGGAAAAATTGTTCTTCACCATTTTAGATTATACAGGAAGTGCAACAAGAAATTTTGCCGACCCTGACTTTGACGGAGAACCACCACTAATAACCGAAGATGAAATTGACGGAGACGGAAATATTATTGATGGTGATGAATGGACACCAGACCCACCAACAGACGAGCCAGAAGATTGGGAAGATGATGACGACACAGACGAGCCACCAACAGGCGGAGGCGGTGGAGAATCAAGACGAAAATATTATATCAGTGAAGGAACTGTTTCAATTGTTGCCGAAAGTGTTCAGATTTTAGATGTCAACGGCAAACTAAGAACAGTTCAGTTTACGCAATACGCAAAAGAACAGATAACAACACTGTTTCCTTCAATGAATGATTTCCTTAGCAAATGGAATGACTTACAAGAACGACAACACATTTTAGATGAATTGGAAAACAACGGAATTTCTATTGACCAATTAATGGAAATAACCAAACACCAAGATGTTGACCCGTTTGACTTGCTATGCTTTGTTGCCTTTGATTTAAAACCATTGACAAGAAAACAAAGAGCCGATTTGTTGAAGAAAAATAAACCTGACTTTTTTGCTCATTACAGCGAAAAAGCCAAAGAGGTTTTGAATTTGATTTTAGAAAAATATGTTGACTATGGTTTAAATCAAATCAGACCCGACATTATTTCGGTTGAGCCAATTGCACAACAAGGCAACCCAATAGAAATAGTAAATGAATTTGGTGGAATAGACGAATTCAAAAAAGCAATTGAAGAATTACAAACCCTGCTATATGCAGAAGCAGCATAAAATAAAAAATGGCAAAGACGAAAAAAGAAAAAGCACCGAAGAAAGCAGCGAAACCAGTTGTCATTGAAACACCTGCACAGCGTTTAAGTGGCATTATAAAAACGTGCAGAAACATTATGCGTAAGGACAAAGGTATGAACGGTGATGGAGACCGTTTGCCAATGTTGACTTGGATAATGTTTTTAAAATTTTTGGACGACAACGAAAATTTGCAAGAAGTAAACGCACAACTTGAAGGAAAAAAATACAAATCAGCCATTGCAGAACCTTACCGTTGGAGAGATTGGGCGAAAGACAAAAATTTGACAGGTGATGATTTATTAGCTTTTGTAAACAACGAGAAAGTAAAACTTGCAGACGGCAAAGAACGAACAGGTTTATTCTACTATTTACGAGCATTGCAAAGTGAAACAGGAGCAGAACGAAAAGACGTAATTGCAACCGTTTTTAAGGGCGTTACAAACCGAATGATTAACGGTTATTTGCTTCGTGACATCATCAATAAAATTGACGAAATACATTTTACAAGCAACGAAGAACTAAACTCACTTTCACATTTATACGAAAGCATCTTAAAGGAAATGAGAGATGCCAGTGGTGATGCAGGTGAATTTTATACTCCTCGTCCAGTTGTGAAATTTATGGTTGAAATGCTTGACCCCAAAATTGGCGAAACAGTTTTAGACCCTGCTTGTGGAACAGGCGGTTTCTTGGTTGAAGCATTTGAACATTTAAAAAAACAAGCCAAAACTGTAGAGCATAAAAAACTACTGCAAGAAAAATCAATCATTGGCGGTGAAGCAAAACCACTTCCCTATTTGCTATCACAAATGAACTTGTTGCTTCACGGATTGAACTACCCGAAAATTGATAGTGGTAACAGCTTGCGTTTTCCTTTAAAAGATATTGGTGACAGTGAAAGAGTTGACATTGTATTAGCAAATCCACCATTTGGAGGCGAGGAAGAAAAAGGAATTTTAAACAACTTTCCTGACGACAAACAAACTACCGAAACAGCATTACTCTTTTTGCAACTGATAATGCGAAAACTAAAACGCAAAAAGCCAACACAAGAAGGCGGCAGAGCCGCCATTGTTGTGCCTCACGGAACTTTGTTTGCCGATGGTATCGCAGCAAGGGTAAAAAAACAATTAATTGAAGACTTTAATCTTCACACTATTGTAAGATTAGGCGAGGGAATTTTCGCTCCCTATACAGATATACCTTGTAATCTATTATTCTTTAAACAAGGAGAGCCAACAAGAAATATTTGGTATTACGAATTGTTACCACCTGCTGATAAAAAGAAATACAGCAAAACAAAACCCATACAATTAGAAGAATTTGACGAACTGAAAAAATGGTGGACTAAGCGAATAGAGAATGATAATGCTTGGAAAGTAAGCGTTGATAAAGTTGTTCAAATTGATGAAAATGGGAAACTAATTAATGTGAACTTGGATTTAAAAAATCCAAATCGAAAAAATGAATTTGATTTTAAAGAACCAATTGAATTAGTGGCTTCAATTTTAGGCAAAGAAAAACGTGTGTTTCAATTGTTAAATGAGATTAGTGAAACAATTAATTTTAAAGTTGCAAATGAAGCATAATTGGATAGAAACTTCGCTTGGAGAATTACTCAAATTAAATGTAGACAGTGTTGACGTAAATGCTCAACCTGAATTCCATTTTGCAGGTGTTTATTGTTTTGGAAATGGTCTATTTGAAAAAGGATATCAGAATAACGAAACATCATACAAAACATTTAATCGTTTACACAAAAATCAAATTGTAGTTAGCAAAGTAAAAGGCTGGGAAGGTGCTATTGCATTAGTTACAGACGAATTTGAAGGAATGTTTTTATCACCAGTCTATCCAACATTTGAATTAATTTCTGACGAAAAAGCCAATTTGAAATTCATTCACTATTATTTACAACAAGAACAGGTTTGGCAGCAACTCTTAGACAATTCAAAAGGAATCGGAGCAAGACGAAATTCAGTTTCAGAAGAACAATTTTTAAAACTAAAAATCAATCTGCCAGATAAACGAATACAAAATGCTTTAGTTTCAAAGATTGAATTAATTCAAGCCAAAGTAGAAGAAATAAAACAATTACGGTTAGAAATGGAAAAGGAGATTAATGATCTACGATACAATCTCTTTATCAAACTACAAGAAAAATATAATTCAATTAGAATTGGTGATTTTTTAATACCACAAAATAGAAGTGTGACAATCCAGCCAAATATTATTTATAAGCAAGTAACTGTAAGTGGGAATCACAGAGGTGTTACACTTAGATGCAAAATTAAAGGCAGTGAGATTGGGTCAAAACAATACTTAGCTAAAGAGGGTGATTTTATAATTTCAAAAATTGATGCTAGAAATGCCGCAATGGGAATGATTTCAAAAGAACTTGATGAAGCGGTAGTAACTGGCGATTTTCCATTATTTGGATTTAAAGAAATTATTAACCCATTGTTTTTTTATCATTTTTCAAATACACCATTTTTTGATATGGCTTGCAAAGAAGCAAGCGAAGGAACAACAAACAGAGTTAGGTTAAAAATGGATAGGTTTTACAACATTCAAATTCCTTTACCACCAAATGAAGAACAAAATAGAATAGTTGAATTACTTGAAAAGATGAATAAAATAAAACAATCACATAAGGAACAAGAAGCAGAATTAAAACAACTAATGCCAAGTTTGTTGAACAAGGCTTTTAAAGGAGAATTATAAAAAAGAATTATTGAAATGGGGAAGAAAATTGGAGATGTAAAGTTTGAATTAACGCAGGTTTATAAAACCTATGCGGAACAATTGCAACTTGCTGCAAATGTTTCAGACTTTTTACTTGATAGTGCCAATATAAATTCCGCAGGGCAACAAGTTGAAGGCAGTTTAAGAGTTCTGCTTAAAAACCTACTTCCTGATAGAGTTTCGGTTACACAAGGGCATATTGTAGATAAAAAGGCGAATGTTAGCTATCAACAAGATATATTAATTACAGAAAGCTTTTATACAAAAAGCTTAATTCGTTCTCTTGATGGAACTGAATTTTATCCAGTTGAAGCAATCTTTGCTTGTGGTGAAGTGAAAAAAACTTGGTCGCAATCAAAGCTAGAGGCTGCTATAAAATCTATAAAGAGAAATAAAGATGATTTACAGAGAACAAAAATTCCATCAAACCAAATTCAAACAGGTTCTAATTTTATTCAGCTAAGCGATAATATTTCTACAAACCCATTCAGAAACCCTCTGTTTTGCTTTACATTTTCTGTTGATTATGACAACACTTACAATGAAAAGAAAATAGCAGAAATCTATAGTGATGATGCTAATAAGCCTTATTTACCCAACATTTCAGTTATCCTGAATAGAGGCATTATTGTTTGCGTTGATAAAGAAAAATTAGGCACGGGAATTATAGAAATCAAACTCTATCCTGAATTTAATAAAGCTGACGATAAATGCTCTTGGGTAATGCTTAGATTAAATCCCGAAGAAAATCTTGCATATCTAATCTTTATGCTAACTCAACACATTAATGACACTATTTTAGAAAAAGTATCAGCAATGGAGTATGGTAGTTCTATGATTGAAATTTCAAAATCAAATATTTTCCCGATAAAATAAGAAGAATGAAACTAGAAAATTTAGAAATAATCAAATTGACCGTTCACAAAATATTTGGGAGGTCTAAAACGGTTGCTGAAGCTTATGCTGGTGAGTGTAAAGAGCTTGTTAAATTAGGTTCGGAAGGAATGGATATTCTAAAGAGTAGAATAAGCTCTTGCATAAATCATAAATCAAAATTCTATGAACTTGACTTAGTCGAAGAAGGTGAAAATTCATTTTTTGATTTGCAAGCCCCATTGTGGGGTTCAAGAGAGCCAAAGTTTTTAAAAATCTCGCAATCAATTGCTGATAAAGCAGCAGAAGCACATAAAAATGCAAATATTCCAGACGGCTTATTAATGGTTGTTGAAGCTAAAATTAGCACGTTCAAGACTGTAATCGTTGTTAAGGCAGAAAAATCAGACGCCTTTTCAATGAAAGGAACTGATTTACAACTTGTAAAAGATATTTTCTTGTCATCGGATAAAACTCTTTACAAAGTAGGTTTTTTCCTAAAGAGAATTGAGGATAAAGAGGGAAAAAATTCTTACAAGTATTTCGTATATGATGATGCTTTCTCACCATCTAAAGGTGATTTAGCTCATTATTTTTACAATACTTTCCTAGGACTATCCACTGAAAAAAACAGCAAATTACTTACTAATAAGTTTCATAGAAGTTTATCGGGTTTTATTCAAGACCATATTGATTTTGGAGATAAATATGAATTACTTAGAACAATTGATAGAGCCTTCATAGACCCTAATAGAAAATCAATAAATGCTACTGATTTCAAGGACTTTTTTCCTGATGAGTTGCACCCATTATTTCATTCTCAAATTGTAGAAGAATTTCCAAATGCTTTTATTAAAGACAATTCAATTACTACAAGTATTGACACTAAGAGAATTGCACTATCGGAATCAACTACTTTACTTTTAAGAAATGCTCCAGATGGAATTATCACAGGTAACACAGCGAATAAAACAGATATGGCAAAACTGAGAGCAACAATAGATTCAGGTAATTTGACTCAGAACTATAATTATGCTTTAATTCCGTCAGCAGTACCAGTAAAACAAAGTGAAAATTAATAGCATTCAGAATGAGTCAAAACTTACAAATATTACTTGGACTACTAACACTAATTTCGGTTGTTGGTGGTTTTATTTATTGGCATTTTAAGACAGTAAATAGCTTTAAAGACCAAGTTAATGACCTGAAAATGCAAATGAAGGATTTGGAGCATAGAGACAATTTGCAACAGCAGACAATTGACCAGTTAAAGGATTTATTTCCTATTCTAAAAGATGCGGTTGAAATAATTCAAAACCAAAAAAGAATAAAGAAATGAGCAACACAATAGACTTTCAACGACTTTCCTACTTAGGTGATAGGCTTAGGGCAGGTCTTGCAACAAAGCAAGAGAAAGATGAGTATATGCTCATTCTTTACAGAAACGGAAAAATCACTAAACAGCAATACAATGAGTATTTAGCTAACGCAAATAAATCAAACACAGACGAAATTGTTAATGCAGCTTTAGCAGTTGGAGCAGTTTTATTAATTGGATATTTGATAAGTGAAATGTTTAAGAGTAAATAATGCCAACGCTATTTGCAAGCACATTGCCAAAGCCGCACAAGCCCAAGCACAGACCAAAGCTTTGTCAAAGAGCTTGCAAAGCCAACGCAGAGAAAAATTGTTTTTAAAAAATTTCCCATCCCTTCAAAAAAATAAAAAACGCAACGCACAACCCGACACAAAAAGACAAATAAGCAAACAGACAATGACACTTAAACCAAACATTGACAATGGTTTACAAGGACGGACGACAGAACACCAGCTGCCAACAGCGGTTTTGCAAAAGTGGCGGTGCAGTGCTTCGTATGACAGTGAAGTGGTTAATCAAAATTTAGTGCTTCGATTGAAGTTTAGTGCTGAAAATCGCCACCTTCGCAAAGCCGCAAAACGTTGTAAGCAAGCCTATTAGACAACACATCAACCATAAACAGACAAACAAATAATCGACCTTTGAC
>JAKQEZ010000706.1 GCA_029558435.1 Bacteroidota bacterium
AAGTACAGGCGTTTGCTTCGCTTCATTACAGGCAATTCGCCTTTTGAAACCTTTGAGTACATAGTCGGTACTGTAAGGCTCAAAAATTCGGCTGCTTCCTGAATAGTTAAAAGCTGTTCAGGCTGTTCGGTGGGTTCAACCTTAATAGGCTGAATTTCTGTTTGTGCTTCTTTTATCCAACGCTTAAATATTGGTTCTAATTTGGATAACGGCACGTTAAAAAATACCTGTTCTACTTGTTCCATTGTTATTTATATTTTAGTTAAACAATGGGTGCAAGTACAAAAGGCGTAACCAGTTACATAACAGTTACATTTTGAAATAAAAAACGTAAACCCTTAATATTCAGGCTTATTTTCTTCTAAAAAAATTATATCATTCTCAACTTTAGTAACCGTCTGTTTATAGTTTTCTTTGAGAAAAGGTATAATCAATTCAAGTTTGTTTATTGGATAATCATTCTTTTCGTTTATTCTCTTCTTTGCTTCGTAATACTTTGTTTTGAAGTTATCAAAAGTTGTATTTATTTGGTGTTTACTCATAAACTGCTCCAGTCGTGTTTTAATTAAACGGCTTTCAGTTAGCAATTTTGTTTCATCTGCATAATAAAAGATAGTTGCCCATTCAAGTACACTAAAGGGGCTTTCAACAATCGGTTGAGGTGGCAACGGCTCAATATTGGGTTGTTGCTGAACAGTTGAGGGTTTCAATAAACTGTTTGGCAATGTGAATTTTGTGTGTCCCTGCTGAAATAATTTAACCGCTTCGCCAATATCATTTGCCTGTATTGCTTTGGTTTCAAAGGCTTCAAACTCGTTGTAATCCGTTTCTTTGAAGTAGTCGAACAGTTCCTTTAATAGTTCGTCCAAATCGTCAAAGAAAAAACCCAATCCAAAAAACGCTTCGCCTTTGGTCTTTTTCCTGTACTCAATGTATTTACTTTTGTGTTTGAATATTTCGGGTAAATCTTCATTCCTGAAATTCTCTTTAAGTTGGTGTATTTCGGTGCTGTTCCAATTCCAAAGGGTTTCAGTTTTGTTCAGGTCGCAAATGTTTAATTCAGTCGCTTTGGTTTTAATAGGCTCTAAAATATTTTCCCGAACTACTTTGAAATTGTCCTTAATTTCTGCCTGTACCTCATCATATTTCAATTTGTCTTTAAAATTCTTTCGGGGGCTTAATTGTTTGCGTTCCTTATCCAGTAAATAAAGTTCGTTTAATACCTCATCATACTGTTTGAAATTATCAATATTTGAGTGTAAGTATTCAATAAATTGAAACAGGGCTTTTATTTTCGGTGTAATCATTTGTCCTTTATGCTTTAAGTGGTTACATATCTAATTTAATTTTGTCGGCTGCTTTGCGTTTGGTGTCGTCCACA
>JAKQEZ010000123.1 GCA_029558435.1 Bacteroidota bacterium
GAAAATGCGATGCTCAACACCCGTTTCAAAGAAATTACAACGGTTAGAAATGTAACAGCAGATGAAATTCAAGAAACTATTGCAGAATACAAAACTACTCTCAACCGAGTTGGAAAAAGTTACCGTTCTTTGCCTTTGATATTGGAATTGGCGCACATTCAAGCGTTTTACTTTGATCAAGCACAAGAAGCAATTCAATTGTTGCAAGACGCGTTGAATTTAGATCGTTTAACCGACATTCAAAAAGCAGAAGTTAAAATGAAGTTGGCCGATATTTTGGTATTACATGGCGATATTTGGGAAGCATCTTTGTATTACATGCAAATTGACAAGAGTTTTAAATTTGAAACTATTGGTCAAGAAGCACGGTTTAAAAATGCCCGTGTTTTTTACTACGACGGTGAATTTGATTACGCCCAATCGCAATTAGATGTGCTAAAACAAGGTACTTCGCGATTGATTGCCAACGACGCTTTGCAACTATCGTTGTTGATTACCGATAACTATGGTTTGGATAGCAACTATACCGCCATGTTTTGGTTTGCATCGGCCGATTTATTGATTGAGCAACACAAATACACGCAAGCATTTCAATTGTTTGACAGCATTATGCAGAAATTTCCTTACCATAGTTTGGGAGATGAAATTTTGATTAAAAAAGCACAAGCCATGCAACAACAAGGAAAATGGAATGAGGCTATTGGCTATTTGGATGAATTGTTGAAATATTATGGCAAAGATATTTTAGCCGACGATGCGTGGTTTATTAAAGGTGATATTTACCAAAATCATCTTTTTGACAACGAAAAAGCAATGGAATGCTATAAAGAAATTTTGTTCAATCACCAAGGTTCCATTCACACCACCGAAGCCCGAAAACGCTTTAGAGAATTAAGAGGCGATAAAGTCTCCGAAGATGCCGATTCAGAGTTGTAAATTCTCAAAATTTCCAATTTTTAGTAGATAATTGTAATTTAGATATTGATTTTCCTCTTAATTTTTTTATCAGCAAATCATGTCAAAGGAAATTTGTGAAATTCATTTAATATTTTTAATTTTGTATCCAAATGAATACACATTGTAAATGTACTTAATTGAAAAAACTGCTGAATTCGACAAGTGGATTAAGAAACTAAACGACTTGAGGGCAAAAGCAAAAATTTTGTTCCGACTTCAAAAATTAGAAAATGATGAACACTTTGGAGATTGTGAACCAGTTGGAGATGGCATAAGAGAACTGAAAATAAATTATTCAAAAGGCTACAGGGTGTATTTCAAAGAAATTGATGGAAAAATTATTATTCTACTTGTTGGAGGAGATAAATCAACGCAACAAAAGGATATTGAAAAAGCTAAAAGTATTTGGGAAAAATTAAAAAAATAAAAATGGAAACTTCAAAATTTGACATAGCTGATTATTTAGACAATAACGAAATGATTGCTGAATACCTGAACACTGTATTAGAAGAAGGAAGTGATACTGATCTTGTAACAGCAATCGGCCATGTTGCTAAAGCAATTGGAATGACCAAAATTGCAGAAGAAACAGGTATGAGTAGACCAAGTTTATACAAAGCATTATCGGAGGGAGCTAAGCCGCAATTTTCAACTATTTTGAAGGTGTTAAAAGCTATTGGTGGACAAATACACATCAATCCTGTTACCACATAAAATTCAACCTATTTTATATATTTTGCTTATCCAAAAGACACACTATCTTTCTTCTGATTTGGAGATTCAATTTAACACTTACTCACCTAGTTTTGTAATGGATATTTAAGTTGCCAGATTTCACAAAAACCATCATTTTTTGATTATTATTGTTTTTTTATTTATTAAAATTTCAAATTGTTAGTAAGTCTTGTTATCAACAACAAAATATAATTTTTTTAATAACTTTTAAATGGAATTCAATTATTTGAGTATCAACAACATAAATTATTTTGTTTATTTAAAACAATTCTAATTTTAAGTTATCATTTACCGTCAAAAATTTCATTTTCACAATTATTTTTTATCATTTTTTGGCACTAAAAATTTCATAAATGCTTGTATTTCGTAGGTTCACGAAAAATTCAAAAATTTTGGTATTGATATAAGAAAAAAAAATCAATTTTCCAAATTTGAATTTGAATTATTTGGTGTTAATAAGTATTCAAAAGTGAACAAAAAAATAATCAAATCGTGTGTAACTTGCACCTATCAAAATCACATAATTTTTTGACTGAAAAAAAGAGATTATTGAAAAGACATTTATAAACCTGAAAAATTAATTAGTTATGACATTAGTGGAACAAAGCTTGGATAAGCCAAAGAAAAAAGTGGCTGAGAAAACCTACACGCACGATGAAGTATTGAAAAAAACGATTGCGTATTTCAAAGGTGATGAATTGGCTGCCAACGTTTGGTTGAACAAATATGCGGTGAAGGATTCTTACGGCAATATTTACGAAAGTTCGCCAGATGATATGCACCGTCGTTTAGCGGCTGAAATTGCACGTGTTGAGAAAAAATATCCAAATCCATTGAGCGAGGATGAAATCTATAACTTATTAAAAGACTTTAAATACATTGTTCCGCAAGGCGGACCAATGACAGGTATTGGAAACAACTATCAAATTGCTTCTTTGTCTAACTGCTTTGTGATTGGTAATCAAGGAAATGCCGATTCGTATGGTGGAATTATGAAGATTGACGAAGAGCAAGTGCAATTGATGAAACGCAGAGGTGGTGTTGGTCACGATTTATCACACATTCGTCCAAAAAGTTCACCGGTAAACAATAGTGCATTAACATCAACAGGTGTTGTTCCATTTATGGAGCGCTATTCCAACTCTACACGGGAAGTGGCGCAAGATGGAAGACGTGGTGCGTTGATGTTGACAATTTCTATCAAACACCCAGATTCTGAAAATTTCATTGATGCAAAAATGGATGGAACAAAGGTTACAGGTGCCAATGTTTCTGTAAAAATGGACGATGAATTTATGAAGGCGGTAGATTCAGGTGCGCCTTATGTTCAACAATATCCAATTACAGGTGTAAATCCAAAATTTGTAAAAGAAGTGAATGCAAAAGCACTTTGGAATAAAATCATTCACAATGCATGGAAATCGGCAGAGCCAGGTGTGATTTTCTGGGATACTGTAATTCGTGAATCTATTCCAGATTGCTATTCTGATTTGGGCTTCAAAACGGTTTCTACCAATCCATGTGGAGAAATTCCTTTGTGTCCGTATGACAGCTGCCGTTTGTTGGCAATCAACTTATACAGCTATGTAAACAATCCATTTACTGCCGAAGCATCATTTGATTTTGAATTGTTTAAAAAACATTCACAAATTGCATTGCGTATTATGGACGATATTGTTGATTTGGAAATTGAAAAAATTGATGAAATCATCAAAAAAATCGATTCTGATCCAGAGATGGCCGATACAAAATTGACAGAAAAAAACCTTTGGTTAAAAATCAAAGATAAATGCTTGGAAGGAAGAAGAACAGGTGTGGGCATTACAGCAGAGGGAGATATGTTTGCTGCTTTAGGCTTGCGTTACGGAACAGATGAAGCGTTGAACCATTCGGTAAACGTGCACCAAACATTGGCATTAGAGTGCTACCGTTCTTCTGTAAACTTAGCAAAAGATAGAGGTGCTTTCCCAATTTTTAGTGCAGAAAGAGAACGCAACAACCCATTTATCAACCGCATTAAGGAGGTGGATATGGATTTGTATGAAAACATGGTAAAACACGGAAGACGTAATATTGCGATGTTGACAATTGCTCCAACAGGTACAACAAGTATCATGACGCAAACAACTTCTGGAATTGAGCCGGTGTTCATGGTGTCCTACAAACGCAGAAGAAAAGTCAATCCAAACGATAAAAATGTGCGCATTGATTTTGTGGATGAGGTAGGCGACAACTGGGAAGAATACCACGTTTTTCACCATAAATTTGTTACTTGGTTGGAAGCAAACGGATACAACATGGATGAAGTTTCGAAAATGAGCGAGGAAAACTTGCAATTGTTAATCGAAAAATCACCGTATTTCAAAGCAACTGCCAACGACGTAGATTGGGTAGCGAAAGTAAAAATGCAAGGAGCCATCCAAAAATGGGTTGACCATTCCATTAGTGTTACGGTGAACGTTCCAAATTCTGTAAAAGAAGAATTGATTAGTGAAATTTACTTAACAGCGTGGAAAAGTGGATGTAAAGGAGTGACTGTTTACAGAGACGGTTCACGCTCAGGAGTTTTGGTTTCAGACGATTCAAAAAACAAGAAACAAGAAAACATTTTTGGTGAAACAAAAGCTCCTAAACGCCCACAAATCTTAGAAGCAGAAATCGTTAAATTTAGCAACGACGATGAAAAATGGATTGCAGTAGTAGGTTTATTGAATGGTCGCCCTTATGAAATCTTTACTGGTAAAGCAGAAGAATCATTCGAAATTCTTTCTAAAGTTGATTCAGGCTGGGTAATCAAGAATAAGAGCGAAGACGGTAAATCACGTTATGACTTCCAATATTGCGATAAATATGGTTACAAAACAACTATTGAAGGTTTGTCTAGAACGTTTAACCAAGAATATTGGAACTATGCCCGTTTGATTTCTGGAATTTTACGTCACGGAATGCCAATTGGTATTGTTGTGGACACTGTTTCTGGTTTGCAATTGAACGATAATTTATTGAACACATGGAAAAATGGAGTAGTTCGTGCTTTAAAACGTTTTATTCCCGACGGAACCATCCCTTCAGACAACACTTGTTCAAACTGTGGAGATAACTCATTGGTGTATGAAGAAGGTTGCTTGAACTGTAAAAGTTGTGGAGCTTCAAAATGCGGATAACAACAAACAAATAAACAAGGAACGTCTGGGGCAACTCAGACGTTTTTTTATTTTTAAAATCTGAGAAACTGAAAGATTACAAAGGTGTCATCCCTACGGGATTTTTATTGTGTGGAAATCGTGTCAGATCTACAAAAGTCACGTTCCCGGGACTAAAAAGCGTTTAATCATAGGAAACCAGTATCAAGCACTGTAGGTGCGATAGCTTTGTAGCACAATTAGTACCCATTTACATCAAGCTCCATCGGAGCGATACCTTTGTAATAAATTATCCATCAACCACATAAAACACCGTAGGTGTGACGCCTTTGTAAAAACACTAATCAGAAAAAGCAACATAGAAGACACGCCATTTACTTTGAATAACAAACAGATTTCAATTTTTCAAATGGGTTTGCCAAATTTTTTCCATCATTTTTTGTTTTTTCAATTTATTTTTTGTAAATTCGTTATAATAAGTACTATTCTTATGATGAAAAAACACTACTCCCAAGTGATTCCAAGTGAATTTTTAGTAAAAACAACAAAAACTGTATTAAGTATTAGTTGCTTTTTTACATTGTTTACCGTTTCTGCCCAAACCAATACTCTTCCACCTACGGGAAACGTTGGTATAGGCACTACATCGCCATCATCTCGATTGCAGGTTAACGGAACTGCAAAAATAGATTCCTCTTTAATTGTTAAGGATTCTGTTACCATTAAGAAAAATTTACGTGTAGAAGAAAATGTAAATTTTTTGGGACAAACCAAAATGAACAACACACGTGTTTTTAATAATTTTGTTTCAGACAATTCGGCTAAGTTTAATGGTATTGTTAAAATGCCAAATTTAGAATTGCCCAATAATTTGAATAATAAAAATGTGGTGTTGACCAATGACAATGGAGCTTTAAAGAAACTGCCATTAGATTCCTTTGTTAATATATTAAAAGGGGGGATTTATGCGCCACCCGTTCAATTAGATTGGTATTGTACAAACATTGCTCCAGTAGCACCAACTTGGTCGAATGGGCCTTATAAAATTTACAGCCATTGTCAAGATGTAAATGTAGGTATTGCCACCAATGAACCTCGTGTAAATTTGGATGTTAGAGGCACAACCTTTACAGAAAAGATAGCCATTAACTCGGATCCAACTACAATGGGATACAAACTATTTCATTTGAAAGCCAATTACACACATCCAAGTCAGGCAACCAAAGTACTTTTTTTAGTTGAAAACCATGAGCGTGCATTGTTTCAAATAAGCAATGATGGAATAGTTCGCACCCGAGAAGTGATTGTAAATTTAGACCAATCATGGCCTGATTATGTATTTACGCCCGAATATAAATTAACTCCTTTAAAAGAAGTTGCTTCGTTTATAAAAGAA
>JAKQEZ010000127.1 GCA_029558435.1 Bacteroidota bacterium
TTCTTAAAAATGAAATTCGTATTGAAAAATCAAGCACGAATGCCATTTACGTTCAAATTGCCCAACAAATTATCCAACTCATTCAAAGAGGTTATTTGGAAGCGGGAAGTCTACTACCAGGAACTCGAATTGTAGCAGCAACCATTGGCATACACAGAAAAACAGCAGTTGCCGTTTATGAAGAATTAGCAGCTCAAGGTTGGGTTATTAGTATTCCAAATAAAGGAACATTTATTGTTACACCAGAAAACAACACTAAAATAAAAGCCATTCACCAGCAAAATCAGAGCGAAACTTTTTCAAAAAAAACTGGATTCCCTTTTGAAGCTTCATTTAATTTAGCTCCCATTGAAACTGAATTTGAAACTGAATTTATTGCCAATGACGGTCAGCCCGATATTCGATTGCATCCAATTTCTCAGTTTTCAAAATGGTATGGCGCGGCTATGAAAAGAAAATCATTGGTTAGTAAATGGCAACAATCGGGAAATGCTCACACACAATTTGAACACCAACTTTGCAATTTTTTGAATGCAAGCAGAGGTTTTGCAATTCAACCTAAAAATAGTTTGAGCACGCGAAGTTCGGAGATGAGTTTGTATCTTATAGCCCAACTTTTGATTCGTCCAAAAGATGTAGTTTTAGTTGGAAATTTAGGCAATTATTTGGCGAACATGGTATTTCAACAAGCTGGAGCCACTATTAAAACCCTTCCAGTTGATGCTAATGGATTGCAAGTAAATGCGATTGAAGAACTGGCTAAAAAAAACAACATTCGTTGTGTGTATTTAAACTCCAATAGACATTATCCTACCACCACAACTTTTAGTGCAGAAAGACGATTACAACTACTAGCATTGGCAAAAAAATTACGATTTGCAATAATTGAAGACGATTTTGACTACGATTTTCAGTTTGATGGACCACCTGTTTTACCCATGGCAAGTTCAGATAACGATGGTTTGATTATATATTTAGGAAAAATAGGACAGTCGTTGTTTCCTAGTTTTCAGATTGGATTTGTGATTGCACCAGAAAATTTCATTTTGGAAGCCAAAAATTACTTACTAATGATTGACAGTAAAGGTGATTTGATTCAGGAACAGGTATTGGCAGCACTCATTCATGAAGGCGAAATTCATCGGTTGTTGAAGAAGAACACTTTGATTTACAAAAAAAGAAGAGATACCATGTATAGGGCATTAGAAAAACATTTTGGTGATGCTATTACCATTGAAAAACCAAGTGGAGGTTTAGCACTTTGGATTCAATTTACAACAACAATTTCTTTGGTACAATTGGCAGAAGAAACTAAAAAAATGGGGGTATTTCTACCAAAAACTCTTTTATTTCAAGACAAATCTAATTGTGCCATTCGTTTGGGTTTTGGCCATTGGAACGAAGAAGAAATTGAAGTTGTGGTTGAGAAATTGAAATTGGGGTATTTGGAGGTTTTGAAATAATTATTAATATAAAAAAGTCCCGCTAAAAAGCAGGACTTTTTAACTTATAATTTTATTGTCTTAGTCAGCTAAAACAATAATTTTATTGTCTTTCATTTCTATTGTTCCCGAATTAATCGGTAACCAATAGGTTTGCTCATTCACTTTATTGAATTTAGAAACAAATTCTTTTTGAATTTGGATATTTTGAGCATTAATTTTTACATTTCCTTTAGCTAATAATGACACAATTGGTGCGTGATTATTCAACATTTGGAATTCACCATTAATCCCAGGAACAGCTACCGAAGTAACTTCTCCTTTAAATAATGTAGCTTCTGGTGATACTATTTCTAAAATCATATTTTTTATTTAAAAATTCCAAATTTAAAAATTCCAAACTCCAACATTGGAATTTGGAATTTCATTTTTTGAAGTTTTCAAGCTTCGCTTGATTACGCTTCTGCTAACATTTTCTCTCCAGCTTTGATAGCATCTTCGATAGAACCTTTCAAGTTGAACGCTGCTTCTGGTAAGTGATCTAATTCACCATCCATAATCATGTTGAATCCTTTGATAGTTTCTTTGATGTCTACCAAAACTCCTGGAATTCCTGTAAACTGTTCAGCTACGTGGAATGGTTGTGATAAGAAACGTTGTACACGACGTGCTCTTGATACTACTAATTTATCATCTTCTGATAATTCTTCCATACCAAGGATAGCAATAATATCTTG
>JAKQEZ010000133.1 GCA_029558435.1 Bacteroidota bacterium
AACGGTCATTAAGACAAGTAGTTGTATTGCCTTTTGGTTTCATCCAGACGAAATTTTACGGTTGTTAAGTTATTCTCGAAAACCACCGTTTTCAAGAAAACAACTTGGGTGTTGTAATGAAAACGAAAAAAGTGGTGTCCGATATTCTCAAAAATCATTCTTGATTCTATATTCTCGATTCGTTATATTCAAAATGAGTTTTGAGAACCGGAGGTGTTTATGCGAATCGGTTATGCCAGGGTTTCAACTGACGATCAAGATCTTTCCCAACAAATGAGCGCCTTGGAACAATCCCATTGCGAAAAAATATTCACCGATAAGGCCAGCGGCAGTCAATCTGATAGACCGGGCCTCAAGTCAGCTTTTTCTCATCTTCGCGCCGGTGATACTTTGGTTGTGTGGAAGCTGGATCGACTAGGTCGTGGAGTGAAAAGCTTGATAGAGCTGATAACAAATCTGGAAAGCCAGAATATTCACTTTCAAAGCTTGACTGAACAGATTGATACATCTACTCCGGCCGGTCGCTTCTTTTTTCATATTATGGCAAGTCTCGCACAAATGGAACGGGAACTGATCATAGAACGAACACAAGCCGGCCTGGCAGCCGCTCGTTTAAAAGGAAGAATTGGCGGGCGGAAACGTTCCATGACAGATAGCAAAATTGAAGAAGCTAAAAAGCTTTTCGAAGCTGGTGCTTGTTCAAAAGACATTGCCAGAAACCTTGGTGTCTCTGTTCCGACTCTTTATAGGTGGTTACCAGCATCATCCAGGTTTTAACAGATTAAATTTCGTTTTGGTGCTAGAACATTCCCTGAATAATCACCGTCTAAAAACTGATTTTAGACTGCCTGGCGTGCCCCGTACGAAACCCAAAGAGATTTTTGAACCTTCCCACCCGTTCTGTTGGAAATCTTCTCTTCTCAGGCCGCATTTTGAAAAAGTGTTCTCAAAACACGGGTATTTTACGTTCTTGATCTTTGACTGTTCTCAAACATCAATACTAAAATTGTTTTTCAAAACAATACTGAAAAGCGGGGCTTTTCGCCCCTTAACTGTAAAACTTTGGTTTGATAAGGGTTTTAAGAAAACAGTGTTCTCAAACTACAATAGTAGCGGTTTACTTCTGTTAGCCATTGTGTATTCATAAACTCTTTGTTAATCAATATTTGCCATCTAAAATGTTTTCAAATATCGGTAGTTTACAAAATTACAAAAAAAACAGACAAGCGAACCTGGAAAAAATTCAACATGGTTTGTTTAATAATTTTCTAACACCTCTAGTCGTAAGTTTATCTAAAGTACTATCTAAAATATATCCAACTAAAAAACCATGCCTGTAATTAATATCTGATCATCGTTTTCAGAAGTGGCACTGTTTTCAAAACCCGATAAAAGTGTTTTCAAAACCCGATAAAAGTGTTTTCAAAACCCGATAAAAGTGTTTTCAAAACCCGATAGTTTTGTTTGTTTACTGTCGGTAAAATCTAACTAGTTTTTTCGTTTGGTAGTCGATGATTTTTATGTTAGCATTTCCCAGTATTCGAATATTGTAAAACAGCGAGGATTATATGGAACGTGAAAATGTTAAACAAAACATAAATTTTCTCGAATATCCTCTTTGGTTTCAAGACGAAATAGCTGCGGCAAATGCAGAAGAAGGCATGACTTGGAAAGATCGTGAAGGCTTTATTTATAGAGCTGGCTATAAGCCACCGGTTAAAACAGAT
>JAKQEZ010000137.1 GCA_029558435.1 Bacteroidota bacterium
TCAAAGAATGATTACAATCGAGGCTGGAACGATGTAAAAACAAAAATTGAAGCTTATTGCACTGAAATTTTTGTTTCTTTAGAAAACAGTGTTAAAAACACAAATAAAAATGAAAATTGGTAAAATATTAACTTTTAAAAACTAAAAACTATGGAAAACAAAACAAATGAATTCGATGGGAAAGAAATTCTAAAATCAGACGAAGCTGCAAGGCTTTTGGGTATAACGTTTTCTGGCTTTGTGCAGTAGGGGATTTTGAAAACGGAACTTTCAATATACCACCGAAGCTCAATAGTAGCAGTAACACTCAATTAACCACTAAAGCCCCTATTGCACAAAACCAATGTTGTGCGTATGTGGCGGTTAATTTAGGATGAACTTTAATTGGAAACGAAAACAGAAACAAAAAGAAAAAAGAAGCGATGGCAAATAAACAAACACTATTCGGATTTGAGCCGATAACATCAATATCTTTTAGCAATGATGAGATAATTGAAAATATTATGCTACTATACGATATTGAACGCTTTGACCTTGATTGCACTTATTCAATAGGGCAATTTTGGAAAGCACTACCACAGCCAAAACACAAAACAGACTTGCTTCCAAAGCGACCCGATATAGTGCAAGCAAGTAGCGATAACTTACCTTTTGAAAGCGAAACTATGAAAAGCATAATGTTTGACCCTCCATTTGTAATAGCAGGGGAAACATACAAGGACAATGACAAAGGCAGTAGTATCATTGCTAAAAGATTTGAAGGCTACAAAAATTTTGATGAACTGAAAAACCACTATTTTGGGACATTGAAAGAAACTTACAGGCTATTACAGGATGAAGGGATATTGGTTTTGAAATGCCAAGATGTTGTTTCAAGTGGGAAAAACCATTTTAGCCATTGTCTTGTAATGAATATGGCTTTACAGGTTGGATTTTACCCGAAAGATTTGTTTATACTTATAGCAAAGAATAGAATAAACTCTTTCAATGGTGAAAAATGGAAAAACCAATATCACGCCCGAAAGCATCATAGTTATTTTTGGGTTTTTCAGAAATCAAAATGCAAAGTGAATTATGAATTTTAAAATGTGCGGTGGGCTTTTTTCTTTTTGTTTCCTATACGAAACTGTCTTTGGAAAC
>JAKQEZ010000154.1 GCA_029558435.1 Bacteroidota bacterium
GCCATACCAAGGATAAACGGTGTTGTTGGAATGACAATCATAGCAACTGGTTCTTAGCAATTTATCAACGGGCTCTGGAACATTATAATGCTGTCCTATGGCATTAACAGAAACTTCTGTAGAAATATTTTTCGCAGGGCGATACAATTGAAGTAGTGCCAAAGCGACAATCAGCACGATAAGTACTTTTTTTAGGATTGATTTTACTGGATTTTTCATTGTTTTTATTTTTAAAATTTTTTAAACTAATATTTTTTGTTTCACTTTATTCTTCATCGGTGTTTTTCAGCACCATCAAAAGATGATATGCACCTTTAACAACGATGTTTTTATTGGCTAATTTTTCAGCAGACATAATTTCTGAAAACCCATTTTCTGCATTGCCGATTTGTACTTCCGTCATTTCAAACTGTCTGTTTCCTTTTTCGATAAACACATAGTTTTTATTTTCAAAACGAACAATGGCATCGTCTGGTAAAACAGTTGCACTGCCACCTGACAATTCAATAGTTGCATTCATAAACATACCCGGTAAAAGTGTTTTATCGTACTGTTCAAAATGACAATGCACTTCGGCAGCATTTTGAATGGATAAACTTTTGCTGATTAAGATAATTTCTCCTCGATATTTCTTTGTAGGATTGGCATTGGTATAAGCAACCAACTTTTGACCAATAGATAGCTTATCTATATCTTTTTCAAAAACAGTTAATGCCAAATGAATATCATCGGGATTTACTAACTCAAACAACACATCGCTTGGATTTACAAATTTTCCGATATTTACATATACTGCCGATACAAAACCATTGATGGGCGAATAAACATTAATGCTTTTTGAAATATTGTTGGCACTAACTTTTTGAGGATTCAACCCAATGAGTTTCAGTTTTTCTTCCAGTGATTTGATGAGTATCAACTGAGTTTGATAATTGGCTTCGGCTTGTTCAAAAGTCTTATCACTCGTGGCCTTACTCCGATTCAGTTCTTTTTGACGATTGTATTCACTCTCCAATAATATATAGTGGGCTTTTGCAGATAAATAATCTTGCTGTAACTGAATATACTGTACATCTTCCATTACCGCTAAAACTTCACCTTTGTTAATGTGCATTCCCGGTAAAAGTTTAGTTGATTTCAAATATCCACCCAGTGGAACACTGATAGAAACCAAGTTTTGTGGTGGAACATCAATCTTTCCGTTAAGTTTTAAAACAGAAAAAATATTTTGTGTTTCTGTTTTCCCGATTTCAATTCCAGCATTTTTATATTGCTCTTCGGTAAGGACGACAATATTTTTTTGTGTATCAATATTTAGCTGTTCGTTGTTGGTTTGCTTTTGATTGCAAGCGGCAAACAGCAAAGATATATTTATGAATATGATTAACTTTTTCATTTTTTCTGATTATTTAGTGAGGTATAAATTGAGTTCTGCTATTGAAATATTTCTGTTATGTAACGCATCTATATATTCGCTTTGAATGTTGATGGCTTGATTTATGAGCAGTACCCATTCCAAATAATTTATTTCACCATTTAGGAATTGTTTATTTGCCGTAGTTTTTACGGTTTCAGCATTTTTCAAAGCCGTGTTTTCAAAGTATAAAATAGCCGCTTGATATTTTTGAAACTGTTTCATTGATTGTGCAAATCTTATTTCGAGATTTTTATAGTTTATTTCATATTCTTTGCTGGCTATCTGTTCATTTATTTTTAAAGCATTAATTTTTGATTTCTGCGCACCATTAAAAATTGGTATTCCCAAACCTATCTGAACTGAATGAAAACGAGGGCTACTATTATATTCCACATTGTTAGCTCCCATTCCTTTCATTCCCATTAAATTGTAACCAAAAGTAATATCCGGCAATAATTTTGATTGTTCAAGCTTCGTGTTAGAGATAGCTATATTCTGCTGTTGTTGCCAATATTGTACAATAGGGTGGGAGGCAAACTCAGGATTTTTAATCAAGAGTATATCTTGTGATGACACTTCATTTTCATCAGGAACAAAAACAGTTGATGTGTTGAGTAAATACTGAAACTGCAATTGGCTAATTTCCCAATCTTGCTGCAATTGTAACAGTTGAAGCGCAATTTGTCCTTGCTGATTTTCGGCAGTTGTTTTCTCCAAAATATTACTTTCTCCCTTATTAAACCGTAGATTAGCTTTATTTAAAAACTCCGAAAATAAGCTGTCATTTTCCAATAATAGTTTTTGCTTCTGTTGTAAATAAAGAAGATTAAAATAGGCTTCAGTAACTAATTTTTTCAGCTCAGATTCCTTAATTTTTAAATCCCAAACACTGCTTTTCCATTCTTCTGTCAGCAAGCTTTTTTGTCTTTTATAAATCGTTGGAAAGCTGATTGTTTGCGAAACGCCTATTTTGACATCGGAATAAAAACTATTTATTTGACCGTATTCTCCATTTATATTCGTTGTAGGAATTGTTGTGCCTGATTGAATGAGATTTTGGCGATAATTGACTCTCAATTGTTCATTTTTTATTGAAAGATTATTGGACAGGGCAGTGTCTATTGCTTGTTGAAGCGTAATTTTATTTTGGGCATTTACATTTATCGAAACAAATACCAACACTAAAACAGATACACTTTTGATTGATTTAATTTTCATTGAAACGCCATTATTAAAAATGATATACAGAATGGGGAGAACAAACAATGTAAGAAAGGTAGCTACCAATAAACCTCCGATTACAACAGTGGCTAAAGGTCTTTGAACTTCTGCACCTTCTCCGTGACTGAGCGCCATTGGTAAGAAACCTAATGAAGCTACGAATGCAGTCATTAATACCGGACGCAAACGGGTCTTGGTGCCCATCATCACAATACGTTTTAAATCGGTATATCCCTCGCTTTTCAAACGATTAAATTCAGCAATTAATACAATGCCGTTGAGTACAGCCACACCAAATAGAGCGATAAAACCGATTCCTGCACTTACGCTAAATGGAATTCCACGGAGGGCTAAGGCAAATATGCCGCCTATTGCTGATAATGGGATGGCGGTATAAATAAGTAATCCTTGTTTAACGGAACCAAATGCAAAATAAAGCAACAGAAATATTAGCACTAAGGATATAGGCACCGCAATAGCCAAGCGATGTTTAGCTGCTTCTAAATTTTCAAACGCTCCTCCGTAAGTAATAAAATATCCTGAAGGCAATTTTATTTGTTGTTCTGCTTTTTGTTGCAATTCGTGTACTGTGCTTTGAATATCCCTTTCACGAACATTAAATCCTACAATAATTCTGCGCTGTGAATTTTCTCGTTGTATCTGATTGGGTCCTTCAATAATTTCCACATTTGCCACTGTATTTAATGGTATTTGTGTGCCTTGTGGAGTGGCAATCAGTAGTTGTTGTACATCTTCTAATTTTTTTCTTTTGTCACCGGAAAGCCGCACTACCAAATCAAATCTTCTTTCATTTTCAAACACCATTCCACTGCTCTCACCTGCAAAGGCAGTATTGATGACACGATTGATATCGCTGATGTTTAGACCGTATTGAGCAATTGCAGGACGATTGTATTCAATCACGATTTGTGGCATTCCAGTAACGGCTTCTACATACAAGGCTTCTGTACCTTTTATACCGTTTGATAGTTGTCCTAATTTATCAGCATAATATGCCAGCGTGTCTAAATTTTCGCCATATATTTTACACACCACATCTTGTCTTGCTCCGGTCATCAACTCATTAAATCGCATTGCTACAGGATATTGAAAGCCAAAAGTTACACCTGGAACATCTTCTAATGCTTTGTTCATTTTACTTTCTAATTCAGAGTATGTTTTGGCCGATGTCCAGTCTTTTCGGTCTTTTAAAATAATTATCAGGTCAGAAGCATCTACCGGCATAGGATCGGTTGGCACTTCACTACTACCTGTTTTTCCAACTACTTTTTCCACTTCAGGAAATTGTTCTAAAATTATTTTTGAAGCTTTTGAAACTGCTTCAATAGAAGTGTTTAAATTACTTCCCGGCAACACCCTTGTTTCCACTGCAAAATCGCCTTCGGGCAAAGAAGGGATAAACTCTCCACCTAATGTGGTTAAAACAAGCGTTGCGGTAATAAATAGACCGGCTACAATTCCTAAAATCTTTTTTTGGTGACGAAGAGATTTAACTAAGACACGCTGATAAAATCGTTCCAAGCGGTTCATCATTTTATCGGAAAAGGTGGCTTTGTGTGAAATTTTTTTACTCAAAAAAAACGAACTCATCATCGGAATATAGGTTAGCGAAAGCAGAAATGCACCTAACAAAGCGAAGGCAACAGTTTGTGCCATTGGTTTAAACATTTTGCCCTCTATACCTTGCAGCGTGAAGATTGGTAGATATACTATCAATATTATGATTTGACCAAAGACTGCACTATTCATCATTCGGGAAGCTGAGGTTTTAACTTCATCGTCCATTTCCCTTTGCGATAATTTATTGACTTTTTCAAATAGCTTACTATATGAAAGTTTGTGCATTACGGCTTCCACAATAATAACTGCACCATCTACAATCAAACCAAAATCCAGTGCACCCAAACTCATCAGGTTACCGCTTACTCCAAAAGTGTTCATTAAAATAATTGCAAACAGCATTGAAAGCGGAATGACCGATGCCACTAATAATCCGGCTCGTATATTTCCTAAAAACAAAACCAATACAAAAATTACAATCAATGCTCCTTCCAAAAGATTTTTAGTAACCGTACCAATTGCATTATTTACCATTTTTGTTCTGTCTAAAAACGGCTCTATCACAACACCTTCGGGTAATGATTTTTGAATAATTTCAATTCTTTCTTTTATATCTTTTATAACTGCATTACTGTTGGCTCCTTTCAACATCATTACCACTGCACCCGACACTTGTTGCTCTCCATTATAGGTCATCGCGCCATATCTTGGTGCATTACCTAAGCGAACTTCGCCCACATCACGAATCAGCAAAGGCATACCATTGGGTAGGTTTTTCACAACAATATTCTCAATATCGTCCATCGTTCCCACCAATCCTTCACTACGAATAAACAAGATGGTTGGTCCTTTTTCTATATAGGAGCCGCCTGTATTTTGATTGTTTTTTTCAAGTGCATTAAATACATCGCTAATGCTGATGCCGTATGCCATTAATTTTTCGGGAACTACAGCTATTTCATATTGTTTAAGCAACCCACCAAAGCTGCTTACTTCGGCTACACCTTTCACTCCCAATAACTGCCTACGCACAATCCAGTCTTGAATAGTGCGGAGTTCCATTGCATCGTATTTGTTTTCATAGCCTTTTTGGGGACGAACAGTATATTGATAAATTTCGCCTAATCCGGTAGTAACAGGAGCTAATACAGGAGTTCCAAACCCTTTTGGTATTTGTTCCTGTGCTTGTTGCAGCCGTTCAGTTACTTGTTGTCTTGCCCAATAAATATCCGTTGTTTCATCGAATACAATTGTAACGACCGATAAACCAAATCGGGAAAAACTCCGCATTTCAATCAATCCGGGAATATTATTATTTACTTGTTCGATGGGAAATGTAATTAATCGTTCCACATCGGGAGCACCCAAAGCAGGGGCTACTGTAATGACCTGCACCTGATTGTTGGTAATGTCTGGTACGGCATCAATCGGAAGGTTTTTTACCTCATAAGCACCATAGCCAATCAGCCCGAGTACAAAAAGCCCTATGATGAGTTTGTTCTTTATTGAGAACGCTATTATTTTGCTTAACATTTAATCTTTTCTTAGTTATTCAATTTAAAAAATGCAAACTGCAATAGTTGACAAGGCGTGTTTATTTGCTCTGCCTATTATGCATTGCCTGTTTTTGTATTAAAAGAAACTAAGAAAATTGTGGCGGTTGCCAAATACTGTTGAGGTAAGTGTTAGAATAATTTTGTTGTTGAAGTATAGGTATCTTCAATTCTTTTTCAGGAATATTTTTTGAAAACTCAATAAACAAAGGCTGAAAACAAACCACCTGCACAGAATGTACATTAGTTGTTTTAAACGGAAGCCTATCGTGGTCGTGGTGGCTATCATTATGATGGTGATTGATATCAGCTCCATAATGCTTTGCCAAAAAAACTATAATTGAATTGTCGCTATCTTCTTGAGTATGCTCCAGATAATGATGAACCAGTAAAGGCAATTTCAAAACCTCTCCAAATACCGTGTTCGCACTTAGAAAGGAAAATAAAAAGAATATGGCAATTACCTTTTTCACAAAACAAAATTACTAAATAATTGAAAATATTTATATAATCAAAATCATCTCTTCTAAAAATTAATACTTAAATAATTCAAATCCACTCAAATCAATTTGGCACTAATTCCCCACTTTAATTTTTTTCTATCATTTTTAGAATTCCATCTAAGACCGTTTTTCCGTCTTTTATCAAATTGGATCTATGACCTGATAATTTCCACTTTAAAACAGTCATCCTCATTCCACCTATTAGTATTGTTGTAAGAGTAGAAGCTCCCATTAATTTGTTATACTGTCCATTTTCTTGTCCTTGCTGGATGTTCTTTTTCACATATTCTTGCATCATATCCATTATTTCTGAAACTTTACTACTCAAGTTTTCTTCGTAATGAAAAATGCTTTCCGCAAAAATGACACTCACAATAGCGGGTTTGTTTACAAAAGTTTGCAATTGTGAATTAAAAATAGCTCTTAGTTTGTCTGCTTCTGTTGCCGTTTCTTTTATCGGAATAGACTGAATACGGTTTTTCATTTCGATTTTGAAATATTCCAATAAACTATAAAGAATTTCATTTTTACTTTTAAAATGTCGGTATAATGCAGGTTCCGAAAGTCCAATATCTTCGGCAAGTGTTTTTATGGTTAAATTCTGAATGCCAAATTTTGAAATCCTATTGGTAGCCGCTTCCATTATCTCTATTTGTCTGTCTGTAAACTCTTGCATATTCAAATAAAATCATGATAGTTAGTATTCACTCACAAAGGTAAATAAACTTTTTAATTCAACAAGGATTGTTTTTAAAAAAGTTGAAATTGGTTTATTGGTGGGTGGAAAAATAACGCACAATTTTTATGTTTTTTGGGTGTTTGTGAATCCCAAAGCTTATTTGGCTCTTTTGATTTTATAGAATTGGCTTTGAACGGTGGCAAAAAACAAATCCCGTAAAACGGGACAGGTAGTGCCAATGTGTGTAGGCAAAATTATTTTTTCCGTGCGTGGGCGAAAATTTTAAAATCTTGTGTCAGTCGTTGTCAAGATACAGTGAAAATCCAGTTTGTCGTGAGTACTGATGTTAGTATGGTCGTCCTACGCTTGCCTGTAACGTCCCGCGGCTTGGCGCAGGCGGGGACTTTTACCACTATCTTTCATACGAAGCCGAACAGTTCAAATTTACGAAAAACTGTCATACGAAGCACTTCGCCCCCGCTTGCGCCAAACCGCTGTTGGCAGCTGGGCTTTTTTATGTCCGTACATTGTCTAAATTGTTGATAGCTATTTCCAAATTTTCAGTCGTTTTTCAATTTCTTCAACCAATTTTTGATTGTTGCGAAAAAGAAAATTAGAAGCTATAAGTTGGTTCAATTTAGTCTTTGCTTCTTTTGGGGTTAAAGTTGCCGTTTCAATGAATTTGTCAAAAATCCAAATCATACCGTGATACTCAATTTCTTTGTTTTTGGCACAATTCCGAAGTGTTTTATCACTACTCAAAACACAAGCATTGATTTTGTTGGCAATATGTAAAACGGATTTGTCAGCTTCTGATAAAGACTTGGGATAACTTTCATTGTATATTTCAATGAAGTCTTGTTCCTTTAAATTATGAATAGTAAGCCTACCAACAGACTGATAGGCTTGAAGTATTTCTTGTTGTTCAGGATACAACTCAAATATAACTGCGGAAGTAGTGTGTATTTCAAATTTAAGGTTGAAAAAAGATTTTGTCAATCCTAAATCGTACAAATCAATAAAGATGTTAGCATCTGTAATGGCAATTTTTACTTTCATCACTTAACATTGGGGTTGAAATTAAAACGCCATTTGATGCTCCTTTCTGAAATCAGCCAAAGTTTGGTTGTTCAATGAAGCTGCCTTTGACATTGAAATTTGGTCTTCAACTAACGCACGGAATAAAAGTTGTTCAAAACGATTTGATTCTTCTGCGCCACTATATTCAACAGGTTCATCTACTTTCCAATTCATTTGCTTGATTATGAAAAAGAATTGTTTGGTATAGTGCTCATTGATAATACCACAGTCTTTGGCTCTCATAACAACTGCTTGCATAGAGATAC
>JAKQEZ010000155.1 GCA_029558435.1 Bacteroidota bacterium
CTTTATCGTTAGTTTTATTGAAAACTACTAACCATGGCAAAAAAGAAAATAAAAACCTTCGTGCTTGATACTTCGGTGTTGTTGCACGACCATCAATCCATCACCAACTTTGAAAACCACAACGTGGCAGTACCTATTACGGTGTTGGAAGAATTGGATAAATTCAAATTGGGAAATGATACCAAGAATTTTTCGGCTCGCGAGGTGATTCGATTTATCGATAAATTGTCGTCAAACGGTAGTTTACAAAACTGGATTCCGATGGGCGAACATTTGGGAAATTTTCGTATTATTTTAGATAATCATCCCAAAGAAAACAATGCAGAATACATTTACTCGTCTATTAAAAACGATCACAAAATCATCAATGCTACACTTTGTTTAAAAGAGGCTGAGCCTAAATCGGAAGTAATCTTGGTGACCAAAGACATCAACTTGCGCATCAAAGCAAAGGCACTTGGAATTGTTTCTGAAGATTACGAAACAGGAAAAGTAACCGCCGACACAGATGATTCGAGCGTAAACACGATTGAACAGGTAGATTCTGAATTGATTCGTCAAATTTTTACTAAAGGTAAAATTGATGAAGATGGAATTTTGGGAGACAAAAAAATCAACAACGGTTATTACATTCTAAAAAATGGAAAAACCTCATCTTTAGCTGTTTACAATCAATGGGAAAACCAAATTGAACGCATAGAAAAAGAATTTGTGTATGGTGTAAAACCCAAAAATGCCGAACAAGCCTTTGCACTCAACGCCTTGATGAACGACCGCATAAAATTAGTGGCTCTGCAAGGTGTTGCTGGAACTGGTAAAACATTATTGGCATTGGCTTCTGCCTTGGAACAAAATAAAAAATACCAGCAAATTATTTTAGCGCGACCAATTGTGCCGTTGTCGAACAAAGACATCGGTTTTTTACCCGGCGATGCTGGCGACAAAGTAGGTCCATACATGGAACCTTTGTGGGACAACTTGAAATTCATCAAAGCGCAATTTGGCGAAAACGAAAAGAAGCACAAGGCCATTGTGGAAATGCAAGAACAAGAAAAAATTGTCATCACTCCCCTAGCGTTTATTCGCGGACGTAGTTTTTCCAACATCATGTTTATCATTGATGAAGCGCAAAACCTAACGCCACATGAGGTGAAAACCATCATAACACGTGCTGGAGAAAACACCAAAATAGTTTTTACAGGCGATGTGCACCAAATTGACACTCCCTATTTGGACGAAAACAGCAACGGCTTGGCATATCTCATTGACCGTTTAAAAGGGCAAGAATTATTTGCTCATATCAAATTAGAGAAAGGAGAACGCTCAGAATTAGCTAACTTAGCAAACGAATTACTTTAAAATAGCAATAAAATGGCATATACAATTAAAAAAGACGCCTTAAAATTTTTAGAAAATTACTTGAACAATGCAAGTCCAACAGGATTTGAATCGGAAGGACAAAAATTGTGGTTAGATTATTTAAAACCATACATTGATTCGTATTTTACGGATAATTATGGAACAGTTGTGGGAGTTATCAACCCAGAAGCAGAATACAAAGTAGTGATAGAGGCGCATGCCGATGAAATATCATGGTTTGTGCACTATATCACCAAAGAAGGTTTTATTTACTTGGTGCGCAACGGTGGTTCTGACCACATGATTGCACCTTCAAAAAGGGTGAATATTCATACCGAAAAAGGAATTGTAAAGGGAATTTTTGGTTGGCCAGCCATTCATACACGTCACGCTAAAGACGAAGCTCCGAGCATGAAAAACATATTTTTAGATGTTGCTTGCTCTAGCAAAGAAGAGGTAGAAGCTTTGGGTATCCACGTTGGTTGTGTGGTAACTTTTGAAGACGAATTTATGGTGATGAACAAAAACCGTTTTGTGGGCCGTGCACTCGACAACCGCATTGGTGGTTTTATGATTGCTGAAGTGGCGCGCCATTTAAAAGAATCTAAAACAAAATTGCCCTTTGGTTTGTATATCGTTAACTCGGTGCAAGAAGAAATTGGTTTGCGAGGTGCCGAAATGATTTCTCGCAGAATTAAACCAGATGTTGCGATTTGTACAGATGTTTGCCACGACACCAACACACCAATGATTGACAAAATTGAACAAGGAGACCATAAATCGGGTGATGGTCCGGTGTTGACCTATGGTCCGGCGGTACAAAACAACTTGTTGAAACAAATTATTGCAACCGCCGAGAAAAACAAAATTCCGTTCCAACGTGCTGCTGTATCACGTTCAACTGGTACAGACACCGACGCATTTGCTTATTCGCAAGACGGAGTAACTTCGGCATTGATTTCATTGCCTTTACGTTACATGCACACAACCGTAGAAACATGTCGCAAAGAAGACGTGGAAAACTGCATCCGATTGATTTTTGAAACCCTAAAAACCATCGAAAACGGTCAAGATTTTAGGTATATAAAATAAAAAATTGTTGAGGGGGAAGGTGTGTTTTACAGCTTCCCTGCTACAACAAACGGTTTTTTAGCCACAAATTTCTTACCTCCTTCGGTTGCAAACGCATTAACAACCAACACATAGGTGCCTATCAATGCTTTTTGACCATCATCGCGAACACCATCCCAAACAATCGTTCCTTCCATTCCCAACAATTCGTTTTGAGCAATGGTTCTTACTTTTCTTCCTGCACCATCGTACACATAAAACGAAGCCACCATACCAGGTGAAGTCATGGTATAGTTAATCAACAACACATCTTCAAACCCATCGTTATCGGGTGAAATGGTTTCACTGGATAAACTCACTTCCCCATCGTGAATGGCAGGATAGTATTGTGAATTTTTTCCGCCTGGCGTTCCAAAACCAATCGATTCGGCAGCAGTATGCCAATTGCTTGCATCTTGCGTTGGTCGGTTGGGGTCTAATCGTTCCAAGGTTTTTCCTTTGTTATCATCTATGAGTTTAAAATGCCATTTACTGGAATACACCAATTGATCGAGCACAACGGCTATAGTATCCATAAACACAAATTTATCGTAGGTCAATACCACACTTCCTGTATCGTTGGAAAGTGTAGGTAAAGTCAATGCATAAAATTTATTGGGTATTGTTGCAGGATAATTGCTCATCACAAAATTGCTATCAGCAGTTACAACCAGATAATCTTTTGGATGAAGTAAACGGCTGTTAGTAATTGTTTTATAATCTGTTACAACGCCATTGTAAATTCGTGCTATCTTCCAATTTTTTATATCCAGCAATTTATCGGATTTATTATACAACTCCACAAAATCGCTACCACCAGTAATGGGGTTTACCAAAATTTCATTGATGACCACATCGCCACTATCGGGTTGCGAAGGTAAAACAAAAGTTGCGCTCACATCCCCCGTATTTCCCCAACAATCAACAACTGATGGAATGCTCAAGGTGTAAAACTGGCCTTCTGCAAAATTTTCTACAAAATCCATCGAAAATGAAGCAACGTGGATACTTGCAATGGTTCGGTTGTTTTCAGTTAGCGTTGGATTGACCGTAATTGCTGCATTTTTAAGTGAAGTTGAATCTACCATTTTGTTAAACACCACCTCTATTTGGTTGGTTGACAGAATGTTGATTCCAGCAATTTGTGCTGCTTGCGAGTCGGGTGTTACATCGTGCACCGAATTTTGTGCGCCTGGTGTTCCTCCTGCTACAGCAGTTGAAGCCTTCCAATTACTTGCTTGTGAACAAGGTTCATTAGGGTTAATGCGCTCAATGGTCCAACCGCCATCTTTTTTTGCTGTATTTTGGTACCACGCATCAGTATAGCTGATTTTATCCAATTGCACACCTGTATTGTCTTGAATTACAATGTCATCCGCTGCGTTATTTAAACTTGGAAAACTGGTTACACCTACCGCATTGGTAAATTCGGCAACATTGGCATTTGGACATAAAACAAGGTATTGATTGGGCAACAACCATCCAGAAGTAATGGTTCCAAAGGTTGCATTATCGCCTAATTTCCATCCACTGACATTGAACACTTTATTGCTTTTGTTGTAAATTTCTACAAATTCTACTTCAGGCAAACCAACTACTGGCGAAGGGTCGGCCATGAACTCATTAATCAACACATCACCAGCCAAAGGAGTTTCTGCCACCAAATAAGTAAAATTCAACGATTGATTAGAGGCAATGTTTCCACTCAAGTCTTCAATTGCATTGCTCGACAAGGTGTAAGTATTTCCATTCACCAAAGGTGTAATTAGTTGCAAATGCACCAATGCTGGGTTGGTTCCGTCTAAAGTTGCCGAACTCACACTGTTGATTGGTATGAGATCGTAATTATTAATCGTTTGAGCGGATGTTGCTGTTACAGCTTCGGAAAACAATACATCCAATTGGTTGTTGCTAATAACTTGTACCGATGTCATAACTGGTGGTGTTGTATCAAACACTTGATCTCCCGCATATACATCGTCTAAATAAAATTTGGTGATATTTCCAGAAGTATAAACATTCAAGTAACCAAAATATGCGCCTGTTGGTACCGTTGTTTCAACTCCTGTTGCAATAGCTGAATAATTAACTCCACCTGCAAAATCAATGTTTAGTGACCAATTTCCGGTATTATCGCGAATGATTTTTACACCTATGGCAAAGGCATTTGCAATACTTCCATCAGCAGATGCACAAATGGTAGTTGTTACTCCTCCGTTTCGTTGCATTAAACGCACAGCATCCGTTGAACCTGCCTCGCCCATTTGAAGGTAAACTCCATCTGGATCGGTGGATAAATCTGTGGCTGAGGCGATTAAATAAATTCTTCCATAATTGTTTGCCGAACCAGCAAAATTTTGACGCACCCAAAAACGCCATTCTTTTCCGTTGAAATCGGTTAAATTATGCGGTAAATATAAATACGATGTGCCTGCAACTGCTGCATTTAATTGCAATTGTTGACTAGTATTCACT
This sequence comes from Bacteroidota bacterium, assembly GCA_029558435.1. Next base: position 4,945 of record JAKQEZ010000155.1, read on the forward strand.
TGATAATCTGCAACTGTTCCTAACCATGTTGGGTTATTGGAAAAATCGCCGTCATTAAAATCATCAGTTATTTGAGACAATGCAACAGTTGGAACTTGGAATAGCAAGAACATAACTGTTTGCAAAAAAGTTGTTTTCGGTTTTAGATATTTAACAAATTTCATTGGTAGAAATAGTATTTATTCTTGCTAAAGTAGTAATTTCGCTTGAATAATAAAAACAAAATCGTAGGTTATGAAAATTGCAGTTGTTGGAGCAACCGGAATGGTTGGTCAAGTTATGCTACAAGTGTTGAGAGAAGAAAATTTTCCTGTTAGCGAATTAATTCCTGTTGCTTCTGAAAAATCGGTTGGAAAAACAGTAGAATATGCTGGAAAAGAGTATGCGGTAGTTGATTTGCAAACTGCTGTTGACATGAAACCGGCAATTGCTTTATTTTCGGCTGGTGGCGAAACCTCATTGGAATGGGCGCCTAAATTTGCAGCTGTTGGCACAACGGTTATCGACAATTCATCGGCATGGAGAATGGATGCAACAAAAAAATTGATTGTTCCAGAAATCAACGGAGATCAACTTACAAAAGACGATAAAATTATTGCCAATCCTAACTGTAGCACTGTTCAATTAGTGATGGCTTTGGCTCCATTGCACCGTGTTTATACCGTAAAACGTGTTATTGTTTCTACCTATCAATCCATTACTGGAACAGGTGTGAAAGCGGTTGAACAAATGGAAAATGAGCGCAATGGTGTAGCCGCTTCTATGGTTTATCCTTATCCTATCGACAAAAACTGTTTGCCACATTGCGATAGCTTTTTGGACAATGGGTATACCAAAGAAGAAATGAAGCTAACCAACGAAACAAAAAAGATTTTAGATCCTGCAATTAATGTTACAGCTACTGCTGTGCGTGTTCCTGTGGTTGGTGGTCACTCAGAAGCTGTTAACGTAGAATTTAGTCGCGATTTTGATTTAGGCGATGTGCGCACTATTTTACACAAAACTGCCGGCGTAGTGGTTAAAGATAGCCCTATTACCAATATTTATCCAATGCCTCGTTATGCAGAAGGTAAAAACGATGTATTTGTTGGGCGTATCCGCAGAGACGAATCGCAACCAAACACGCTCAACATGTGGATTGTTGCCGATAACTTGCGCAAAGGTGCTGCAACCAATGCGGTGCAAATTGCAAAATTGTTGGTAAAAAACGGATTGGTTTAATCTAAATTTACTTCCTCCCCAATATCGTGTGGTTCAATGTGAATCAACACATCTTTGACGAACGGTAAGTTGCTTTGCAAGGCATCTTTAAGTCGATGGGAAATATCGTGTCCTTTTTTTACGGTTGCATTTCCATCCACGGTTGCATGTAAATCAATGTAATAGTAAACTCCCGACTTGCGAACATAGCATTTTTCGGTATCAATTACGCCATCTACGGTTGTGGCAACTGCACGCACTTGTTTAATGATGTCTTCATAGGTGTTTTCGTCCATAATTTCACTCAAAGCAGGACGAAAAATGCGGTAGCTGTTGTAAAGTATAAAAACAGAAGCCAGCAGGGCAGCCCAATCATCGGCGGCTTCGTAGCCTTTTCCAAAAAACAAGGCGATGGAAATTCCAATAAACGCTGCAATTGATGTAATAGCATCACTTCTATGGTGCCAAGCATCTGCTTTTAATACGGTGCTGTTGATTTGTTTGCTTTTATGGAGTACAATGTGATACGATGCTTCTTTCCATACAATTATTGCTCCCAACACGTATAAGGTCCATGATTTTGGCAAAGCATGTGGTGTAAAAATATTTTTACAACTTTCGTAGGCAATTACCACAGCAGAAGTAATTAAAAATCCAACGATAACAAAGGTAAGGAGCGGTTCAATTTTGCCGTGACCATAGGGATGGTTTTCATCGGCTGGGCGACTGGAATAACGAATGCCCAACAACACTAAAATAGACGAAAACACATCAGTTGTTGATTCAATGGCATCGGCAATAAGGGCGTAGGAATTTCCGAAAAAACCCGCAACACCCTTTATTAATGCCAAACAAAAATTACTAAAGATGCTGAAATAGGCCGTTTTTACAGCTATTTCGTTGTTTTTCATTGATTATTATTTAGAAGAACAAACAAATGCTGTTTTAGGTACAGCTGTTTTTGCAATTGCAGCATATCCGCCAACCACATTGATTAAGTTGCGATAATTGCTTTTTTGCATCAACAATGAAATGGCAATAACACTACGGTAACCACCAGCACAGTGCACATACAACGGTTTTTCTTTGTCGAGTTTGTTCAAATCATCGCTCATAAAATCCAACGGATAGAACACACAGTTTTCAACATGTTCTGCGTTGTATTCACCCGGCTTGCGTACATCAACAATCGACTGTGCATCAACCGATTCTAATGCAGTTGCCTCTACATTTTGGATGGTATTCAATTCACCGTCCCAAGCAGCAACACCGCCTTTTAAATAACCCAAAGCATTGTCGTATCCAACACGTGCCAAACGTGTAGCCACTTCTGTTTCTTTACCTTCTGGACAAACCACTACAATTGGTTGTTTGATATCCTGAATCAAGGTTCCAACCCACACAGCAAATTGACCGTCAATGCCAATAAACAATGAATTTGGAATAAATCCTTGCACAAAATCATTTTGATTGCGCACATCCAAAATCAAAGCACCTTCGGCAATTTTTTGTTTAAATTCTGCCAACGATAAAGGTTGTGAACCACGTGCAATTACCTCATCAACCGATTCATAACCTGTTTTGTTGAGCAATGCATTTTTAGGAAAATATTGAGGTGGAGGTAAGATACCTTCTGTTACTTCTTTGATAAATTCATCACGCGTCATGTCGGCACGTAAGGCATAATTGGTGCGTTTTTGATTGCCCAATAAATCTTGTGTTTCTTTGCTCATGTTTTTTCCACAGGCAGAACCAGCTCCGTGTCCTGGATAAACCATCACGTCATCTGGCAAAGGCATGATTCGATTGCGCAAAGAGTCAAACGACATTCCAGCCAAATCCTCCATTGTTATATCGCTTTTGATGGCTAAATCTGGTCGACCCACATCACCTAAAAACAAGGTGTCGCCCGAAAACAAGGCAATTTCTTTACCGTTTTCATCCAATAGCAAATAGCAGGATGATTCTAATGTATGACCAGGTGTGTGCAACAAACGAATGGTTAAATCGCCAATTTTAAATTCTTGATTATCGGTAGCTACCAAGCAATCAAAATTGGTTTTGGCTGTTGGCCCGTAAACAATTGTTGCTCCTGTTTTGCGAGCCAAATCCACGTGTCCCGAAACAAAATCGGCATGAAAATGTGTTTCAAAAATATATTTGATGGTAGCATTGTTTGCTTTTGCCAATTCAATGTATTGGTCCACCTCACGAATAGGGTCAATAACGGCTGCTTCGCCTTTATGAGAAATGAAATAAGCTCCTTGAGCCAAACATTTGGTATATAATTGTTCGATGATCATGTTTGAATTTTTTTATCGTTGAAATTACTAATTTTTTATTGATTTCCAGCAATTGCTTGATTGATTTGTTCAATGTAATTAAGAATTTTTTCACTTCCAAAACCTGTCTCACTTGAAGAAGTAAACACAGGTGGGATTTCTGCCCAGTATTTTTGCAATTCCTTTTTATATTTTGCCATGTTCTTTTGCAAAGCAGAAGACGAAAGTTTGTCGATTTTTGTAAAAACGATGGAAAACGGTATTTCTTTTTCACCACACCAATTCATGAATTCCAAATCAATTTGTTGAGGGTCTAAGCGTGAATCCACTAATACAAACACATTGACCAATTGCTGGCGGTTGAGCAAGTATTCGGCAATGAATTTCTCAAATTTTTCGCGTTGCGATTTTGCTACTTTGGCATAACCATAACCGGGCAAATCCACAATGTACCAATTTTCGTTGATTAAAAAATGATTGATTAACTGCGTTTTCCCTGGTTTTCCTGATGTTTTTGCCAAGTTTTTTTGGCTGGTTAACATGTTGATTAACGACGATTTTCCAACATTGGAGCGGCCAATGAATGCATATTCGGGCAAATCTCCTGTTGGACATTTCTTATAATCGGTGTTTGAAACTGCAAAAACAGCTGATTTTATTTTCATACTACAAAAGTACAAAAAAATAAATCTTACTTTTGGGCGATATTTAAACTTTCATGAAACGCATTTTTGACATTTTTTGCTCGCTGATTATTCTTTCGTTGTTTTTACCCTTCGGATTGATTTTGTCGCTTTTAATTGTTTTAGAAAGCAAAGGAGGCGTTTTTTACCGTCAGGAACGTATTGGAAGATTTGGTCAACCGTTTTTGTTGTTTAAATTTCGCTCTATGCGCAAAGATGCAGATAAACAAGGAAAATTAACCGTAGGAATGCGCGATGCTCGAATCACCAGAACGGGCTATTTCATTCGTAAATATAAGTTGGATGAATTTCCACAGTTCATCAATGTAATTAAAGGCGATATGAGTATTGTGGGTCCGCGTCCAGAAGTAAAAGAATACGTTGATTTATACACACCCGAGCAACGAGAAATTTTGAATGTGCGACCAGGAATTACAGACATTGCCTCTTTGCATTATTTTGAAGAAAATGAATTATTGGGAAAATCCGACAATCCTCATAAAACATACGTTGAAGAAATTATGCCTGCAAAAATTGCATTGAACAAGCAATACTTGGCCAACCCAACCTTGCTCAACGATTTAAAAATTATGTGGAAAACCTTTGTGCGTATTCTTTCCTAAAAAGCCAAAATTGCGATCGCAAAACCTGCGATGATGCTCACCAATTTGAGGGTGTTCACTTTGTGATTCTCACTTGTTTCAAAAATAATGGTGGTAGAAATGTGCAAAAACATTCCCACTACAATGGCAAGAATAATATCAAAGTTCAATGCTTCTACCAATGATTGAGAGAACAACCCAGCTACTAACCCAAGTGGCGTTGTTAGTGCAAAACCTATCATCAACAACCAAACAATTGATTTTTTAATGTGTGAGGACACCAACAAAGTCATCAAGGCAATAGAAACAGGAACTTGGTGAAACAAAATTCCCATCAGTAACGAATTTCCAACATGATGATGGTGTTCGTGTGCATGTAGGTGTGCATGTGCAAGTTCGTCGTGAATAAAAGGTGCGGCCAACGGAATCCCTTCAATAAAAGAGTGAATTCCCAATGCGATAAAAATTGCCCAAGGAATTTTACCATGGTGGTGACTGTGTACGTGCCCGTGTTCAATTCCACCTGAAAAATATTCTAAAAACAATTGCACTAAAAATCCAAGTAGAATGTACAATCCAATGTTTGACACCGCTTCTTCTTTGTATAAATCGGGTAAAAAATGGATAAATGCCATGGACAACAAAAAGCCACCGCTAAAGGCCAACAACATTTTTATAATGGTTTGCTTATTGGCGTGTTCTAAAATAGTGACCAATACAGCACCAGAAATTGCAGCAGCAAAAAGAGCAATAAATGTTAAGCTTAATTCCATTAGCGTTTTTGTACAATTAAAATCAAACGGTTTGATGTAGGTGCATCAAATTTTTCTAAATCAAAATTACCAAAAGTGTGTAACAAATCAAAACCTGCTAGGTCAAATAATTTTTTGAAATCTTCAAGTTGCAACGCTTGCACACGTTCCATGTAACGATGGTTTTTGCCCTTATCTTCAAATTCTATGTATTTGTAGATGTGTTGATTATCTGCTTTTTTAGTAATTTGAAATGCGATGGTGTCAATTTCTTTTGTTTCAAAGGGTACTAGATGCGCCAATTCCTTCGTTGCATTCATAAAGTCAATCACCAAAATTCCTTTTTCGTGGAGCATTTGATGAATGGATTGAAGCATTTTTAGGTTGTCATCTTCCGTGTCGAAATAGCCAAAACTGGTGAAAAGATTAAACACTGCGTCGAATTTTTTATTCGCAATCACTTCGCGCATATCGTGTGTAGCAAAATGAAGGTTTTCTTTTTCAAACTGTTTTGCAGCAGTTATGCTTTGTTCTGAAAGATCTACCCCTAATACATTGAAACCATGAGCAGCAAGCGTAATGGAGTGACGGCCTTTGCCACAAGCCAAATCCAACACCGAACTATTTTGAGGTAATTGTAAAAAAGAAATGAGGTTTTCTACAAAACGTTTTGCTTCTTGATCGTCGCGATTTTTGTATAAAATGTGATAATACGCTGTATCAAACCACGATTCAAACCATTGAACATCTTCCATGGTGCAAAGATAGGCATTTCTCCGATTCTTAAATAAAAACCAACTTTTTATCGCAAATGGTGGAATAAAAATCAATAAAACTTGAAAATATTAATTGAAAATTTGCGAAACAAAATAAAAGCACTATTTTTGCACCCACGAACAGAAAAAGATCTGTTTTTAGATTCCGTAGCTCAGCTGGTAGAGCAATACACTTTTAATGTATGGG
>JAKQEZ010000167.1 GCA_029558435.1 Bacteroidota bacterium
ATCAAACGACACGCTAACAGCACCTAAAAAACAGGCGGGGTTAGTCACTTCGTTGACAGTTTCAAATAAATTCAATTGTTCATTCATTTCATTAAATTTTGTGGGTAGTTTCCCGCCCGATTTTTTAGCTGCATCACGTTAGCGGTAATCCTAAAGACACCACCGTTCAACCGAAGCAATTGTATCGTGAATTGCTCCACCGTGAGAAAATAAAGCTATCTTTTCAACTTTAAATCCTCTGTTTGCCCCCATAGTATTTGAATGGTAGCCAAATGTTATTACTTTACCACCTTCTTTTAATACGTTCTTAATTTCGTCTTTCATCTGCTTAAATGGACTGCATTTAATTCCTTTATACATTTCCATACTTTTACGAAAAGCATAAGGCGGGTCAAGTAACACGGTGTCAAATTTTTCACCTTGCCAAGTTCTCAAAAACTCAACCGCATCCATTCTATAATCTGCCAGTGCTTCGGGGTCTAAATCGTTTCGCACTTCATCAATATTCAATTTTGTCCTTCCAGCAAACAAGTTTAAAGTTCTACCTTCACAATTATTTTCAGTCCATTCACGAATATTTCTCACTTGAAAAGTATATCTATGAAGTGGACATTTAATGTAATCGAATAAAGGACTACCGCTAACATCGGGTATAACCAATAGCGGTTTTTCTGCTGTGTTCAAAGTTTCGTTCTCGTTCATACTCTTATATATATTTTTAAATTTGTTCTTCGTAATCCGCTACTGGTCATACCCGCAGTTGTACGCAACCTTAAAATAGTTCTGGGCTGCATACTTTATTTTTAAGTCGTTGTTCGGACAAATCAAAATAAGACTTGTTTATTTCGCTTCCGACAAACTTTCTTTTTAATTCAAGACAAACTAATCCCGTTGTTCCAGTTCCCATAAAAGGGTCATAAATAACATCAGTTTCATTTGTAAATGTTTTTATCAATTTGTAAGGCAATGGGCGTGGAAAAGCTGCATTGTGTATTTCTGCTGCATCGTTACCACTATTCTTTTTTATCCTTAGCAAGTTTGCCATTGTTCCACGTTCAAAATGGCATACTTCAAATTGCCTGCTTATCGCATTGTTTTTGTCAAATACAATTACAAATTCAAATTCACTATTCAAAACCCTTTCACTCATTGCAGGCTCGCTATGTACTTTATCCCAAATAATTATTTCTTTTACTTGTTCAGCAAAATGTCCAAGCAGTTTCATTAATGCCACTTTATTGCCAGTAATCATTTGAATATTGTAAAAAACAAGTCCTTTGCTTATTCTAAGCATTTGTTCTATTACTTGCTTTTGCCAATCAAAATATTCATCCATTGTTAAAGCATCTTTGAAACTGCCATCGTATTTTGTTTTTTCATTTACGCTTCTTTTTGTGTATTTGCCTGTATGTATTCTAAGGTTATAATTGTATGGCGGAGAAGTCAAACAGTAATCAACTTCATTTTCTTGCATACGTTCCATAGTTTTCAGGCAGTCCTCGTTGAATAAGACAAAAGGCTGCGTACAACATTGCATTGGCAATAGTTGGGCAGACGTGCCAAACTCAACATTATTACTACTATTAACTTTTGTACTCATACTAAACTTTTGTTTTTCAAATTCCCAACCATCGCCAATGCTTCAACGGTATAGTTAATTGGGGTTTTATCTTGTAATTCAATCATTTGTTCTCGTATTAAAATTTGTACTTGTGGATAGGTTCGGAGCTTCGTAATCCCCAACTAACCATACCACCATCGATGTGTGCCGATTGAAGTTTCTGC
>JAKQEZ010000231.1 GCA_029558435.1 Bacteroidota bacterium
CAATGATAGGAAGCAAAGCCAATATGGGCAACAGTTTTCCAATTCAATTTCAAGTTGCAAACACCAAAAATCTAAGTATTAAATCAGGAATGTTTGGGAAAGTAAGTCTTTCTGAAACCAAACAAGAACAAGGTATTCTTATTCCCACATCTGCCATTATTGAAGAAAATGGAATTGCAAAAGTTTATGTCATAAAAAACGGAAAAGCCATATTGCAATCTATTACAACTACTAAAACTATTGGGAACAAAACGCTGGTTTCAAGTGGCTTGAATGAAAACGATATCATCGTTACGAACGGATTTATCAATCTTTTTGACGGAGCAAATATTTCAATTAAAAATTAAGAACTACGAATTAAAAATCTTTGAAATGAAAGAGAATATCATACAACAAAAGAGTTTTGCTTTTGCAATAAGAATGGTGGAACTGTTTAAATATCTGCAAAACGAAAAGAAAGAATTTGTCTTATCCAAACAAATACTTCGTTCCGGTACAAGTATCGGAGCAAACATCGAAGAGTCTATCGGAGGTGCTTCTGATAAAGATTTCTTACATAAATTAACCATCTCCTACAAAGAAGCAAGGGAAACAATTTATTGGTTAAAACTACTTCATGCTACACACTATATTTCAGAAAAGGAATTTAATTCTTTGCACAATGACGCAGAAGAAATCTGTAAAATATTGGGCAAAATCCAGATTACTCTCAAGTCCCGTAATTCGTAATTTTTAATTCGTAATTAACTATGAACATTACAGAAATATCAATCAAACGCCCATCGCTGATTATCGTACTTTTCAGCGTGTTTACCCTGTTGGGAATTATCGGCTACAAAAATTTGAGTTACGAATTAATGCCCGATTTTAATCAACCCGTTGTGGTAATTAAAACAGTTTATCCTGGAGCAGAACCCAACGAAGTGGAAACTTCTGTTTCCAGAAAAATTGAAGATGCTCTTTCTAATTTGGAAGGAGTAGATTATTTGGTAACGAAATCTTTACCCAATGCTTCCATCATTATTGCCAATCTGAAATATGGGACAGATTTAGACAAAACATTGCAGGATGCTCAACGCTATATTGACAATATCAAAAAGGATTTACCCAAGGATATTCAAAATCCTGTAATGAGTAAGGTTTCGCCAAATGATTTGCCGATACTGTCAGTTAGTGCTACAAGTAAATTAAACCCGACTGAATTTTATCAAAAAATGAAGGATGATTATCTCCCGCAAATTCAGAAACTAAAAGGAGTAGCAGAAATTACCATCCTTGGTGGAGAAGAGCGAGAAATTCAAGTAAAGGTGGACAAAGATAAATTGAAACTTTATAAAATTTCCTTGTATCAAGTAGTGGAAGCAGTAAATCGTTCGGGAATTGATTTACCTGCTGGAAAAGTTCAAACAGACCATGAAAACAGTTCGGTGCGTTTAGTGGGAAAATTCAATGACCTTAATAGTATTCAAAATGTACAAGTTGCTATGCCGATTCCAGGAAACCCTGTTTATGTGAAAGACATTGCAAATGTGGTGGACGGCATTAAAGAAACAAGTTCTATTAGCAGATACAATGGTAAAAATGGCATCGGACTTTTAATCAAAAAACAAAGCGATGGTAATGCTGTTGATGTTTCCAAATTAATCAAAGCACAATTTCAAATAATTGAAAAAAACAATGCTTCTAATAATGTGAAATTTGTAGTTACTGATGACAGTACGGATAATACCATTGCAGCCGTAAATTCGGTGGTGTTCGATTTGATTTTGGCGGTTATTTTGGTTTCAATCGTCATGCTTTTGTTTTTAAGAAGCTACCGAAATTCTTTGATTGTTGCCGTTGCCATTCCCACTTCGCTCATCACTGCTTTTGGAACAATGTGGTTGTTGGGTTATACGCTTAATTTGATGACACTTCTTGCGATGTCTTTGGTAATTGGTGTTTTGGTGGACGATGCGACCGTAGTTTTAGAAAATATCCAACGCCATTTGGATATGGGAAAAGAAAAGCGAAAAGCCGCAATGGACGGACGAATGGAAATTGGCTATTCTGCTTTGTCCATTACATTGGTAGATGTGGTTGTTTTTGTACCTATCTTATTTCTACAGGTTTTTGTGGCTGATATGCTCAAACAATTTTCCGTTGTAATTATTGTAACGGTATTGACGAGTTTGTTAGTTGGGTTTACACTTACACCTTGGTTAGCTTCCCGACTTGGCGAGAAAGAAAACCTACAGCCTACCAATTTTTTCAACCGCTTTTTACTTTGGTTTGAACATCAGTTGGATAAATTTATTGGGTGGTATGGCGGTAAATTGGATTGGGTTTTAAAACATAAACTCATTTTTACAGGCATTGTGATATTTCTTTTTATTGGAACAGCCGTAATGATGAAGCAGGGAATTATCGGTAAAGAACTCATTGCAACGGGCGACCAAGGCAAATTTCGTTTAGGATTAGAGTTCGATAAAAACACCTCTATCCAACAAAACAATTTGGTTTCAGAAAAAATTGAAACTTACATATTACAACAACCCGAAGTAGCCACTTTGTTTAGTAATGTTGGCGGACCGAGTACTGGTATTGGAAGTTTGGGCGTTGGTTCTGCGAATAAATCGGAATTTACTATTCAATTAAAACCCAAAAAAGAAACCAATAATCTTTCCACCGAAAAGTTTATGACTGATTTGCGTGAGGATTTGCAAACAAAATTCTCAGGTATTAATTATTCGATTAGTGCCTTAGGTTTAATTCCCAAAACAGCACCCATTGAAATTACATTGAGTGGTTCAGAGCTAAATGAGGTAATGCAAACAGCACAAAATTTAAAATCAGTAATTGAAAAAATACCCGGTGCAGATAATGTTCGCTTATCTGTTGAAGCAGGAAGCCCGGAGTTAAAAGTAATGCCAGATAGAGATAAAATGCAACGCTTAGGTTTGAATACTGCTTATGTGGGAATGAATTTGCGTACTGC
>JAKQEZ010000241.1 GCA_029558435.1 Bacteroidota bacterium
CAGTTTTCTCACATTGTAAAGTTACAAAATTCAATCTGAAATTGAGAGGTGAGAAGGCAATTTTCGATATAGGCTAAAGTTAAATCAAATCAGGTTCAATATGCAAAACAGCCATGCCAGAAATCAAACTTATGAATAGTCTGGCAAGTACAAACAAAATAGGATAAGCATCCTTTATTTTGTTTGCCAGCATTTTCAAGAATATTATTACTAAAAACTTACCCCATCAATTACATACCTGTATCGGGCTTCCTTATTCACCACTTTATCCCAGGCTTCATTCAACTGATTGGCTGAAATGATTTCTATCTGTGGATAAATCTTGTTTAAAGCACAATAGTCCATCACTTCCTGTGTTTCGGGGATTCCGCCAATGGTTGAACTATTGAAATTAACCCGGTTGTTCATCATCAATGAATTATTCAGTTCCAAAGCCCCGTTAATGGGTTGACCTACCTGAGTGAAATATCCATACGGTCTTACACAGGAAACATAATTGGCTAAATCATACGCATAGGGTATAGTAGAAATCATGTAATCCAGTTTTCCGTACCAGGGCTTCAAGTCTTCAATTTTGTTCACTACAATTACTTCCTTTGCGCCAAAAGCTTTGATATCATTCACTTTTGATGGAGATGTAGTAAATGCGTAAACTTCTGCACCTTTTGCAATGGCTAATTTTATAGCGATGTGTCCCAAACCTCCAATTCCGGCAACACCTACTTTATCTCCTCTTTTCAAATTAGCTTTCATCAGAGGTGAATAGGTGGTGATGCCTGCACACAATAATGGTGCTGCGTATTTAAGGTCAATGTTTTCAGGGATTTTAATGGCAAAATGTTCAGTTGGCGACACAGCCTTTAATTTAGGCTTTGCTTCTCAGCAGGCATTTAGTCGGTTTTTCAAATCACAAACCAACCAAACACCTTTGGAGTATATTAAGCAGAAGAATTGAGTGATATGATGTATAGTTTATAGTCGCTGTTGAATAGTCTTTGATTGTCTATTTGGTGCTGATGGCAAGAAATGGCTCTTTTGGTTTTTTGCAGCGTTGGTTTTGTGTGTCGGAAAAACCAAATGTGCCATTTACGAACTAATTTATTATTGTTTTTTAGTGTTCGTGATTCGCTTCGCTTAATTGAGCGTGGGCAATAAAATTTCCTTGTGCGGTGGATTTCTTATTTTTTTTGTGTCGGGTTGATGTCTGGTCAAGTGTCGAAGTGTTGGTTCGGGCGGTCGTCCTGCCATTGCCACTAACGGTTTTCGGCTTGGCGTTCGGGCGGGTTTCGAAGTTCAAAGTTTCAATTTATTTCTAAAGTTTAATAGTGGCACAGAGCTCTAAGTTTTCACGTCAGCCCGCCTGACGCAAAACCCGTGTTAGTGGCAGTTATTTAATTTCAATGTTGTATTTATCAATTATATTGTAATTTTTGTCTTTTATTACTATTGTATAAAATCCTTTTATTAGAAAGAGTTCATTAACTTTTTTATTGTCGGTAATTTCAATAATATCTGCCGGTATTCCATCATTTTCAAATTCATTGTTTCTATAAGCCAAAATAATCAAAGATTCAATGTTTTCAATTTTAGATCGAGGTATTGTGTATCTTTCTTTTCCATTCAACAGCCAGTCAGGTCGGTTATTAATGTATTCTGTTTGAGGATGTATAACCACTATATCCGTTTGTTTAATTTCACTTTTGCCATTAAATACTTGTCCGTTTTCATCTATCAATACAATAGGTTCTTTTGCGTTGTTAAGTTTTATGAACAGATGATTGTTTTCCTTATTTGATCTTTCCATAAACATAGTTTGGTCTATAGTCAAAGGGTCTATTTTCATATTATCTTTTAATCTGCCAGCCATTGCTTTTCCCCAAGCAGGATAATTATTTTCAAAAGCATGAGCATAGCCACAATGAATAAGTGCTTTGCTTTTAGGATGATTTTCTATAAATTTTTGGATATTTTCAGCTTGTTCGATTTCTCTTTCCTTACCATTTTTACCTTCTGAAGCTTCATAACTAAAAAGGGTGAAACCAATTTTTAAAGCTTCTGAAAATAAATTGCCGAATTCAGGTTCTTTCGTATAATATCCACTTTCCATCACAGGAAATTTTCTTTCATTGATTGTCGAGTCAAACAATGCTTCAAGTCCAAGATAACGATAACCATTGTCGTACAATTCTTTTAAAAGAGATTTAGTAAAAGTGCGATGTTTTGAAATATGGTGAGCTTCGTTAATGATAATAATTTGTGCGTGTTTAGATTGCTTTATTATGTAATCTTTTGCATTGACTTTGCTACTATTTGCAAAATATAAGCTATCTTCTTCAGTTGTTTTTGGTTTTCTTACACCATTCTTATCCCAAATCTGAAGAACTTCTTGATAGTATCCACTAAATGATAATTCTGTTGCCCCCTTTTGGTATTTCCAAGCAACTGTATCTTTGTCAATTTGAGATAAAATATCTTTAGAAAACTGATAAGTCTCTGGCTTTAATTGTCCAAATGCAATTGTTATGCTTAGTGATAAAATAATGGTAAAAAGTTTATTCATACGTTTGGTTTTGTAATTGCCTATAACGTTATCAGGGCCTGCGCAGAAAGCATGAACACAATGAAACGTTAGTTAGCATATTGAATGTAAAAATAACAAAAAAACTAAAAGGACGAAGATTTGATGGCTTTTGCGCTTGCCCTGTGTTATGCACTGGCGGATTTCATTTGTGTAATTATTTAGTTCTTTACCACCTTTTTAACGATATTAAATTTATTTGATTTTACGTTCAAAATATAAATCCCATTTAGAAAGTTTTGCATATCAACATTAAATAGCTCTGTATTTTGTATTGCTGTTTTATAAACAATTTTTCCCGAAGCGCTGGAAATACAAAGTTCTATATTTTCTTTTGGCATTGATACCGTAAAAACTCCATTATTAGGATTGGGGAATATATCAACAGTATGTTCAAGTTTATTTTCTAAAATTACCAATGCAGGATTTTCCACTAATTTCAAAAGAATCATATTGTTTAAATACCCATCACTAAATCCAAGACTGTCTGTTCCGATGTAAAAAGACCCTCCTTGATTTCCTGCTGTACTGTATGTAAAAACTGAGTTTCCATGTGCAACAATATCATATCCAAAATCGTTAGAACTCCCACCAATACCCATAGAAGCAATCAAATTGCCGTTTTCATCATATCTTTCGAGTAATAAATCGGTACTCCTACCTGTGACTGCATTTCCTTGTTGATTGACAATCGTTCCCCAATATTCGTTAAGGAGATAAACGGAAGATTCGGTGTCAATACTTAAATCAACAATATGTATGCTCCCGTCTGTTGTGTTGTGCAGTGTTTTTGCCCACAAATAGTTGCCACTTGCACCAAAACAAGCTAAAAAAGAGCTCCTAAAGCCAATATTTCCTTGTTTAGCAAGAGAGGAGATTCCATCAGAAAACTCTAACAACTGATTTGTAAAATATCCTCCAACGATAATGTTGCCGTTTTCAAATCATTCAATAGCAGTTATGGTACTTGACCCGTATGCATTGTATATTGTAGGATTTGAACTATACACATATCGTACCCATTCACATGTTCCGCTAGAAGTATATTTAGCAAGATAGCTCACGCTAAAACACGGAATAGGAAGTATGATTTGATACGATCCAAAATAGGCAGTGTCAGCACTACCGTTGGAATGCAATATTCCGGCAGCATAAATATTATTGTTATTGTCGGCTGTAACTACTGTTCCTACATCCGTTTTACCAGATCCGGAGACACCACCTGTATTATACCACATTTCGTTTCCGTTTTCATCATACTTTGTAATAAACACGTCATCATTCTCATTTTTTCCTGTAATAAGTATATTATTTTGCTCATCAACGGCGAGTCCTTTATCTCCTAATCTGTTTGTACCTGCTACGGATGTTCTCCACAAACGTGTCCCCGAAGAATCTAATTTAATCAGCTCAACATTGTTTGTCTGAATGACAATCGTATCATCATACATCAAAAAACTGCCTTCCCAAGCACTATAACCGATTAAAACATTGTCACCACTATCTAAAGAAATCATTAATTTAAGACCAGATAAACTTCCTCCTGCGTCTGCACCCATTATTTCAGCCACTTTTTTTAGCCAAATCAAAGAAAGGTTATTGTCAAATTTTGCCAGATATATTCCACCTCCTGTAATAACAGAATTCTGTATTTCAAAAGTGTTATTGTATAACCCCGCTGTATAGATATTGCCATTATTGTCCGCTACCATATTCCGTTTGCCGTATATAGCATCACTGCCTCCTATGGTGTATTCATGCAACAAATAATCCTGTGCGAAGCAAAAAGTAGCGGAAAATAAAATTGATATAATGATTAATTTTTTCATATCATTAACAATTTTGATTATGAAAGTAATACTATCACAAAATAACAAATTTATTTTGAAATGGTAGAAATTTTGAAAAAATGTCGAAAATTAGAGTTGTCAAGCTAGTGTTGTTTTATAGTAGTACGCTCATTCACCGCTTGTGCATAACGGTTTGGCTAAACTGCGTTTTAATGCAGTTTAGGTTTTGTTAGCAATAGTTTAGAATTGCTTTTTTATTTTCCAACCTTTGTATAAACCACCAAGGTAGTCGTCACCCTTACTGCTATTACTTTCAGGTTTTATCCAGTAATATGCATCTGAATTATAGTCGATTTCAAAGACAATGTGTTTGTCAAGTTTTCCCCCTGAGTATCCGGAACTACTTACAGTCATAGTTACAACTAATGCATCTCCCTTTCTATATTTATCGGTATAATAAAATACATAATTTTTTTCTGTTACACTCGGTCCGTTAAACAAATCATCAGATCTTATATTTTCTTCTTCAAATCCACCTGTAGGTTTACCAAATAATAATTTAGCATCTTCATACATTGAACTTGCTTTCGATTCGGATGGGTAAAAGGAGAGTATTCTAGTCAGTGTATTTTCGTCACATTGATTATACAAACAACCAAATTCTAATTTTATTTTGTTCTGGCCTATCTGAATGTAAATATTGTTGCCGTCAAAAGTCACTTCTTTATCCCAGAAATGGTCTTTTATTTCTTGTTTGGTATAGGCTTTTCTAAATGTTAGTCCATAGAAATTTTGACTAAACAGAGATGTAGACAATACTAGTGTAACTACTGATATTAAAAGTGTTTTCATATTTTTTGATTATTGATAACGGTTCTCGGCTTGGCGATGTGGCGGATTTTTAGCACTAAACTCCAATCGAAGAACTACTTTTCAAATATAGTAAAAACTTTCAAACGAAGCACTTAACCGCCATATTGCCAAACCGATGTTACAGGCTGGCGTTCTGTCTTTCGTGTTGTAAAGTTCTTGTCTGTATTGAGTTTTGCTGTTGTGTCGGCTGTGAGATAGGAGTTTTAAAATTTTTAGAAAGGGAAGGAAAAATAATTTTTTAGGATAGGTAGTGTAAGCTCTTCTCGCATTTTGGCTTTAGCGTGGATTTGTGCGAATGCGAGATGTGCTTACACGGTGAGTTTTACATATAAATCACTTTTACTTTAATGGTCTTATTTTGGTTTAATTCAAAACTTGCTTTTTTAAAATTAGGTCGGTTGGTTAATCCGATTGAAGAATAGTTTGAAAATCCAATTCCTTCTTTTGGCAAAATTAAACCTTTGTCAATCTTTCCATTGCTATTTTCATCGTGCAAAATGTTTACCGCATAATTACCTTTAGGTAAGTTCGGGAATGTATATTGAGCTGTGCCATTTGTAATGGTTACTTTTTCCATTTTGAAGTAATTTTTATACTGTTCATCAGGAATGGAGTCGTCTTTGTTATACAATGCTATTTGAACCGTTCCTTTTGAATTTCTCAAATTTTCAACTTTTACCGTTAAGCTGTTTTGTTCATTAAAATTAGCTTTAAACGAACTCAATAACAGTGCTAAAGGCGTAATAACAAAAACGATTAATTGCTTCATTTTAAGTGTTTTTTTCTATTGATAAAATTCTCTTTTACACTATCTACCACATCATAAACCATTGGTACTAAATAAACGGTTAAAGCTAAGGAAGAAAGTAGTCCGCCAATAATCACCCAAGCCAATCCGTTTTTCCATTCAGCTGATGTTCCAGTCGCTAACGCAATTGGTAACATTCCGATTGCCATTGATAAAGTAGTCATCAAAATAGGTCGCAGTCTTCCTTTACTTGCCAAAACAATGGCTTCTTTGTAATGCTTTCCTTCTGCTTTTAGCTGATTGGTAAAGTCCACAATTAAAATTGAGTTTTTGGTAACTAATCCCATTAACATAATTAAGCCCAATAGTGCAAATAAGCTAAGGTGGCTTAAAGATAGATTGAGTGCTAAAAATGCTCCGATTGCCGCTACAGGAATAGCAAATAAGGCAACAAATGGATAAATATAACTATCGTATAAAGCAACCATAATCAGATAGATTAACACAAAGGAAATCAGCAAAACAGAACCTAACGCACCAAAACTATCGTTTTGTCGTTTGATATCACTTCCCCAAGTCATTTGTATGCCGTCTGGCAAAGGATTTTTGTTGATATAAGCCACCACATCATCAGCTACTGTTCCAGACGGACGACCTAATGCATCGGCAGTAAGTGTAACAGCTGGCTGTCGGTCTTTACGCTCTAAAAGTGAGGGTGAATTGTCTTTTTCTATACTTGCAATTTGTGATACTTCAATAGAAATGCCCATCGGATTGATGATATTCAATTGCTTGATGTCGTCTTCGTTTTGGCGACTAAATTTATCTAACCATATTCTAACTGGGTATTCTATTCCGTTGTCGGTTAAAGTAGCATCGTCATTTCCAGTAAAAGCAGTTCGTAAATTCATTCCTACATAAGCCGTATTTAATCCTAAACGTTGCATTTTATCGTTATCAGGAATAACTTTTAGTTCTGGACTTCCGGTTTCTACTGAAAGACGAACATTATCGGCTCCTGGTATTTTTTCAATAATATTTTTTAAATTATTTCCGGTTTGCATTACTTGGTTCAAATCACTTCCACTTAATGTAATTTCAATCGGTGCAGTACGAGGAATTAATCCCAATGCCATTATAGAATAATTTACTCCCGAAAAATCACTTTGTAAATCATCGCGTAGTTTTCGCATAAAAACTTCCGTTGAAAGGTTGTTGGTTTCTTTCTTTGATTTTAATTGAATTGTAAATTCCGTTTTATTTGCTGCTCCAACTCCCAAACTTCCAATTCCCGTACTTGGTCCGCCAACATTACTAAATACACTTTCCACCTCGGGTTGCTGTAAAATGTATGTTTCTATCTTTTCAGAAACTTTATTGTTTTGTTCAATGGAAACATTTTTATCAAACTCTAATGCTAAACGAAATTTTCCTTGGTCGCCTGTTGCAATTAATTCTTTTCCGATAATTCCTTGTTTCATCATAACGGCAGTTCCTACAAAAAGTAAAAGAACAAAGCCTGTGAAAATGAGTTTATTTTTTAAAACCCAGTTCAATGTATTGCCATACCAAATGATAAAACGTTCTAATTGTCTTTCAAACCACAATAAAAAGCGGTTGAAAAATTTGCTTGGTTTTAAATTTTCTTTTTCTCCAATTCGTGAAGCTAACCAAGGCGTTAAAGTAAAACCAACTAATAAACTTGTTAAAACAGTTACGATAATAACTACCGAAAATTGTTTGAGCATATCGGCAACAAACACTTGTAAAAACAGTATTGGCACAAAAACAACCACATCTACCAAAGTAATGGAAACAGCAGAGTAACCAATTTCCATTCGCCCGTCCATTGCTGCTTTTTGCTTGTCTTTACCCATATCCAAATGGCGTTGGATGTTTTCTAAAACTACTGTAGCATCATCTACCAAAACTCCGATAACTAAAGACATTGCCAAGAGTGTCATTAAGTTGAGTGTGTAACCCAATAGCCACATTGTTCCAAAAGCGGTGATTAAAGAAGTTGGAATGGCAACGGCAACAATCAGTGAATTTCGATAACTTCTAAGGAATAACAACATTACCAGAGATACTAGAATAACTGCTAAAATTAAATCAAACACCACCGAATTAACGGCTGCAATGGTGTTGTTTGTACTATCGTCTGTTACAACAAATTTTACATCAGAACTAGCGTTGTGTTCTTCAATGGATTTAAACTTTTCTTTAATCAGTTTAGAAACATCTACTGCATTGGCATCGCCTTGTTTTTTGATCATTAAACCAATTCCTGTTTTTCCGTTAAAACGGCTGTAAGAAGTAGTTTCTTTGATACCGTCTGTTACTTCGGCAACATCTTTTACATAGACAGGACTTCCCGGCAAGGGCATTGCAATTTGAACATTCTGAATGTCTGTAATAGCAGTGTACTTTCCAACCAATCGAACAGAATTGTTGTCTGTTTCAGTTTGTATTTTACCTGCTGGTAAATCAATACCCGAACGGTTGATGGCTTCTACAATTTGATACAAGGAAATTTTATACAATTTCAATTTCTCTTTATCAACTTTTACTTGTATTTCTCTTTCTTCTCCACCTAAAATAGTAATCTCTGCTACGCCTTTTATTTGTTGAATTTGTGGCAGATAATCGTCTTTCATTTTCTGATAAAACTCAGTTGGTTTTAAATTGCTCGTTGCACTTACAGACATTATCGGCAAATCATTAGGCGATACTTTGCTCATTACAGGGCTCAAAATATCTTTTGGTAAGTCCTTACGAATGTTATCAATATAGCGTTGAGCATCTTGCATCGTTTTATCTAAATCAGTTCCATATTTCAGATTGGCAATGATAACAGAAGCGTTGGGCAATGATTTTGTAACCAAATAATCTACACCTTCCAAATTGGATAGAGCATCTTCAATTTTTCGGGAAACAGAAGTTTCTACTTCATTCGGCTCGGCACCAGGATAAACGGTTTTAATCACTACAACCGGTTGGTTGAAATCGGGCATTAATTCATAGCTCAAATTTTTAAATCCGATTATTCCTAAAAGTGCAAATACGCTGAAAAGAACAATTATCAGCGATGGTCGTTTTATTGATATTTCTGTAATATTCATTTTGTTCAATTAAAAATTAAGAATGATGAATTAGGAATTATTTTGCTTAGAGGAAAGCAAAATGGATGATAGAATTTTACTTAATTCTTCCGCATCATCTATTAATGACTTTGATAACTTTTCGTCTAAATAATCAGTAGCAGTTAGAAGATTTAACCAATATTTCGTTTCTCTTGCTTCCTTATAAGAAATTGAAATTTTAGCGATAAAATCTTTTTTAGATTGTCCACCTATTGCTTCCTCTACATTAGCTCCAATACTTGTTCCCGAACGAAGTAATTGTTTAGAAAGCACAAACTCTTTCTTTTGTTCTGTGAGATATTTATAAGCATTCACAACTCTTATTGCAAACACAAAACTTTTCTGCTGTATAACATTCTCCTTCATACTCCTAATTTTTAATTTTCAATTCTTAATTCTTAATTCTTAATTAAAACACTCGCTCCGTCAAAAAGATTGATAAAGCCATTTGTTACGATAATGTCCCCAACATTTAAACCACTTGAAACAATCGTTCTATTGCCGATATTTTTAGAAATTGTAATCGTTTGTAAAACTGATTTTCCATTTTTCACGATATAAACTTGTGCTTGATTTTCACTATTTATAATGGCAGAAGACGGAATAATAATACCTTGTTTTACTTCGTTTTCGGATAGAGAAACCTTTCCAAACATTCCTGATTTTATAGTGGATTGCTTGGTGTTTTCTACTTGAAATTGTACAGGAAAACTATTTCCCATATTAGCCTTACTTCCAATCATAGATAATTTTCCATTCAATGTTAGTTCAGGGAAAACATCCGCTGAAATGTTATAATTTTGATGGGATTGAAATTGCTTTAGATTACTTTCGGGTACGTTTACCGTAAATTTAAGTGTGCTTATGTCGGTGATTTGCAACAAAGGAACTCCGGGTGCTGCAAAAGCTCCAACCTCACTCAATTTTGCTGTTACTATTCCGTTGAAAGGTGCTTTGATAGTCGTTTTGTTTATTTGCTCTTGCAATGTTGCTTTTTGAACTTTTGCAGATTTCAACCCCAACTTTGCTTTTTCCAATTGAACACCTTGCACGGCATCGGCTTCCGTTAAAATGGTATAACGATTTACATCATCTTGCAAACCTTCAATTTGCACTTCAACGGTTTGTAATTGTAGTTTTAAAAGTGAATTATCCAATTGAATGAGTGTTTGCCCTTGTTGAACATAGCTACCTACATCTACTAGAACAGCATTAATTTTACCTTGTGTTTCAGCACTGATTTTTACTTCTTTATTAGGTTCAAATGTTCCTGTATAAACGCCTTCTTCATTGATGTTTTTTAGTTGAATAGTGTCCACATCAACGGATATAGGTTTTTCTTTATCGAATTGGTAAACCTTACTTTCTGTCGTTTTTTTATTACTTGTCAATTTGAATATTACCAAACCAACAATTGCAATACCTGCTATTATCCAGATTATTTTTTTCATCTTACTTATTTTTAATTCTTCATTCTTCATTCTTCATTCTTCATTCTTCATTCTCCATTCTCTATTCTTCATTCTTCATTCTTCATTGAAATATTCCCCGTTAATTTTTTGAATTCCAAATCAGCTTTTAAATAATCTATGATAGCTGATAGATAATTTTGTTGAGCCTCTCTTAGCGCATTGTCTGCGAGTAAAACATCAGTAATTGTTGCAGTACCTTGTTTTTGTTGCAATACAGTTTGCTCATAAATTTTTCTAGCTTGTTCTATCTGATTTTCTGTGTTGACGATCACTTTTTTAGTTACCGTTAATTGATTGGATATATTACTTATTTCCATGTTGTTTTTATCAGTTACTAAACGTTCTTGAAGCTCATTGTTTTTTATTTCTAATTTCTTTTGGTTTATTTTACGTTGCAATACAGTTCCACTAAATAAAGGGTAAGAGAATTGGACTCCAACAAAACCAACTTGATAAAACTTTAAAAATTCGTGTGGTTTTTTGTCATAACCATAACCGTTTAATCCGTAAGAAGCAACAAAATTGAATGAAGGCAAATAACGTGATTGATTCAATGTTTTTAATTCAGAGTTCAATAGGCTATTTTGAGATTTAATAATTCGTACTTCAATGTTGTTATTGTTTTTTGCTTCACTTGAAATTTGGAATTGAATAGTAGGGTCTATAACAATTTCTTTGCCTAGTTCGATACCCATATTTAATTTTAAAGCATTTAATAACTGACTATATTTATTACTTACTAAATCACGTTGTGTTTCTAATTGATCTTTTTGTAACTTTATTTTATTGACATCTGTTCCCTTTACTAATAATTGCTCCTGCAATAATTGCATTGAAGAGAGCAATTTGTTAATATTGATTAAGTTACTATCTATAAATTTTAATTGATGTTGTACAATCTGAGCATTGTAGTAGAGGTTAGTAATATCATATTCTACTTGTTCTACAGATTTCTGATAGTTTAACTCCATCATTTCACCAGCCGCTTGTGAGGTACGGATACCACCATAAATTTGTGGATTATAAATAGGTAACGTTAATTGTAAATTAGCGCCAATGTTATGTGGCACTCCAAATTGTAGTTCTCTAAACTGACCTTCTGGAACTTGTGGATTGAGTGCATTTAAAGGCATAAGTTGAGTTGGTAGTTCAACAAAATATTTGTAATCAGCATTCAATGTAAGTCTAGGTATCAAATTTGATTTAGCTTCCAATTCTCTTTGATTACTAATTTCTATTGAATTCTTATTGATTTGCAGTGTTTTATTATAAACATTTGCTACGCCAATACATTGTTTTAATGTCCAAACTTCTTGAGCTTGTACAGTATTCCACCCTAAAAATAGAATAAGTGACAATGCAAGTTTGTGAGTATTTACTAACATAATTAGATAAATTTTTTTGTTTTACTTTTCTTTAATTAAATTTCTCTTTTTTAAATTCAGCCAACCAATACCGGTCATTATCGCAGTAAATACAATTCTGAATAGCATCGCTTTTACCGTTTTTTCTTCGTGTATTCCGCCATTGTGTATATAAAATTGAAAGGCTATAAATGCGATAATCAACAGGGATAATGAAAAGAGTAAAGATTTAAAACTTAGTTTGGGTTTTGTCCAAGTGGTATAAGCAGCCAACAAGTACAGAATGCCGCATATCAAATTGGTGTAAACGATAAACAAGACATAGTTACCTTCTTTTTCCCGAATACCGAATAAATCAAAGATGACAGATGAAGCCATAAATACGGTTAATAAGCCAAAGAAACTTAACAAAACAGTCTGTATGATTTTAAGTGCTTTCATTTATCAATGTTGTTTTTTGATTTCATTTTTAAATTTAAAAAAGCTAAACCCGGCAATAAAAACAGAAGCTGTCATAGACAGTGCACCAATCAAAACAAAAATCGGAGGTAAACCCAAATACAGTTCTGCCCAAATACCTATTGGCATCAGCAACCCGATTATAGCCAACCAAGAAATGGCTTTTGAATAGTGTAAATTCTCTTTGAAATGCAAG
>JAKQEZ010000252.1 GCA_029558435.1 Bacteroidota bacterium
AAATCCTGATTCTACTTCTTTAACAACTGCTAACTTAAAGGACATTGAATAATCCTTTTGACTACGTTTTAAATAAACGTTTTTTTCTCCTTTTTCCATAACGATAAAAAATTGTGTATCGCTATTTCAGGACTAGACAATTATTTAAAAATAAACGGCTTCAAATTGGAAGGTGTCGTTTTTTGTTTTTAAAGTCAACTTATCGTTTTTAACTTCAAATGTAATTTCTTCACTCAACAGTTTACGGAATTCGGTAGAAGCAAACACATCCGGACAAGCTTTTAAGGTAGAGAGCATTCTTTCAAAGGAGATTTTATTACCTTTAATTTCAAATTTCCCTTGGAATTGATTGCAACCATCGTTTCCTCTAACATGATTAAATTCTGATTTAAACATAATATGCGGTTCGGTTTCAATGAAATCTTTATTGGTAATTTTGATGTCGTTTACAGCAACTAATTTCCAGTATTTTTCTGTTAACGCTGGGTTAACATCCATTTTTATAAACTTTATATTTTCAATGTTGCCATCTTTTGCCCATAAAACATTTTCACCTACTTTTAATTTTGAAGTGTTGATATTTGAAATTAATTGGTCCATTTGTATGAAACCACCCGTTTTATCCCATGTAAATTTCCCTTCAAAATAAGTATTATCTGGTTGCTTATTCCAATTTGAAACAATTATTTGATAGGTATTGTTCGATTTTAACGTTAGCTGGATTTCTGGCAAATCATTTTGCTGCTCCATGATGTAAACACCTTCCCAATCTAATGCGTTCATTGAATTATCTCCTGTTGTTGCACTGTTTTTCTTAGTTCCACATCCTACTGCTAAAACAAGTGTAAGCAATAAGCCAAAAAAATTAAACTTTTTCATTTTACATTATTTTTTGACAAAGTTGTCAAAAGTTGTGCCACAAAAAAAATAAAATAACATTTTTTAAATAAATAGTCTGGTATCTTTTTTGTTATTTTGTTGTTACATCCAAAACTATGCGGTATTTTTTAACTTTTTTCAGTTGTTTTTTATTCTCCATTGCGTTTTCACAATGTGAATCGGTTTTGTTTAAAGGAAAAGTGTTTGACACCTTGCGACCCCAATCGTTTTACAACATGATGATTGTTAACCGCAACACAGGAAAAGGAGTTTTTGGTCAACCCAATGGTCATTTTTCTGTTTATGTAAATAATGGCGATTCTGTTACAATTTCTATTAAAGGCTATGACTTAATTCATGTGGTTATTAAAGCAGATGAAAATTGCCGTTTTACAAAGGATTTTCCTATCATTGGAAAACCGCATGAATTTGAAGAAGTTGTGGTGCGTCCAGTAAAAACATTGGTGCAGATAAAAGAAGAACGTGAAGCATTGGTAATGGTAGAAACCCGCACCGTAAAAGGATTGGAAGTTATTCAGAGTCCGATTACTGCTTTGTATCAAGCATTTTCTAGAACAGAACGCAACAAACGGAAGGTGGAAGAATGGAAATTCCAAGACAATAAACGCGATATCGTTAAAGATTTATTGCGTACCTATGTGGCATACGATGTTGTGAAACTTACCGAAGATGAATTTGACGATTTTATTCAGTTCCTAAATATGGATCCTGATTTCTTACGTACGGCAACTGAGTGGGAATTAATTGAGTTCATAAAAGGGAAATACGAACATTTTATGTATTTACGATACCACCAAGAAGAATAACTCCACACCTTATTTTCGATGAAAAAACATAAACATTTTGTAGTAATAGTAGCACTGCTTTTTAGTGTTCCGCTGCTATTTTCATTTCTTAAGAATAGCAAAAATATAAACAATGAAACAACCTCGTGGGCTGCTCAAAAGTTGGCAACCCTTTCGTTGGAACAAAAAATAGCACAATTTTTCATGGTAGCGGCCTATCCAGCAAAAGGGGATGCGCACATGACTGAAATTGAACAACTCATAGTCAAAAATGAAATTGGGGGTGTGATTTGGTTTCCAGAAAACAAAGAAAATTTCTTAAAATATGCTGGAAAATTGCAAAAGGCTTCATCCAACATTCCTTTATTCTATGGTTTAGACGCAGAATGGGGCGTGAGTATGCGCATGAAAGGCGAAGCACGTTTTCCGTATGCCTATACAATTGGTGCAGCTAATGATTTGGCTTTGTCTGAAAAAATTGCCAAGATGATGGCTTATGAATGTGCCGAATTGGGCTTTCAATTTAATTTTAGTCCCGTTGCCGATGTAAATTCCAATCCTAAAAATCCTGTTATTGGTTTTAGAGCTTTTGGCGATAACCCAGCAGAAGTTGGCAAGCAAGTAGCTGCTTTTGTTAGAGGTTTTGAAGCAAGTGGGGTTTATAGTTCTATCAAGCATTTTCCGGGACACGGAGATACAGACAAAGATTCACATTTGGAGTTGCCAACGGTGAAAAAAACGGTGGAACAATTAACCAACGAGGATTGGTTGCCGTTTAGAGAAGGCATCAAAGTTGGTGCAACCTCAGTAATGGTTGGACATTTAAACGTTCCGTCCATAGACCCAAGTGGCACGCCTAGTAGTTTGTCTAAAATTGTAATCAAAGATTATTTGAAAGGAAAATTGGGCTTTAAAGGCTTGGTTATTTCGGACGCTTTGAACATGAAAGCAGTTTCGGAAAAATACGGTGAAGTGGAGGTTGCTGTTAAAGCATTTGAAGCAGGGTGCGATATTTTGTTGTATTCCAACAATGTTGGTGCTTCCATTCAGGCCATCAAAGCAAAAGTGGAAAAAGGCGATATTTCATTAAAAGAAATCAATGAACGCTGTTTGAAAATTCTTCAATTGAAAGAAAAAAGTTTCATCAAACCAGTTAAAGGTCACTCATTTACCCAAGGAGAACAAGATTGGGCAAGAAATCAACTTTTTGAGAAAAGTACAGTTTTACTAAAAAACGAACACAATAATTTGCCATTTGGTGATTTAAGTAAAAAAATCCTTCACATTGCAATTGGCGACAAACCGCATGAGTTTTTAAGTGTAACGGATGAATACGCACCCATCACTCGTAAAGAATTTTCTTTTGAAGCAATTGAAAAAGGGGTTGATTTATCTACTTCTGATTTTGACAAAGTCATAGTAACGGTGCACGCTTCAACGGTTCGTCCAAAAGACAACTACGGCATTCCTACTAATATCAATGCATTTTTAAAACAACTAACAAGTTCTACTAAAAATACAATTGTCTTTTTTGGCAATCCCTTGATTTTAAGTCAGCAGTTGGAACTAGATGCATTTCAATCCATTGTTGTAGCTTATGAAAACAACAAATTTGTGCAAAACAGAGTGGCACAACAACTTTTTGGAGCCATTCCATTTGTTGGGAAATTGCACACCAATGTTAGCGAACTGTTTAAAAAAGGAATGGGCATTGCAACCCAAACCAATGGTCGCCTTAAATTTTCACAACCCGAAGAAGTGGGCATCGACCCAAACTATCTCACTAAAATTGATGCGTTGGTTGAAAATGCCATTCAAGTAAAATCGTTTCCAGGTTGTCAAATTGTTGCTGCCGTGGATGGAAAAATATTTTTCAGAAAAAGCTATGGTTCACAAATGTACGACAATCAACTGGTAGAAAATGATGATATTTATGACATTGCTTCCATTACCAAAATTGCTGCATCAACAACGGCTTTGATGAAATTGCAATCGGAAGGGAAATTTTCATTGGATAAAACACTCAAAGAATATTTGCCAACCATCACAGGAAATTACCCAATGGGAGCTATAAAAATGCGCGAATACTTAGCACATCAGGCAGGATTACAAGCGTGGATTCCATTTTATAAGAAAACCATTATTGATGGCAAACTAGACCCGAAATGTTATGCTACGCAACCGCAAAAAGGATATGTGCAATTGGCAGATAATATTTACATCAAAGAAGCGTATGGCGATTCTATTCGCAGGTATATTTTAAAAGGTGAATTAGGAGCGAAAAAATATTTGTACAGTGATTTGAGCTATTATTTTGTAAAATTAATTGTTGAACAAGAATCCAACAAAGAGTTTTCGCAATTTCTAAACGATGAGATTTATGCAAAAATGGGCTTGCATCACACGTTGTTTAATCCGTATCAATCGGTTGATTTGAAAAAAATTGCTCCAACCGAAGATGATAAACTGTACCGCAAGCAAGTTGTTCGAGGATTTGTGCACGACCCAGGAGCAGCCATGTTGGGAGGTGTTGGTGGTCACGCCGGATTGTTTTCCAACGCAACAGAATTAGCAGCCATCATGCAATTATTTTTAAATAAAGGTTATTACGGTGGTGTTCAATTAATTAACCCTCAAGTTATTGCAGAATATACACGTGCTCAATTTAAAGGCAACCGACGAGGAGCTGGGTTTGACAAACCAGTGTTGGGTAGCGGTGGTGGAACCTGCGATGAATCGGCTTCGTTTGAAAGCTTTGGTCACTCTGGATTTACTGGAACCTTGGCGTGGGATGATCCCAAAAATGGTTTGAATTACGTGTTTTTATCCAACAGAGTATATCCAAGTGCCGAAAACAAAAAGTTGATTTCAATGGGAACACGCACCGAAATTCAAAAAATATTAAACGAAGCATTGAAGAACAGAAAACTCAATTAATTAGTTAACTTTGTTAGACTAACAACAACGTTTGTACTATGAAAAATTGTGTTTTTTTAGGCTTTTTATTCATTCATTGGATAGCTTGGGGGCAAGACATTGTGCCTCACAAAATGACAGAAACCAACGATAGAAAATCGCTTCAACTTGCATGGTTTGCCTCCTCTTGGGATATTCCTTACGAAGTAAAAAAATATCACAAAGTTGAAATAGGTGCACAACTTCCATCGTCGGTTGTAACGCAATTGGTTAGTTTCTTGCAAAAACGAGGAAAAGGCTTAAATCCGTTCAATCCTTCCGATGTTTCTTTAGAATGTGTGTTTACAGCTCCTTCTGGAAAAAAAGAAACCGTTTATGGATTTTATTACCAACCCTACAAAAGAGACATGCGCTCCAATACGTGGGCAAACGACACAACATCTTATCCGTGGCGTATTCGTTTTTCGCCCGATGAAATTGGCAATTGGCAGCTGGCTGTTCAATTAAAAGTCAGAGGGCAAGAGGTTGCAAAATCCACCCATTTTTCATTCAATACCATTAAAAGTAATCACAAAGGTTATCTTGAAAGAAGTTATACCGGCAATAACCAAGACCGCTACTTATTTTACCACGAAACAGGGGAAACATTTTTTGGAATTGGGCACAACATTACCCATTCCGACTATGTGCGTTTGACCCCTCAAAGCAGTGAGCGACATTTAAAATGGCTCAATGAATTAGCATCTTATGGAGGCAATTTCTTTCGTTTAGAGTTGAGCTCACAAAATGCACTTCCTGATTGGAATGAATACGACAATTATTCCTCAAAAATGGCAGAAATGTGGGAGTATGACCAATTGATGGATTCTGCTTTTTCGTTGGGTTTATATTTCATTCTATTTCGTCACCATGTGGAATTAAATTATGGCAGTTGGCCCGATAACTGGAAAGATAATTCTTACAGAAAAGGATTTGATTTGCCTAATTTTAGTTCCTATTTTACACATGCAACGGCAGACCAATGGCAAAAATACTGTTTGCGCTATATTTTGGCACGTTGGGGCTACAATCCTAGTTTTGCATTTTACGGCTATTCGGAAGTGGATAATTACATCAAACCTATGCGCGACACCGAAGCAAAAACGTTTGAAGAGGCGTTAACTATTTTTACCGATTGGAACAAAAAACAGTTTTCATACATCAAAGATTCGTTGAACAACAGACGCATCATGACGTTGAATACCTATGCGGCTATTGATAATTTGGAATTTAAAACACCCGAAAAAGGAATGTTTAACTATTTGGATGTCATAGGTTTTCATAGCTATAAAATGAAAAAAGATGCCAATTGGGACAGAACCAATATGCTCAATCGTTTGTGGGATTTGCATAAAAAACCCGTGTTTATGGAAGAAATTGGGGTAACTGATAATTATTTACAAACCTATTGTTGCATCGACATTGATTTTCATAACAATACGTGGTCATCGGCTTTTTCTGGAAGTCCGGCAATTGGAATGCACTGGTGGTGGGATAGAGGCTTGCACGATTTTGGATTTTACATGCAATACAAAGAACTAGCAACCTTTCTTCAAAACGAAGATTTTCGTAAGTTGAACTACGTTCCACAACGTTGGAAAGATAAAAATGCTGTTACCAAAGCAACCTTAGAAGCTTTTTATCTGACAAGTGAAAATCAAGAACGAGCGATTGGTTGGCTGCACAATGCAACAGCATATTGGCGCAATAGTTTTACCATCAATTCGTGTATGCAACAATTGATTGCACGTGATAGTTTGCAGTTTGCGTGTCAAATGGAAGATGGCTATGTCATTCCACCTTTAAAAGCCAATTATCAAGAAGAAAAATTAAAAGACAAATACACCGATGTGGGTGGCATTCAGTTTTATACCAAAGGATTGCAAAATAACCCCACTTTTGTTGTTACAGGGTTGAAAAAGAAAACCAATTATACGATAGAATTTTACAGCACTCGCACCAATTCTAAGATCAATAGCAATTACACGCAAACATTAAAATCCAATGGACGTGGACAAATAAAACCAGTTGTTCCCAACCTAGATTCGTTACAGTTGGATTATGGTTTTAAAGTAAAAATAGCCAATTAATTTAACGTGTAATTCAATTTGTAAACTGTAAAATAAGTTTATCTTTGGGCTTCAATTTAGATTTAAAATTCTGCAAAATAGAAAAATATGAAATTCGGAACAAAAGCAATTCATGCGGGTGTAAAGCCAGATGAATCAACAGGTGCCATTATGACGCCAATTTTTCAAACATCTACCTATGTGCAAGATGGTGTTGGAAACCACAAAGGATATGAGTATTCACGTACGTTGAACCCTACGCGTCATGCTTTAGAAAAAAGTTTGGCAGCCATTGAAAATGGAAAACACGGAGCATGTTTTGGTTCTGGATTAGCAGCTATTGATTGTGTAATCAAAATGTTGAACCCAGGTGATGAGGTAATTTCTACCAACGATTTATATGGTGGAACGTATCGTTTGTTCAACACAATTTTTGCAAAATACGGCATTGTTTTTCATTTTGTGGACATGACCAATGTTGCTGCAATTGAAGAAAAAGTGAACAGCAATACCAAATTAATTTGGGTAGAAACACCAACCAATCCCATGTTGAATATTATTGACATTGAGGCGGTTGCACAAATCTCTAAAAAACACGGCGTGATGTTGGGTGTTGACAATACATTTGCTTCACCTTATTTGCAAAATCCGTTGGATTTAGGAGCCGACATCGTAATGCACTCTGTTACCAAATATTTGGGTGGTCACTCGGATGTGGTAATGGGAGCATTGATTTGCAACGACGATAAATTGGCAGCAGAAATGTATCGTATTCAAAATTCATCGGGTGCTGTTACCGCTCCTATGGATTCATTTTTAGTATTACGTGGAATTAAAACCTTGCATTTACGTTTGCAACGCCACTGTGAAAATGGTGAAAAAGTTGCGCGTTTCTTGGCAAGTCATCCTAAAGTGGATAAAGTATATTGGCCAGGATTTGAAACACATCCTAACCATGCAATTGCTAAAAAACAAATGCGTGGATTTGGCGGTATGGTGTCGTTTACACTCAAAGGAAATGTGTTGGAAGATGCATTGAAATTGGTGAAAAACGTCAAAATCTTTGCATTGGCAGAATCGTTGGGTGGTGTAGAATCTTTAATTGGACATCCAGCAACAATGACCCATGCTTCTATTCCTAAAGAAGAGCGTGAAAAAACAGGTGTTGTTGACACGTTGATTCGTTTAAGTGTTGGTGTGGAAGACGCAGAAGATTTAATTGCTGATTTAGAACAGGCATTGAATTAATCCATAAATAATTAGTGAGAGGTTATCTACATTGTGTTGGGTAACCTCTTTTTTTATATCTTGCAAGGTATGAATAAAATCATCATCATAACAGGTGTTTCTTCGGGGATAGGGCGTGCTTTTGTGGAACATTATTTAGCAGCAGGTGAAAAAGTAATTGGCTTGGGGCGCAAAAATGACATTCAGCATGATAACTATACTTTTTTTCCGTGCGATTTTTTGCAACCGTTGGATTTTCAATTCTTAAAGCCACTAATTGAAAACAGTCAAGAAATTTTGTTAATCAACAATGCTGGTGTGATTGGAAATGTGGAGCGGATCAGTGAGCAAAATATTTCAGACATTCAAGAAGTGATGCAAGTAAATGCCATTGCACCGATGTTGTTGTGTCAGTTTGTTTTGCAACATTTTCCAATTCATTTCCCGCTTACTATTATCAATATTAGTTCTGGAGCTGGTAAAAATCCATTGCCCTCGTGCGCTAGTTATTGCGCTTCCAAAGCGGCGTTGGATTTGTTTTCAAGAACAATTTATCTAGAAGAAACGGAACGTAAAAGAGCAATTAAAGTGTATAGTGTGGCTCCAGGAGTTGTGGATACACCCATGCAATTAAAAATGCGCTCATCCAATGAACAAAGCTTTTCATCT
Organism: Bacteroidota bacterium; assembly: GCA_029558435.1. The sequence goes on from JAKQEZ010000252.1 coordinate 8,606, forward strand.
GTTTCTAAATTTAAAACCTATCATGCTCAAAACGAGTTGTATTCACCAGCAATTGTAGTTCAAAAAATGATGGTGCTTTTAGCAAAAAATTATACTGGTGAAATTATTTATTCATTGCGCGATATTTCCATTTAAAATGTGTTGAAATTCATTTGTTTGGGGAATTAATGTGTTTAAAATGTAATAAAATCGCCATTCATTTGTATTAATTATTTTTCCAACTCAATGTTTATTCGTAAATTGTGAGCACTTTTTGATTAAAACTATTAAAAACAAAACTATAAACCCAATGAAAAAAATTTACATCGGATTAACTACGTTGTTGTTCTCATCACTTGCGATGGGGCAATCGTTTAATCCACAAAATGCACGTCAAGGTGAAAGTGTGGAGTACTGTCACCAACATAAATTGTTGAATGAGTACAAGACATCCAATCCTGAATTGTACAATACAATCATGCAAGGTCAAGCTGAATTAAATGCAGCGTTGAAAAATTATCAGCCTGAAAAAGATGATCAGGTCTATACTATTCCAGTTGTTTTTCATATTATCCATAATGGAGGAACTGAAAATATTTCGGATGAACAAATTTATGATCAAGTTGCTATTTTGAATAGAGATTACCGTAGATTGAACGCTGATGCAAATAATGTAAATGCAAATTTTACGGGAATGCCAGCAGATGTGAGTATTGAGTTTAAGTTAGCTACAATTGCTCCTAATGGTACTTGTTTTAAAGGGATTACAAGAACAGTTTCTTCTTTAACTGTTGATCCAGGAGGTTACAATGGAGGTGCTCAACAATTGAATGCTATTTTTGCTGGAAATGATGTTTATCAAGGTACATGGCCACATAATAAATATTTGAACGTAGTTGTAGCAAAAGATATTGGAGGTGCTGCAGGTTACACCATGTATCCAAATAATGGGGGAACATCTTTAAATTCTATTTTTATTTTAAGTACTTATGTTGGTAGCATTGGAACAGGGAATGCTTCAACAAGTAGAGCTTTAACACACGAAGTTGGTCACTGGTTAAATTTATCGCATGTTTGGGGTGATAACAACAATCCTGGCGAAGCTTGTGGTGACGACCAAGTAAGTGACACACCTATTACAAAAGGTTTTACTTTTTGCCCGTCAGAAGCAAATGCTAAAGTTTGTAATGCTAGTATTGTAGAGAATTACGAAAATTATATGGATTATTCGTATTGTTCTAAAATGTTTACTCCTGGACAAGTAACAAGAATGCGTGCAGCAATTGTAGGTTCAACTGGAGGTAGAAATAACATTTGGACAACAGCCAATTTGAACGCAGTGGGGGCAGTTGCAAACCCACCTTTGTGTAAAGCAGATTTTTCGGCAGATAAGAGAGTGGTTTGTGTTGGACAAACTGTTAATTTTACAGATATGAGCTACAATTTACCAGTAGCTAGCTGGAGTTGGCAATTTCAAGGAGGAACACCTGCAACATCTACAGATCAAAATCCTTCTGTAGTTTACAATACACCTGGTGTATATAACGTAACGTTAACTGCAACAAGAGGTGGAAGTAACCCATCAGAAACTAAAACAGGATATATTGTTGTAATGCAACCGGGTTCTGCTTTGCCATATTTTGAAGGTTTTGAAGGATATACAAACATTGCACAAGCAACTACGCAAGGAAAATTGTTTATTGAAAATCTAGGTAATAACGCTGGCTTTGATATCACAACAACAGCAGCAAGTTCAGGTAGTAAGTCTATCAAATTAAACAACTTCTCACAAACAGGCTCAAATGTAGATGAATTGATTTCAAATGCAATTGATTTGTCAAATGGTTCAATCAACAATGTAACATTCTCTTTCAAATATGCATACCGTAAAAAAGCAGCAAATAACATTGAATACTTAAAAGTGTATTTCTCAGGAGATTGTGGAGAAACTTGGTCGTTGAGAAAACCAATGAGCTCCAGTTCAATGTCAACGGCAACTTCTTCTTCAGCTTGGACACCAACCGCAGCAGATTGGAAGGAAACAACGATTGAGTTTAATAGTATTGCTTACAACCAATTCTTAACTCCAAATTTCCGTTACCGTTTTGTTTTTGAAGGTAATGGTGGAAATAATATTTATTTGGACGATATTAACATCACGCTTAACAATGCAAGTGTTGAAAGTCAAGATGCTTTGAGTAACATTGCTTTGTATCCGAATCCAAATGATGGAGAAGTTAACTTGACGTTTGGATTAAATACAGCTCAAAAAGTTACAGTTAAAGTCTTGGATATTTCTGGAAAAGAATTGAAATCTACTATTTTGAATGGAAATGCTGGAGAAAATCAAATTAAATTGGATAACTCTGAATTTTCTGCAGGAATGTATTTTGTAAACTTAAGTACAGAAACAACAAATAAAACTTTGCAGTTCATTAAAAAATAAATAATTCAAGTATATTTAGAGTCCGTTTCAATAGAGGCGGACTTTTTTATTTTCAAAAAAAAACGATGGAAAACACACTAGCATACGCACAACAATGCGATAAAAACGATGCATTGGCAACTTTTAGAAATCAATTTTTGTTTCCAACTTTTCACGATAAAGAGGTGAAATATTTTACCGGGAACTCTTTGGGGTTACAACCAAAAGCAACACGCGAATACATTCAAACCGAGTTGGATACTTGGGCAAAATATGGTGTTGAAGGACATTTTATGGGAAAAAACCCATGGTTTTCCTACCACGAATTATTAACCGAAAAAACAGCCAAAATTGTTGGTGCTTTGCCATCCGAAGTTGTTGTAACGCACTCATTGACAACTAATTTGCATTTATTGATGGTTTCTTTTTTTCAACCTAAAGGAAAAAGAACTAAAATTTTGTGCGAAGCCAAATCGTTTCCAAGTGATCGTTATGCGTTGGAATCGCAATTGCAATTTCACGGACTTTCGGTGGATGAACATTTAATTGAAGTAGCCCCTCGAGTTGGAGAACATTTAATTCGTGAAGAAGATATTTTAACAGCCATTTACGATAACAGCGATGAAATTGCTCTCATCATGATTGGTGGCGTTAACTATTACACGGGGCAGTTATTTGACATGGAAAAAATCACGGCTGCGGGGCATTCCATCGGAGCCATTGTTGGTTGGGATTTGGCACATGCTGCGGGCAACATCAACTTGAAATTGCACGAATGGAACGTGGATTTTGCAGCATGGTGTGGTTACAAATATTTGAATTCATCGCCGGGCGGTGTTTCGGGTTTGTTTGTGCACCAACGCCATGAATACAAGCCAGAATTGCCACGTTTTGCAGGGTGGTGGGGATATGACAAAGCAACACGTTTTCAGATGGAACCAGGTTTCAACCCAATCAAAGGAGCTGAAGGTTGGCAATTGAGCAATGCTCCAGTTTTGGGAATGGCAGCACACTTAGCGTCATTGGATATTTTTGATCAAGCTGGAATGGAAGCCATTGGAAAGAAACGCGATGAAATGACGGCTTTCTTAGAATTTGTAATCAACGATGTATCGGAGCGCAATAAGGAAAAAGTTACGTTTGAAATCATTACGCCAAGTTCACCAAAAGAACGTGGTGCACAGTTATCTATTTTAGTTCATGGCAAAGGAAAAGCGTTGTTTGATGCCCTTTCAGAACAAGGTGTAGTTGCCGATTGGCGCGAACCCAACGTGATTCGTATTGCGCCAGCGCCATTGTATAACTCGTTTGAAGATTGCTATTGGTTTGGCGTGTTTTTAGAAAAAGCCATCAATTAACATTCTGGTGTGTAAATTACACTAAAATCAATTGTTTGTGCGTTTAACTTTTGAGTAATTTCGTAGAATAGAGGAAATAAATGGCAGAAGAAAACGAAATAAAAGTTAAAGTCACTAAAAAAGAAGAGCAAGAAACAAAAAAAGGTGCTGCAACTGCTTCCAAAAAAGAGGCTAAATCGAGCGTGAAAAGTAAAATTAATGTCCAAAAAATTAAAACAGTTTTTGGCGTTTTACTGGCGTTGCTTTCTGTTTATTTGTTTTTGGCGTTTGTTTCTTATTTGTTTAACTGGCAAGAAGATCAAGACAGAGTTGTAAATAAAGGACTTTTTGAGTTTTTATTTGACCAAGATGAAGAACCTGTGGCTAACTGGTTAGGGAAGTTTGGAGCATGGGCGTCGCATCTTTTTATGTACCGTTGGTTTGGAATTTCTTCTTTTGGCTTTTGCTTGTTGTTTTTCATTTCAGGCTTTAAAATAGCACTCAATATTCGCGTTTTACCAATTTTAAAAACGTATGGAATTACCCTTGTATTCATCGTTTGGTCGTCTATTTTTCTTGGTTTTTTTGCCAATGGGGTTAATTATTTAGGTGGTGCCTTTGGATACCAAATAAACCAATGGTTAGCATTAACACTTGGAAGTTTTGGTAGTTTTATCCTTATTTTAGCCTTGTTATACATCGCCATGATTTCGGTTTTAAACACCGATATTTTTAAATTATTAGCACTTTTTAAACGCAAGGAAAGTGATGAAGAAGCAGATGAAGAGCCAATAGTTGCTTCAACTCCAACCGATTTTTTGGATATCAATGCAATTAACACCATCCACGAAAATCAAATCAAGGAAGATAAAATTTCGCAAGCTGTTCATTTTGATGAAGAAGAAGATGATGCTGATTTAACCGATGATGAAATTGACGAAGGTTTTGAAGTGAAATTTGCACAACCAGAAGCCGTTACTCCACCACCACCGCCGCCAGTTACACCAACAAAAGTTGAAATAGAGGGCGACGATGATTTTTCAGTAGATGTGGCACCAGAAGAAGAATCCATTGCCGAAGATCAGTTGGATAAATTGCGTCAAGAATTTGGAGAATACGATCCAACCCTTGATTTATCGAGCTATGTGTTGCCACCAATTGAATTGTTGAACGACTATGGTGGAAAAGGAATTTCAGTTAACAAAACAGAATTAGAAGATAACAAAAACCGCATTGTTGAAACTCTTGCCAACTATAAAATTGATATTGATAAAATCAAAGCAACAGTAGGTCCAACCGTTACATTGTACGAAATTGTACCTGCTCCGGGTGTGCGTATTTCTAAAATTAAAAACTTAGAAGACGACATTGCCTTGAGTTTATCTGCACTTGGTATTCGTATCATTGCGCCTATTCCTGGAAAGGGAACTATTGGTATAGAAGTTCCTAATAGCAATCCCGATATGGTGAGCATGCGCGCATTGATTGCATCTGAAAAATTCCAAAACATGGATGCCGAATTGCCGGTAGTTGTTGGAAAAACCATTACCAATGAAACATTTACGTTTGACCTTACCAAAACTCCACACTTGTTGGTGGCTGGTGCTACGGGGCAAGGTAAATCGGTTGGATTGAACGCCATTTTAGTGTCGTTGCTTTACAAAAAACATCCAGCTCAAGTGAAATTTGTGTTGGTGGATCCTAAAAAAGTAGAATTAACGCTTTACAATAAAATTGAACGCCATTTCTTGGCAAAACTTCCTGGCGAAGGCGATGCAATTATTACCGATACTTCCAAAGTTGTCAATACGCTCAATTCGTTGTGTATTGAAATGGATGCGCGTTATGAATTGCTCAAAGATGCACAATGTAGAACCATCAAAGAATACAACGCTAAGTTTATCCAACGCCGTTTGAATCCAGAAAATGGTCACCGTTACTTACCTTACATTGTGGTGCTTATTGACGAGTTTGCCGACTTGATTATGACGGCAGGCAAGGAAGTAGAACATCCAATTGCTCGTATTGCTCAATTGGCTCGTGCGATTGGTATTCACTTAATTGTGGCAACGCAACGTCCATCGGTGAATGTCATCACGGGTATGATTAAAGCCAACTTCCCAGCTCGAATTGCATTTAGAGTATTGTCTAAAATTGACTCCCGCACCATTTTAGATGCTTCGGGTGCCGACCAGTTGATTGGTCGTGGAGATATGTTGATTTCTATGGGTTCTGACTTAGTGCGTTTGCAATGTGGATTTGTGGATACGCCAGAAGTTGAAAAAATATGTGATTTTATTGGTGAACAACGTGCCTATCCAGAAGCCATGCTCTTGCCAGAATATACAGGTGAAGGTGGTGATGGACAAGGTGGCGATTTTGATTCGGATGAATTGGATGCTCTTTTTGCTGATGCTGCACGCATTGTTGTTTCCACTCAACAAGGTTCGGCAAGTATGCTGCAACGTAAGTTAAAATTAGGCTACAACCGTGCAGGACGATTGGTGGATCAATTGGAAGGAATGGGCATCATTGGTCCTTTCCAAGGGAGCAAAGCTCGTGAAGTATTGTACACCGACTTAGTTGCGTTAGAAGAATATTTAGCAAGCAAAGGTTTGGTTTAAATGAACGTGTTAAAATTGGATAGTTTTGTGCTTGCCATCATTGCAAGTGTAGTTTTAGCCTATTTTTTCCCGTTTTTAGCACATGCATTACCCTTAGACACCATTAGTAGCGTTGGTATTTCGTTGATTTTTTTCTTTTATGGCCTAAAATTATCGCCCGAAAAAATAAAGGCAGGTTTGGCTAATTGGAAATTACACGTGGTGGTGCAACTCTCCACTTTTGTATTGTATCCGCTTTTGGTGGTGGCGTTCTATCCTTTGTTTAAAGGAACTTCGCACGAAATTATGTGGTTTGCATTTTTGTTTTTAGCCGCTTTGCCCTCCACCGTATCCTCGTCGGTGGTAATGACTTCGTTGGCAAAAGGAAACGTGCCAGCTGCCATTTTTAACGCTAGTATTTCTGGTTTAATTGGTATTTTGGTTACTCCACTTTGGGTAGGATTGTTCTTAAAAACAACTTCAACACAGTTTGACATGAGTGCCATTTACCTCAAATTGTTGTTAGAAATTGTGGTGCCTGTGAGCCTTGGATTACTATTGCAACGTTTTTGGGGAGCATTTGCACAACAACATTTACGTGCCATCACTTTGTTTGATAAATCGGTAATTTTGCTGATTGTTTACAAAAGTTTTGTAGCATCGTTTGAAGAAAATGTTTTTTCGACAGTTAGCTGGACCACATTTGTACTCGTTACACTAGTTGTTATTCTTTCCTTCTTTTTGGTGTATGGATTGATTGGATTGATTTCCAAACTCTTGCATTTTAATCGAGAAGATACGATTGTTGCGCAATTTTGTGGAACAAAAAAATCATTGGTGCACGGAACGGTTTTTTCTAAAGTATTGTTTCCAAGCACCTTTCCAGTTGGTATTATTTTACTGCCACTCATGCTTTTTCACGCCATTCAATTGCTGGTGGTGAGTATTATTGCAACAAGGAAATAAACATCAAAGCAAATTCTATTTTTGGTTGCGCAAAATTATTACACGTATATTATTCAATGAAAATTATACGTATAACAATAAGATTTTGTATTTTTGATATAAAATTAGTCAGCATGAACACCAAACTTACATTAACCATTGACCAATCCATCATTGAGAAGGCTAAAAAATATGCACGAAAAAAAGAGCGTAGTCTTTCTGATTTGATTGAAAATTACTTGAAAGCTTTAACAAATGATGATAGCTCGCAAACAGAGCAAGAACTATCGCCTACCTTAAAATCGTTAAAGGGTTCGTTTAAAGAGCCAAAGAATTTTGATTACAAAAAAGAGCTTACAGACCGTTTATCCAAAAAATATTTAGAATGACCAAAGTACTAATTGACACCGATGTTATTTTAGATTTTTTGTTTGATAGAAAACCCTATTCTGACAATGCCACCAAAATATTGGCTTTGTGCGAAAGTGGTGCAATCAATGGTTTTGTAACGTCAATAATGCTGAGCAACATTTATTATTTACTTCGTAAAACTGCAAGTCACGTTAAGGTAATTGAAAGTTTAAAAATGCTTCTACAATTTTTAGAAGTGCAAACCACCGACAAAAAAGCGGTATTAGCTGCTTTGAAATCGGATTTTAAAGATTTTGAAGATGCACTCCAATATTTCTCAGCCCAACAAGACTCCGAGATTAGTGTGATAATCACCAGAAATGTAAAAGACTACAAAACGAGTAAATTAGCCATTATGCCACCAGAAATTTACTTGAAAAGTAGTGCGAGATAGATTTGTAATTGTTAATAATTGAAACAAAACTACAATCCCATCAATTCTTCAGAAGCGGCCTCCCATGCCTGCATTTGCTCGTCTAGTTGCGATTTTAATTGTGCATAATCGGCAAGGATTTTTTGTGCTTTTGCTTCGTCAGTGTAGTCCAAATCGGCCATTACAACATCCATCTCTGCAATTTTAGCTTCCAAACGTTCTATTTCTTTTTCTGCAAAATTGATTTTATTGCTCAACGCATTTTTTTGTTTTTTGAGCTCTTTTTGTTGTTCTCTGTCCAACTCAGTATTAACTGGTGTTTCCACCTTCACCGCTGGTTCTTCTTTCTTTGCTGGTTTTTTCAAACTATCTTTTGCATTGGCCAAATTCATTTTTCGTTCCAAGAATTCTTTAACGCCGAAGTGGTGAATTTTCAATGTTTTATCTTCAATGTCCCAAATTCTATTGGTCAAATCGTCCAAAAATTCACGGTCGTGCGACACCACAATAAATGTACCTTCGTAGTTTTTAAGTGCTTGTTTTAAAACTTCCTTGCTTTGAATATCCAAATGGTTGGTAGGCTCATCGAGAATAAGGAAATTGGATGGACTTAAAAGCAACTGACACAAGGCCAAGCGCGTTCTTTCGCCTCCCGATAAAACGCCCACTTGTTTCTCCACATCATCGCCACTAAAAAGAAAAGTTCCTAAAATAGTGCGTAAGTTTTTGCGAATTTCACCTTCGGCAACATCGTCCACCGTTTGAAAAACTGTTTTTGTTTTATCGAGCATTTCTGCTTGATTTTGAGCAAAATAGGTGATATTTACATTGTGGCCATAGTTAACGGTTCCTTCACCATCTAATTGTCCCATGATGCGTTTTAACAAGGTGGATTTACCCACACCGTTAGGTCCCAATAAGGCAATTTTTTCACCTCTACCCACAGTTAGGTTGATGTCTTTGAACAATAGTTTTTGGTCAAAAGTCTTCCCCATATCAATCATTTCCAACACCCATTTTCCAGGTTGAACGCTCAATGGGAAAGTTACGTGCATTTTGGTAACATTGTCATTGTCCACCTCTATGCGTTCGGTTTTTTCCAATTTTTTGATAAGCGATTGCGCAAAAGCGGCTTTATTGGCCTTTGCACGGTATTTATCAATCAATTCTTGTGTTTGCTTAATTTCTTTATCTTGCTGTTTTTTAGCAGCGTTCATGCGTTCAATTTCCTCGGCACGCACTTGTTTGTATTTGGTGTAGGGATATGGAAAATCGAGCACTCTACCGTTGTTGATTTCCAAAGTACGTTTGGTTACATTGTCCAAAAATAAACGGTCGTGCGAGATTACAATTACAGCGCCTTCAAACGTTTTTAAGTAATTTTCCAACCAAGCAATGGAAATAATATCCAAGTGGTTGGTAGGCTCATCCAGCAAAATAACATCGGGGTTGTTGACCAATATTTTCGCCAATTCGGCACGCATTTTCCAACCTCCAGAAAAAGTGTTGAGCGAACGAGAAAATTCTTCCTCCTCAAAACCAAGTCCTTTTAAAGTATTGGCAATTTTTTCTTCCCACGCATAACCATCAATGATGTTAAATTCATGGTTGCACTCGTTCAAACGATCCAGCAATCCCAAATAACTGTCTGATTCATAATCGGTTCTTGATACCAATTGATGATTGATATCGTCTAATTCATTGCGCAGCTTTGTTAACTTCTCGTTGGAATTATTCAAATATTCAAAAACAGATTGAGTGGTATCAATCACAATGTCTTGCGTCAAAAATCCGATGGTGCAATCTTTTGGTTTGTGAATTTTACCCTCAGATGGTTGTATCATTCCTGATAAAATACGCAACATTGTCGATTTTCCGGCACCATTTTTACCCACCAAACCAACTTTATCGTTTTTATTGATTTGTAAACCAATATTTTGAAAAAGATAACCTTGTGGTAAATGCAATCCTAGATTTTCGAAATTAATCATTGTAAATTGTTCTGTTTTTTGAAATAAAGCGCAAAATTACAGTTTTTTAGCTGATTAATTAACTATCAACTGCAAATACTTGTTAAACCCAACTAAAATTTGAAATAAGCGGGAGTGGATATTCAATTTTAAATGCATTTTATGAATGAAATCGAAAATAATTTGTAATTTTCACACAATCAAACTTCGTAGAAATGAAAACGTTACTTTTTATTGTTGCTGTTTTGGCAACTTTTCAACTTTCGGCGCAAAGCTATTCAAGAGTTAAAATTTATACCGATCAAAATGGAATTGCACAATTGCTCAATGCAGGTGTTGCCGTGGATCATGGGATTCGTAAAGAAGGCGTTTTTATTATTTCCGAATTGGCGCAACGTGATATTCAAAAATTGAACGAATTGCATTTCAACTACGAGGTTTTAATTGACGATGTATCTCAATTTTATGTGGAGCAAAATAAAACGGCAAATCAAATAGCCAAAAACACAACTTGCTCAGCATCAACAGGAGTTCCTGGTCAAACCAACATTCCCACCAATTTTGATGTGCAATCAACCTATGGCGGTTTTTATAAATACAACCAAATGTTGCAAGAATTGGACGATATGGCAGCGTTGTATCCCAATTTAATTTCAACAAAAGCGCAAATAGATACGTTTTTAACTTGGGAAAACAGACCGATTTACTACGTAAAGATTTCCAACAACCCAACAATAGATAACGGTAAACCAATGGTGTTATATTCAGCAATACACCATGCACGCGAGCCAATTGGAATGTCAGAAGTGCTATACTACATGTGGTATTTGTTAGAAAATTATGCAACCAATCCAGAGGTAAAATTTTTGGTAGACAATACGCAAATGATTTTTGTTCCGTGCATCAATCCAGATGGTTATATTCACAACGAAACAACCAATCCCAATGGTGGTGGAATGCACCGAAAAAATAAAAATCCAAACGTGGGTTCTTCTAATCCTGGTGTAGACTTGAATAGAAATTACGGTTATCAGTGGAACACAACAGGAGTAAGTGCTGATGAAGATAACGACACTTATCCTGGAAGCAGTGCTTTTTCAGAACCAGAAACCCATGCCATGCGTTGGTTGGTACAAAACATGCCCATCCGTGCAGCATTGAACGCCCATTCATACAGTAATTTGTTGTTGTATCCACTTGGAAATGCTACTTCAGCTTTTGCGCCTCACCACACTTATTTTCAAGCATTGTCAGAATACATGGTGCAATACAACGGCTACACCGCACAAAAAAGCAGTGCACTTTATCCTGCTTCGGGCGATTCGGATGATTACATGTACATCATGGATAACGGCGTGTTAGAAAAAGACACCATTTTTGCCATGACCCCCGAAATTGGTAGTAGTTTCTGGCCTGCAAGTTCTGAGATCGTTCCATTGTGCCAAGGAATGTTGTTTGTTAACCTTAGCCTTGCTCACATGGTGCACCGTTTGTATGTGGTTACAGAAAATGATCCTGCAACAATAGCCACTACAACAGGATATTTTCACCACACCGTGAAAAAATTAGGAAGAGAAAACGGTAGTGCTACGGTTTCCATTGAACCATTGCTCAACATTACAACTGTTGGAGCGCCAGTGGTTTACAATTTGGCAACATTGGGCAGTGGAAATGATTCTATTGCTTTTACTTTAAACAGCTCAATTCAAGCAGGAGATACTATTCAATATGTGTTAACTACTGACGACGGAGAATGGATAAAACGCGATACCATCGTCAAACTATTTGGTGGAGCAGGCGATACGTTGATTTTTGAAAACGGTGATGCATTGACCAATTGGACAGGTGGGTGGACTACTTCCTCTACCATTTATTATTCACCGTCTAAATCCATTACCGATTCGCCAGGAAATTATGCCAATAACACCACAAAAATCATCAATTATGCAACAGCCATTGATTTGACAGATGCAACAGATGCAAGTGCTTCTTTTTATGCGCGTTGGGATATTGAAAAAGAATACGATTATTGCCAGTTTCAAGTTTCTACCGATAATGGCGCAACTTGGGTGGCTCAATGTGGAAATTATACGGGGTTTTCTACCAATCAAAATGGAACGGTTCAACCTCAAAACGAACCTTTGTGGGACGGAACAAAAACATCATGGGTAGAAGAACACATCAATTTAAGTGATTATTTAGGGCAAACACTACAAATTCGTTTTATTCTTCAATCGGATGGTGGTGTGCGCAAAGATGGTTTTTACTTTGACGATTTTAAAATTATTGCCGCATTGGATACCACTACAACAGGTAATGCAGGATTGAACAACCTTCAATCGGCTATAATTACCGTTTCGCCCAATCCAAGCAATGACAACCTAACCGTTAAAAATGCACAAGCAAACGATGCTATTTTGCTCTATGACTTGCAAGGAAAATTGGTTATTGCAACCCAACAACAAGGTGAAAACCCAACAAAAGTGGATGTTTCATCGCTTGAAAATGGCGTGTATTTGCTAAAAGTGGAAGGAACAACCAGTAATTTTATTGAACAAGTGGTTGTTGCACATTAAGAGGGGAAATGAGTAGGCAAATTGCTTACTCAAAACTCAACCCTTGTTTTCTTAAAAGTTTTACCACATAAAACGCATAAAACGCTAAGTAGGCAAAACATACAATTCCAACAATAAACGATGATTGGATGGAGAAAATATCGGCAAATTTACCTTGCAATGGTGGAATGATTGCGCCTCCTAAAATCATCATTACTAAAAATGCAGAACCCTGTGTTTGGTATTTTCCTAATCCACCTAGTGCCAATGAAAAAATACATGGCCACATGATGGAACAAAACAAACCGCCACTCAAAAAGGCATAAATTGCAACCGTTCCACTTGAAAAAATACCAATGGTAATGGCCAATGCGCCCAAAATTCCAAAAACACCCAAAGTCAATGCAGGTTTATCGTTGGTGAGGTAAAACGCCACAATTTGAATGGCAACACAGATGATGTACCAATGCAAATGCTCTAAGTCGTAGCCAATTAAATAACCAGCACCCAAAACGACAAAAAAGGCAAGAAACGGAACGATGAAGCGCAAAATGTTTTTCATGCGCGAGCTGATATCAAATGCAGCAACAGCGCCGGTCCAGCGACCAATCATCAAACTACCCCAATACATTGAAATGTAGGGAGAAATTTCGGATGCCGACATGTTTTGGTTGATTTTCAAGTATTCGCCTAAATTGCTACCAATGGCAACTTCAACGCCCACGTAGATGAAAATTGCCAACATTCCTAAGGTTAATTGCGGATATTGCATTGCTCCCCAGTTGATTTTTTCTTTTGAACCTTTGAAAAATGCTGTTAACAACCCAACAATAACAACCAATAAACCGGCCAACCAGCCAATGATACGAATTTGTTCTGCTTCTTCTGCGTGACCAGAAAAACGCTCGCTGTAGCTATAAAAAACAGGTGCAAAACAAATGATGAGCAATCCTGTGATTACCAACAAGGTAGTGATGGCTTTTTTCTCACTTGTTTTTTCATTTTCTTCTACACTAATTTTTCCATCAGGAACATTTTTAGACATTTTAAAAAGCAAGGCAACGGCTAAAAACAACAAACCAACGCAACCGTATAAAATGCTCACTTGGTTTAATTCCAATGATTTAATCAAGTCATCGTTGATGGCTTCGGTGGTTCCAAACAAAGCCAATGCAATAACCAATGGACCAATGGTGGTTCCAAAACTATTAACAGCTCCCCCGAGTGTAATGCGGGTGCTTCCCGAGCGTTCATCTCCCAAAATAATCATAAACGGATTGGCAGATGTTTGTTGCAACGAAAAACCAAGAGCCACAATAAACAAGCCCAACAACATCCCCGAAAACACATTGCTAAAAACAGAAACAATCATTGCGCCGGCACCAATGGCTGAAAACAACAATCCGATGACAATGGTTTTTTTATAACCCCATGTTCCAACTAGGTCTTTATTTCTCTTGGAGCTGATTAAAAACAACGCCAAAGCTCCTAAATAATAGGCGCCATAAAATGCAAAATCAATGAGCTGACTTTGAAACTGATCCAATCCGAAGTATTCTTTACAAAACGGAATAAACACCGAATTGCCCGAGGCGATAAATCCCCAAAAAAAGAAAACCGTTGTCAAGGTGGATAAGGCACTGTAATTGGTGCTTTGCTCTGATTTGCTAGCTGTTGCGTTCATAGTTTTTATTTATTGGCGATGAAAGTACAAATGTTTCATGAATTAGCCTACCGATTGAATGAAATTTGTGGCAATATTTGGGCAATTAACATTGTTTTTCCAAACCGATGCTAGTAGCTGGGCGATATTAATATTAGTTTGGTTATTGGTTCTATTAATTTTCATTGTTATTTTATCGTGTAACTCACGTTGCGTCCGTTTCCTTGTTTTTCAATTAATCCTTTGTTGAGCAACTCAGACAAAATGCGTTTTACGGTTGGTGCTGGTATCGCCAACCTTTCGGCAATTTCTCCCGACTGGATGTTTGGACGGTTTTTATTCAAACCTGCCTGACTTTTAATTGTGGCGAATTCGCCATAATTAAAAGTTGGATTATAAACACTTTCCCAAATTCCAAGATATTCAACAGTATTTCGGTTACGAAGCCAATCTGAAATAAAAAAATCTCCGTCTTTGGCTTTTAGCATATCAGTGAGCGAAATATATTCTTGTTCTTTGTCAAGAATTATTGTGATTTCTTTGCCTTCAACTTCTATTTTTTTATTTTTTGCCATATTTCAGTTTACAATAGCTTAACAAATTTACAAATAATTTCAGCTTGTTTTTTTGCTTTTAGAAACATAAAACAACCTTAAATACTAATTCTTAGGTTGTTTTTAAATTTTAAATAAGATTTACATTTACGCTCTTTGGATATTTTTATGGATAAAAGTAGATGTAAAGTAAATAATTGAAATTATAGAAAATATAATTCCAATTATTACGAAAAATTCTACAAATCTCATTAACATATTTGGTTTAGTTGAATCTCTATCGGCTATAACACCAAGTATAGTGATGATTGAAGATATAGACAAAATGTTTAACAATTTTCTTTTTATAATTTTATTGTGTTTTACGGCTTTTAAAGCAATTACTGTTAACTTGCTTTTCATCTCATCGTCTTTCTCCATACCGCTCTTAGCCTAAAGTTAGTGTTTTTTTGGATAATTTTTGGAGTTGGGGAGGGATATGCACAAAATCAACTATTTTGGGTTATCTGAAAATCAGGAAACTTTTAGGATATTGCTTACACGATCTCTTTCGCGAATCCTCAAACTGTTATCTGTCATTATCTCGTATTCTCTTTGCTTTTCCAATAGTCTAAACCATGTGATGGCTGGTATGATTTTATTGGAATGAATTTCTAAACGGATAATTATTTTTTCACTTGGATTCCTATGTTTATTAAGTATTTGGCTCAATTCCGTTTCATTGATGCTTATATCACTTGCAAAATCCTTGTGTTTTATTTCTAGTGCATCCAGGTAACTTCTCAGAAAAAATCCAAATGAGCGTTCTGCATCATAATTCGGATTTTTTAGGTAATCTTCAATTTGGTATTTCAATTGCAACAAACGTGACAAAAGCATTTGTTTAGGAGTAACTTTACTTCGTAAATTATTACGTATTTCTCTCAAATCTGCATCAGATTGTTTCTTTTCTTCAGCACTTAAATCATCTCTAAAAACAAAGGATTCTGCCAATTCTTTGTCTGTGTATTTCTCGTTCAATTTTCTATTTTTCATAACTCATATTCTTTTAGCATTCTTAATAATTGTTCACCTTCCAAAAACACTTGTTTGCCTGCATCCATCATACCATATTGTTGAATGTAATGATGTTTTAACTGTGTTTTCGGAACAAGGGAAACGCATCCTTCTATTCCGTATCGCTTCGTTGCTTCCCTACAAGCATAACCAATTAATGTTCCTGCTATTCGTTCATACCGTTTGTTTTGCCCCCTATTTTCTTTAGAAACAGAAAGCAATTTAATTTCAATCCTTTTATCTCCTTCATTATCAAAACAAGACATCAAACCCAAAATTTCATCATCCAACATCAGTTTATAAATGATGTTTTTCTTTTCCTCTTTCCAGTTGAAAAAAAACTTCGATTTTGTAATTTGTTTAAAATCCTGTTCATCTACAATATCAACAACAACTTCATACCTTTTGTTTGTTTTTGTATCTATCAAATGCATATTCAAATATACGAAATAAAATAAATCTTTACAAAAAATGTAAACTTTTTATAGCAATATAGAAAGCTTGTTGAGATTGTGAGAGGTTTGGGGTTGTTGATAAGTTTTTGATTCGGTTTCCTATATGGTACTTGTTGGCGCTTTTGTTAATTAACTTCGTTGAGGGCTTTGCCGTTCTGTTTTGTTCATGTTTATTTTGTTTTAGTTTTGATCTGATATACTACCAATTTCATTCAACTATTACAACTGGTGAAACTTTAACTGAAAATAAAATATTATTAATTATCCAATAGAACCCCACAAATAGTAGAAAATAATATCCTAAAAACAACAGAAACAATAATATATTTTTCTTCTTGAAACATATATATATTACATCTGCTAAAAGAACTATAAACATCAAAAACATAAACGTTATCATCCCCCCATTATTTTTAGACACTAAAAACAATAGAAATAGAACTAAATTTATTATTAATACAATGCTTCCTCTGCGTAGGAAAAAATTAAAAGATTGATTACTTAAACTCATTTTCTGTTTCTTTAATTATATGGTCTTGCGCATCTGAGTTATGTACACTATGTCCTGCTCCATCTGAAAAAACCCACTTAAAAGCATTAACGACTCCATCTATGAAAGATGAAGCCCCTTGTATTCCAGGAATATTCTTACCAAGTTCAAGGTAGGGATTTCGATGCCAATTGTCAACCTCTATGTTCTTATCGGCATTAGAGTCTATCCTTGATTCTGTAATGAATGACTCAAAACTATTAATTGAACCTATGTATTGAATTAAGTCAACATTACTATAAAAATTCAAATATTTTCCACCACCTTTATTACTTGTTTGAAAATCGTCTCTTTGTGGAGTGGATATATTTATTAAATCAACTGTCCATCCTTGTTCTTCCAATGCTTCTTTTACTAATTTTCCAACATTCCCACCATGACTATGAGCAATTAATGTCGCGTGCATAGCTTGACCTTTAGATTCAAGGTATGCCATGTTTTCATCAGAAGTTAAATATTCAATTAGTATGGTTGCTGCTTCTTGTCTAGCTTCAACACTATTACTTCCTGACCAACTCAAATATGCAACTTTCGATTCATCCCATCCAGTTGCATTTACCATTCCTTTAACGAAACTGTGGTTAAATGTTTCTTTATTACTCCATGTCCCATGTATAAATACAGGTTCTAAGCCTTCTAATTCAATTGCATCGAGAACTCTATTCCCAGAAAATGCATAAGGAGAATAAAAAGGATATTTTCCTGCCAACGGATCCACCGCAAAGAATCTTCCTAGTCTTGGGTCGTGCATGCGGTATTTGTAATTTACACTATTTCCTACACCTTTCACTTCATCATCGTGTTCTTGATTTTGGAAGCCATACCTATATCCGCCTTTGCGAGGTTGCGTGATGAGGGTGTCTATATGGGGGTAGCTGATATGGATGGTGTGGAGTGCCACCGTTGAGTTGGCGCCAAAATGAACGGTTGCTGTGGATGTGTTGGGAATAAACGAAAGGCTGTAATTGCCCGCAACAGTTTGGTTATCCGTTGCAATGGTGGTGGCATCGGTGATGGTGAAACAAATTTCCTTCCAACTGTTTATTTGTTTGTATTTTTTAGTTGCCACTCTCATAAGCAATTGCTGTTCTTAGCCTAAAGTTAGTGTTTTTTTGAGATAAGGAGTGTTTTGGGGATTCTGTTTTAAGTTTAATCACTGCCATTAGAAATTTTAAAGATAGTGAAATATTACCGATTGTAGTTTATTTTTCTTATTGTTACTGAAATCAAATTACCGTTTTCATACATTATTTTTTCAACCCAATTGCCTAAATCATCATAATTGTACTTAAATAAAAGTTCTTTTTCTAACCCATCAGCATTTTTACTTACAATTTTAGATAATTCGTTATTTTGATATTCATTCCTTATTTCTGTGTGTAGTTTTCCATTAATGAAAACTTTGAGTGAATCTACTTTACCATTTTCATTTAAAAAGCCAATTGTTTTAGTTTGGTCTTTTGAGTATTTATTGGTTATGGTTGTTTCTACTTTTTTTGAAGTATATTTTGTACTTGATTTACTTGTTACAGTTCCAGCATAATTATAACTAATAGAATGAATGTTTTTTAAAGAATCGTTTAGTTGCATTTTCTCCACCAAAAGCGTATCGTTTTCCCTTACTTCATACCAGAGTTCCTTCATTTTATTATGGTCATAAATGATAAACTTATGAGAAATTTGATTATTTAGATTTTTATAATTGAGTAGATTTTGGAATTTTATACTTCCAGTAGAGTCAAATACCCATTCTTTGGGAGTGGGGATTTGAAGAGTATCTTTTAATTTAATTTTACCCAAACTATCGGTTGCTGAACACGTATACTCAACCACTGAATTTACTTCACCTTTTATTTGTAATAAATCAAATGCACTCCGCTTTTTATCATAAATTTTATATGTTTGAGAACAACTAATTAAAGTTGAAATAAAAAAAGTGAAATAAAGAATTAGATATTTCATAATCATAATTTTTTATTGAATTCATACAGTTCCATTAAGGTTGCTTCTTTTCCTTTTATGTATATGGTAATAATTTTATTGGCATCAGTAACCTTTAATAAAGGCGCATCGGGTTTAAATTCTGGATTAATTCGATTCATATAACCTTTAGAAATATCTTTTTGAGCTAAAACTCTACCAAAATTGATCAACCAAGCACTCACAACTGATTTGATTTTTAAAAATAGAATCGCATAAATAAACAGGTTTTTCAGGTCCTCCAAACGCTCTATTTTTACCTCTAAATATCATTCTTTCAACGTCATAATAAAACACACCTATGCCATCTTCTTTATCTTCAAGAAATAGAATTTGTTCTAAATTTAATTTATAATAATTTTTAATTTCTAAATTGAGCAAACATAAATTAGCTAAAGAGCTAGTATCCTTTTTTTTAGATATAACTTTATAAATATCTTTTCCTTTTTTAAACTCAAAGTAATTATACTTAGAAAAACTAGTACTATCTAAAACCTTTAAACGATAAATATCTTGTCCAAAAGTTATAGTACCAGAAAATAATAATATTATTATGGTTACTCTGATTCTTTGTAATTGCATATAATGTTATCTTTTGGTATAGAAATAGGTTTTTCTTTAGTTCCAGTCGTCATAAAACAATTGAACACGAAAGTTACATTTTTCTTTTTAGATGGCAAGATTCTTTTATTATTTTTTACTTTCCTCTTTCAATTTTTAAAGCAGCTCTTGGTTTGAAGTAAAGTGAATTACACCACCTTTTGTGCAATTGTATCCAAAAAACAGCAACATCGGATTTTTGTAAACTTCGCCTTCCTTGTTGGAATTTTAGCTATTTTTGCGCCACCAAATTGAAAAGGTGTTTATTTTTAGTTGAGCGATAAAATTATGGGGAAAGATAAATTGCGCCGTTTTGCTGCCGTAAAAGAGTTTACCAACTTTTTTGAACCAGAAATTCCAAACGAATTTTACATGAAAGGAAAGTGGAAAACGGATTATTTTAAAAACGATCATCCAATTGTGCTTGAATTAGGATGCGGTAAAGGCGAATATTCGGTAGGATTGGCAAAACATTATCCCAACAAAAATTTTATAGGGGTGGATATCAAGGGCGCACGCATGTACATTGGGGCAGTAGAAGCTCAAGAAGCCAACCTGCAAAACGTTGCTTTTTGTCGTACAAAAATTGATTTTATCAACAATTGCTTTGCAGAAAATGAAGTGGATGAAATTTGGTTAACTTTTTCTGATCCACAACCTAAAAAGCCCAACAAACGCTTAACTTCACTTCCATTTATCAATCGTTACCGCAAATTATTGAAGCCAGGAGGCGTGGTGCACCTTAAAACCGATAGTGATTTGCTATTTGAATATACCGAAGAGCAAATTAAAGAAAACAACTACGAATGTTTGGAACTTACGTGGGATTTGTATGGTGAATTGCCCGAACATTTGGACGCAACTACCAAAGATATTTTGCACATCAAAACCCATTACGAAAAGCTTTTTACAGCAAAAGGTGCGGTAATCAAATACTGTCGTTTTAAAATTTCTTAATTTTTTTAGGAAATATTCTTGTTAATATTCTTTTATTGTTTGAGTTGAATCCGAAAGATAAGCAATTTTGATGGTTTTATCTATTTTTTCCTTTCGATTTTTAACTGCTAAAATGGAAAAGATGCTTTTGCTCATTGTCCCTTTTTATAAGTAATTTTTGAAACAAGAAGATTGGTTGTCAACGCTAAAATAAACCCAGGAATAATTTCATAAACAGCTTTGTAGTCATGAGGAAGGTACACCCACGCCAAAACAGTGATGCCACCCACCAACATGCCGGCCAATGCTCCTTGCCACGTAGATTTTTTGTGCAACAATGCAATTAAAACCAGTGGACCAAACGCTGCGCCAAAACCAGCCCACGCATTGCCCACTAAATTCAAAATGGTGTCTTTGGGAGTTAGTGCCAACAACATTGCAATAAGGGCAACTAGTAACACCGAAATTCTGCTGGCAATCAACAATTGTTTTGGAGTGGCTTGCTGGTGCAAAAAGGTTTTGTAAATATCTTCGGTTAATGAACTTGAAGTGACCAATAATTGCGATGAAATGGTGCTCATTACCGCAGCCAATATGGCCGAAAGCAAAAATCCTGCAATCAATGGATGAAACAACACACGTGAGAAATAGATAAAAATAGTTTCTGCAGCAGCTTTCGAAGCATCCATTTGTGCCATGGTGGAGGTGTCAAATTTTTGCAGAAAAGCAATGCCAATTAATCCTACTAGGGCGGCACCTGTAACGGTAAAAATCATCCAAACCATTCCAATTCTTCTTGCTTTTTTGATGTTTTCAACCTTATCAATTGCCATAAAACGCACCAAAATATGAGGTTGTCCAAAATATCCCAACCCCCAAGCAAGCAAAGAAACAATGCTGATGGTTGTTGTGCCACTGAATAAATTGAGGTAGTTTTCACCTTTTTGTTCCACCAAATCCCAAGTTTCATTCCATCCGCCTATGGTTGAAATGGCAACAATTGGAACAACAATCAAAGCGAGCACCATGATGGTTCCTTGTACAAAATCGGTCAAACTAACTGCTAAAAAACCACCCAAAAACGTGTAGCAAACCACCACTAGTCCGGTAACCCACAAGCCAACAGAATAATCAAACCCAAATGCCGATTGAAACAATTTTCCACCCGACACCATGCCCGATGAGGTGTACAACGTAAAAAAGATTAAAATAAACAACGAGGATGTTATTTTTAACAGCTGACTTTTATCAGCATACCTGTTTTCAAAAAACACGGGGAGTGTAATGGCATTTTGAGCTTTTTCGGTATAAATGCGCAAGCGTGGGGCAACAATAAGGTAGTTCAAGTAGGCACCTATCACCAAACCAATGATGATCCAACTGCTCGACATGCCTGCGATGTACATGGCGCCCGGCAATCCCATGAGCAACCAACCACTCATATCCGCTGCGCCTGCAGAAAGTGCTGTAACGGCAGGTCCTAATTTTCTTCCGCCAATTAAAAATTCTTCCGAATTACTCGTTGATTTGCGGTAGGCATAAACACCTATGGCAAGCATGAGTAACATATAAAGCGCAATGGCAATTATTTCGTATGTTGTTTGCATGAACTAAATGTAGGAAAAAAAAGTTTATCAGACATGAAAAAGGCTACCCACACAACATGAGCAGCCTTAAAATGGTAGAATTTATATTAAAATTATGCTTCTTTTTTTACTTTGATAACGCGCACTTTCCAAGCATCTGGTCCTTTTTCTAAATATTCCCAACGGAAAGGATCTTTGCTTTCGGCCTCCATTTGATAATATAGTGGAAGTGGGTCGTGGTCGTTGATGAATTCAAACGCTTCTCCTGGTTGAATATCTGCAAATGCTTTGTAGAACATTTCGTGACGTTCTGTTGGTGGAAACGGACGAATGTCAAATTCATTTACAACAGAAAATCCTGTATCGCCCAAGCCACTGTTGTCTTTTTTGGTAATGTGCACAACGTATTCGCCTTCATCTTTCTTTTTGTAATTCCAAGCGTGTTTTCCTTCAAATTTATTGATGAAAATTCCATGAATTTCTTTTGGATCTTCTTTGGCAATAATTTCCATTGTTGTGCCTTCTTCCATCATTCCGTAACGGTGAAAAACAACTTGTTTCCAATCAGCTGGTTCCACTTTTCGCAAGTCGATTAAGGTTGAAATATCCGTAAATTCACGCCCGATAGATGCTTCAGTACGAGTCACTTTTACTTTCCATTCTCTTCCGCCACGGTTGAGGTATTCCCAACCTACGACATCGCCATAAATGGAACGAAACTCGTAAAATAATGGAAGTGGATCATGGTCGTTGATGAACACAAAACTTTCGTTTACTGGCAATTCTTTAAACAATTCAATAAGCATTTCATGACGTTGGATGGGAACATATACACGCACGTCAAGCTCTTCTTTGATATTAATTTTTTCAATCATACTATTTGTTTTATCCTATTAAAAATGCAAGACCGTTGGCAACAGGGTCGCACAAGTCTGCAATGCGTTTTTCGTTAAATAATTTTTCTATCAATACCCTTGCTTCTTTGTATTCATTGTGAATAGGGCAAGGATGCGATTCCGAACATTGACTCAAACCCAATCCACATTGCTTAAACACATCACTTCCATCAATGGTATAAACAATTACCGAAATGGGCTGCAAACGTTGGTCGGGAAGAATATAAAAACCACCACTTGGTCCTTTGAGACTATTGATAATTTTATGTTTAACAAGTGTTTGTAGTGTTTTGCCCACCGTATGTTCGCTAGCATTGATTTTTTCAGCAATTTCTTTAATGCCTACTTTTTCTTCGCAGCAATTTTTACTCGATAGGTAAATAACGGCTTTTATGGCTGTTTTACAGGTTGAACTCAGCATATTCTATTGACCTAAAAATTCTCTACCAACATCCGAAATCTTAGAGTAATCCCACGCAGGTTCAAAGGTTAATTCCACTTCAACTTGCCAATCTGGAAAGGCTGTTTTTAGTGCCCCAGTTACATCTCCTGTAATCTGATCGCCCATTGGGCAAAATTGAGTGGTCAAAGTCATTAAACAATGCACCCGCATTTGGTCTTCAATAAAATCAATTTGATAAATCAATCCTAAATCAACTACATTCAATCCTACTTCCGGATCATACACATCATACAAACCAACCAATGCAAAATCGCATTTTTCACTGTCGTTGGTCATTACACATACTGAACTCATATTAATTTGCTTTGTGAAATACGGTTAAACCTACGTTAAATACATATAAAATTGCTGCTAAGAGCAAAGCTAGTGTTGCACCAAAGGCAACGAAATCATTTTTAATACTTAATGCCACAATGAACGATACAAATCCAAGCAAGTAACAAACAAGCATGGTATTGTACACCTTTTCATTAAATAATTCTTTGGGAGCAGGTGTTTTTCCTTGTCGCGCACGTTTGTGGTATTCTCTGTTCCACACAATAAAAGGCAACGTTTTGAATGTCATTCCTAAAATAATTGCCGTTAGCCATCCAAAGAAAATGCTAAATCCATAGATTAATGCCATGTTGGTATGTTGCTCCATTGGTAAAAATATCAAAGTAAGCAATAACACTACAACAGGAACCATCAATTGAAAAACCGATAGGATGGAAGTCTTCATTTGCTCGTCCACTTTTCTTCTTATTCTCACTGCATGCGCTTTGATGATGTGACGAACAAACAAAAAGATGCCTGTAAATGCCAATATCAACGGAAGGTAATAAAAATAAGTGGGCAATGCTATTAGCTTGATGATTACAAAGGCTATTAAACTACAGTTTATCAATGCGTAAATAATCCACAATACTTTTTCGTTGGTGTATTTGGAAATAAAGAACATAGGAATCAAACGGGAGCCAACCCCAATAACTAACAACAAAAACCAACCTATAATTCCCAAATGCGCATGTATGGAAAGGTAACTAACCGAACTACTAGGCAATAGTTGGTAATTGAAATTAAATACCAATAATAATCCAAAGAAAGTAGTGGTAAACAACCACAAAGAAGCCGTAATCATGTACCAAGCATGCACTCCGTGAGTTGAACTTTTAATTGAACTTCTTAAAACATTGATAACATAAAATAAAATACCGATATTAATGAGAATGGCGCCCAATTGCATGACCCACCCACTGTGAAAGATATAAAACCCGTAAATTAATATCGGTATTCCAACGGCAGTTATGTAAAAAGTAGTGAATGCGATGGTGTCACTGTCCAATTTTCCTTCAATCAATACGGGAAGTAATTGGTGTGATGCTCCTAAAATTATCATGGTTGCCCATCCCAATGCCATCGCATGAACAATGGCCAACGTGTGAGGCGTGAAATAGTGAAGTTGAACCAAATCCGTGTTGAAAAGTAGCAACGTACAAGCAATCACAAAAGAAATTGCGCCATAGACATAAAAAGGCAACACGACTTTGTAGTTGGTTGTCTGTTGTAGATTTCCACTAAATGTTGGTCCCGACATGCTTATTTCTCTTTAAAAATCAATAAATATACTTCGCCTTCTTGCACATCCTTGATGCGGTATTCAAAACCTCTGTCTTTTAGTTCGGTGAGCAAGAATACAGGAATTTTTTTATGGTTCACAAACAATGCTTTATCCTCAGGCAAGGTGTCCAAAGCTCCCAAAATAGTCATCATTGGCATCGGCATTTCTAGATGACGAACATCCACTTCTTCTAACTTACCTTCGTAGTATTTCAAAACACTGTCCCAATCGTCAGAATCTTTTACTTCTTCTGCTTGCAATGGAGCAGAGGTAGCATTTTCTTTGTAAAAATAAGTTTCTATTGTTTCAGCATCCACAAAACGTACATAAGCTTGAAAACCTTGGCGTTCTAATAGTTTAATCAGCGGAACAGGCTCAAAATTATTGATGATAAGCAAGGCTTGCCCTTCTTTTAATGCATTTACCTTTTGCTGAATGCTTTTTAATGGATCTTCGCCACTAGCCAACATGGCACGCACATCAAAATTAACCAATTGCTGCGATGGAAGTGTTTTTAAATAATCGGGTAGGGGTTTGTTTTCAGGAGCAGCTTCTGAAACTGTTTTTTTTGAATCTGCTTCAAAACCAAGTGGTGCTAAAGCTTTAAAAAAATCTTCTGGTTTGCATCCACCAATTTTTGAGGCCATGGCAATGGTTGTTCTTCCAGCCATTAATTTACGCAATATCGGATTACGTAATTTTTTAAAATCGGGTGCAATCGAAACAATGGTCTCCAACGCATCGGGATGGTGTTTCAATAATTGCGCTATTTTGGTTCTTTCGTTGATTATCATTTGCTCAAAAGTTTGATAAGCAAATTTATTAAGAATAATTCTAAATAAAAAGCAAAAAACAACTTATTCAGCACTCCGACCGAATAAGTTGTTTTTTTATGGTTTTATAAACTTTTTTCTACTTCTGCTGCTTTTACAAACAAGATGTTGTTTTCTAAATGGATATGTGTAAACAAATCATTTTCAAATTCTTGTAACATTGCAAAAAGCAATTTGTAACTTGTACAAGCATCTTCTGGAATAGTGTAATTTGCGCTCAATTCACGGATTTTTTCCAGTGCTCTACCCACACTGTCGTGCTCTTTTTCGGTTTCAGCAACCATATCAGCAAAGCTTACATTTTTTTGGTAAGTAGAATATCCTTCTTTTGCACGAACGATTTCTTTGATAAGTGGAAACAATTTTTGCTCTTCATCTATCATGTGCTGACTCATTTCTGCATCTACTTGGTCAAACAAGCGTTTAATTTCGTGCAATTCTGGATGTCCACCACCATGCACTTGTGCCACTTTTGTTGCATATTTTACTATTTCTGGCAAGTATTTTCTAACGTATTTGTGGTGTTTGTTGACAATATAATCAGCCAAGAAATCCAAATCCCACTCAGTGTAGTTCATATCTGTTGATGTTACACCTGTTACAGGTTTTTGCAATTCTTGCTCCACAATTGTTGGGTCTATACCTTTTTCAGCACAAACTTGGCGCACTGTTTTCTTTCCACCGCAACAAAAATCGATTCCAAATTTTTTGAAAACTTCTGCTTTGCGCAAATCTTTAGCTACAATTTCACCAATAGTTTCTGTTGTTTCAGTTCCTTTACGTGTCACGCGAATATCCCACCATTGTGGACCTTGTTGCAAATATTCCCACGTAAATACATCTCCTCTTTCGCTCAACAATTGATAGTAAACAGGTTTTGGATCATGGTCGTTGTGAATTACCATGCTTTCGCCTGCTTGCAATGTATCAAATGTTTGGAAAATAGTTGGGTGTTTTAAACGAGGTTCTAAAGATGGAACGTCCACCACTTTTTCGTTATCGTTACCCACTGTTACGTTAGTTGCAACTACAGGTTTTTCTTCAACTTTTGCTGGAGCTTCACCATTTTTTGTAACACGAATGTCATACCATTGTGGACCTTGTTGTAAATATTCCCACGTAAATGCTTCACCAAATAAATTGATTAATTGGTAATATACAGGTTTTGGATCGTGATCATTATGAATGATAAATGAATTTCCTGGACGTAAACTTTTAAACGTATTGAAAATTGTTTCGTGTTTAAATTGAGGTTCAATAGCAGGAACGTTCAACACCAAATCTTTCTCTTCACCCTCATTGGTGTCTTCTGTTTTAGTAACACGAATGTCCCACCATTCTGGTCCAGCTTGTAGATAATCCCACGTAAAAACTTCACCAAAAATGTCAATTAATTGATAATAAACCGGCTTTGGATCGTGGTTGTTGTGGATAATAAAGCTTTCACCATTGTGTAAATTGTGAAATTCTTGAAATATCGTCTGATGTCTTAATCTTGGCTCTATTGATTGCACATCAATAATTGCTTCATTTAACTCTTGCATAAATCTAAATTTAAAATCTTGTGCAAATATAAGTAAAATTTAATAATAAAAGTATTAAAGTACTTTTATACATAAAATATTTTTTTGTCCATCAAAATCAATTGGTTTTAGCAGTAAGATTTAAAAAATCAGTAATTTTGCAACATGAAAAGAGTAGTTGTTGGACTTTCTGGTGGTGTTGATTCAAGTGTTACTGCACATTTATTGATTCAGCAAGGATATGAAGTGATTGGAATGTTTATGCGCAATTGGCACGACGAATCCGTGACCTTAGAAGATGAATGTCCGTGGATTGATGATTCCAACGATGCTTTGTTAGTGGCACAGCATTTAGGTATTCCGTTTCAGGTTATCGACCTAAGTAAAGAATACAAAGAACGCATTGTTGACTACATGTTTAGCGAATACGAAGCAGGTAGAACACCAAATCCGGATGTGTTGTGCAACCGTGAAATAAAATTTGATGTTTTTCTAAAAGCAGCCTTAGATTTGGGTGCAGATTATGTTGCTACTGGACATTATTGCCGTAAAATTCAGCACGATGATGGAAGTTTTGGCTTGTTGGCAGGAAAGGATAACAATAAAGACCAATCTTATTTTTTGTGTCAGCTCACTCAAGAACAATTAGCCAAAGCATTGTTTCCAATTGGTGAATTGCAAAAATCGGAAGTGCGTGCCATTGCAACAGAAATTGGATTGGTAACAGCCGATAAAAAAGACTCGCAAGGCTTATGTTTTGTGGGTAAAATCAGTTTGCCGGTGTTTTTACAGCAACAATTGGCACAAAAACAAGGCAATGTTATAGAAATTCCAGCCGATTTTCCACCATTTTCAGCCTATCATCAATTAGCACATACAGAAGAAAACTTGGTGGCACTCACAACGCCATTTACTTTCCAAGAAAGTGATGGTTTAAAAGTGTGTGAACACATTGGAGCACATTACTACACCATTGGGCAGCGCAAAGGATTGCACATTGGTGGGCGCCCGCATCCATCTTTTGTGATTGGCATTGATACCAAAACCAACACCGTTTATACGGGGCAAGAGGAAACCCATCCAGGGTTGAACCGTGCAGCTTTGTTCATCAACAACGATGAAATTAGTTATATCAACAAAAAATATGCATTACAAGACGGTGAATCGTTGAATTGCAAGGTACGCATTCGTTATCGTCAGCCGTTGCAAGCAGCCACGTTGTATAAAAAACCAGAGGGAATGTATATTTTGTTTGAGGAATTGCAAAAAGGCATCACACCGGGGCAATTTGCCGCATTTTATTTGGGTGAAGAATTGATTGGTTCGGGAACTATCCAACAATAAAAAAATCCCTCCCAAAATGGGAAGGATTTTTACTATATAGAGAAAATTATTACTTATTTCTTAACTGCGTTAACAACAGCTTTGAAAGCTTCTGGGTTGTTCATCGCTAAATCTGCAAGAACTTTACGGTTCAATTCGATTCCACTTTTGTGAACTGCACCCATGAATTGAGAATAGCTCATTCCATTCATACGAGCACCCGCGTTGATACGAGCAATCCACAATGAACGGAAGTTTCTTTTCTTTTGTTTACGTCCTTCGTATGCATATCCCAACCCTTTTTCAACGGCGTTTTTTGCAACTGTCCAAACGTTTTTTCTACGTCCAAAGTAACCTTTGGCAAGCTTCAACACATTCTTACGACGTGCTCTTGAAGCAACATGATTTACTGATCTTGGCATAATCTTTAATTTTTTTGATAAGGAGTGCGCTATTGTTGCAAACGACTTAGTTACTCATTACCGGGTTAAACAATTAATAAACCTGGGATGCTTATTTCAATCCCAATTGTAATTTAATGTTTGACTCATCAGCAGTGTGTACTAACCCTGCGTGTGTCAAATTACGCTTTCTTTTTGTCGACTTCTTAGTCAAGATGTGACTTTTGAATGCGTGCTTTCTTTTAATTTTACCGCTTCCAGTGATAGAAAATCTTTTCTTTGCACTAGATTTAGTCTTCATTTTTGGCATCTCTCTTCAATTTTTAAAGTTACCTCTATATAGCTTCTTTTACAGTTATTTGTGTTTTACGACAACTAATCTGTGAATGTCTATTTACTTTTTCTTTGGGTTCAACATAATTGTCATACGTTTACCTTCCAATTTTGGCATTTGCTCTAAAGCGCCTACTTCTGCCAATTCTTGTGCAAACTTCAACAATAATATTTCCCCTCTATCTTTGAACACAATCGTACGCCCTCTAAAGAATACATAAGCTTTTACCTTACTTCCTTCTTCCAAGAATTTTTTGGCGTGTCCTAATTTAAAGTTAAAATCATGATCGTCTGTGTTCGGACCAAAACGAATTTCCTTAATTGTAATTTTCGTTTGTTTTGCTTTTAACTCTTTTTGTTTTTTCTTTTGGTTGTATAAGAACTTACGATAGTCCATGAGTTTACAAACAGGCGGAACAGCATTAGGCGAAATTTCTACTAAATCTAATTCTGCTTCTTCTGCTAATACCAAAGCTTCTCTAACGGTCATTACCTTCGGTTCTTCGCCCTCCATTACCAAACGGATTTGTGGCGCCGTTATTCTTTCGTTAATTCTGTGTTCGTCTTGTTGTTGATCTTTACGAACAGGTTTTCCTCCTTTTAATTTACTCATTCAATTAAACTATACGTTAAATACAAGTTCTTTTTCTACCAGTTTTTCTATTAAATTTTTAAATTCATCTGCACTCATTGCTCCCAAATCTCCTTCAAATCGCTGACGAACAGAAACTTGATTGTTTTGTTCCTCTTGCTCTCCAACTATTAACATAAATGGGATTTTATTGAGCTCTGCCTCACGTATTTTCTTCCCGATTTTCTCATTTCGGTCGTCTACGGAACCGCGAATATCGGAATTATTTAGATATTGTGAAACTTTTTCTGCATACTCGTTGTATTTTTCTGATATTGGAAGTACGATAAATTGGCTTCCTGTCAACCACAATGGGAAATCTCCAGCACAGTGCTCAAGTAACACAGCCACAAAACGTTCCATCGAACCAAACGGTGCGCGGTGCAACATTACTGGACGGTGTTTTTGATTGTCTGCCCCAATGTATTCCAACTCAAAACGCTCCGGTAAATTGTAGTCCACTTGAATCGTTCCAAGTTGCCATTCTCTACCCAATGCATCTTGCACCATGAAATCCAATTTTGGACCATAGAAAGCTGCTTCACCATATTCAACCACGGTTGGCAATCCTTTTTCAGATGCTGCCTCAATGATGGCACGTTCTGCTTTCTCCCAATTCTCATCACTTCCAATGTATTTAGAAGGATTTTCTGGGTCGCGCAATGAAATTTGTGCCTTGTAATTAGTAAACGATAATGTCTTGAAAATGTACAATACCAAGTCAATTACTTTTTTGAACTCGTCTTTTACTTGGTCTTGCGTACAGAAAATATGAGCATCGTCTTGTGTAAACCCACGTACACGTGTCAACCCGTGCAACTCACCCGATTGCTCGTAGCGATATACCGTTCCAAATTCAGCAAAACGAGTAGGCAATTCTTTGTATGAACGTGGTCTTGATTTAAAAATCTCGCAGTGGTGCGGACAGTTCATTGGTTTTAGCAAAAACTCCTCGTTAACATCTGGTGTTCTAATCGGTTGAAACGAATCGGCACCATATTTTGCATAGTGGCCAGAAGTTACATACAAATCTTTATTTCCAATGTGCGGCGTAATAACTTGTAAATAACCCGATTGTTTTTGTGCACGTTTCAAGAAGTTTTCCAAACGCTCACGCAATGCAGCACCTTTAGGTAACCACAAAGGCAAACCTTGACCAACAGTTTGAGAGAAAGTAAATAATTCTAATTCTTTCCCCAATTTACGGTGGTCGCGGCGTTTTGCTTCTTCAACTCTTTCTAAATATTCTTCTAATTCTTGCGCTTTCGGGAAAGTAATTCCGTAAATACGCGTTAATTGTTTGTTCTTTTCGTCACCTCTCCAATATGCACCTGCAATAGATGTTAGTTTAACAGCCTTGATAAATCCTGTATTGGGAATGTGTGGTCCACGACACAAATCAGTAAAGTTTCCTTGCGTATAAAAAGTGATGTTACCATCCTCTAATCCCTCAATTAATTCTAATTTGTAAGGATCTTGTTTTTCTGTAAAATAGGCAATTGCGTCTGCTTTTGAAACTTCTTTTCGTACGAAAGGACTTTTCAATTTTGCCAATTCCTTCATTTTTTGTTCGATTTTTTCTAAATCTTTTTCTTGGATGGTGTAATCCATGAAATCAACATCGTAGTAAAAACCGTTGGCAACAGGCGGTCCAATTGCTAATTTAATTCCCGGATAATAAAACTCCAATGCCTCAGCCATTAAGTGAGCCGAAGAGTGCCACATGGTTGATTTTCCATCGGTATCATTCCACGTCAGTAATTGCAAAGCAACATCAGTGGTAATAGCCGTATTGGCATCCACCACTTTATCGTTAATTTTAGCGGCAAGCACGTTTCTTGCTAACCCCTCAGAAATGCTCAAAGCAATATCCATTGGAGAAACACCGCTTTCATACTGTCTGACTGATCCGTCTGGAAGTGTAATGTTTATCATTGTGTTTTTCTATAAACGGTTAAAATTAAGATTGCAAAGATAAGAATATGTAATTGAATTATTGTAATATCATAGAATTATTTGCAGTGTTTATGGTTAAGTTTTTATTGAAATTGTGGATGGTTTTGGATCAAGTGGATTTTTATTCATAGCAAACATCCCATCTTAACCTTTAGAAAATTCTGCTATCTTTGTCCCAAAATTTAGTAGAACATGTTATTAAACCAACTTCAAGAAAGAGCCAATCACCAGTGTGAATTGTGTGCTTCAACCAACGATTTAAGTGTATTTTTAGTAGCACCAAAAACAGATGAAACACTAGAAAATACCATTCTTGCTTGTTCAACTTGTGTAGAGCAAATCAACGATGAGAGTAAGATGGATGTGAATCACTGGCGTTGTTTAAACGATAGCATGTGGAATGAAAATGCTGCTGTAAAAGTGGTGGTTTGGCGCATGTTGGATCGTTTAAGAGCTGAAGGTTGGCCTGTTGATTTGTTGGACATGATGTACATGGAAGAAGCTGATTTAAAATGGGCAAAAGAAAGTGCTCAAGCACCAACAGAAACAGCGGTTGTACATAAAGATTCGAACGGTGTTGTGCTAGAAGCGGGTGACACAGTTGTGTTAATCAAAGATTTGCCTGTAAAAGGCTCTAGCTTGGTTGCAAAAAGAGGAACAGCCGTGCGAAGAATTACGCTCGATAGAGATAATTCCAATTACATTGAAGGTAGAGTGGAAGGACAACAAATTGTTATTCTTACACAATACGTTAAAAAATCATCGTAAAAATATACGGTTAGTGCACTAATGCGTGTTCTTGCTTCATCAATTGATTGTTGAGCAATAATCCGCTATTGAGTAATTTGTGTACAAACGCATTGTTAGCATTGTCTTCCATGATGCGCAAGTGTTGGATGCGGTGACAATCCGTAGCTAAAAAACTAATAAGATTGTTGGAAATCAATAGTTCTGCTTGTTTTTTAATAGAAGGACCATAATGCCCTGCTAATGAATTATAGTTCAACTGTAGTTTTGCTCCCAATTCCACCATTTCTTGTGCAACTTTTGTTGAGCCAAGCCAATAAATGTAACGTTCAAAATGAGCAATGATGGGAGTATAGCCTGCAGCGCGTACTCCAAACACAAATTCACGCCAATTATCCATTTCAGCATGGAAAGAAAATTCCATCAAAACGTATTTGTTATCAATAGGTAACAATTCTTTTTTCTCGATGAGGTCTAAAAAATATTCATCACAGTAATATTCTGCAGCAGCTTCAATTTCAATGGTTAGTCCCAAATCTTTGGCTGTTTTTTGAACGTTTTTTAATCCTCCTAGTATAGTTTCTGGTGTATTTCTATAACAATCACTGTAAACGTGCGGAGTAGTAATTACTTTTTTATAGCCCAATGATTCAAATTTAGCCAACATGGCTATGGTTTCATCCATGTTTTTGGCACCATCGTCAATGCCGGGAATCAAGTGGCTGTGCATGTCTACAACTAATTGACTAAAATCAATTGCTGGTAGTATTTGTTGTGGTTTGAAAATGCTGAGTAGTCCCATGTTTTTTTCAGTTATTGTACATTTTTTCGTAATAGTATTTATAATCTCCAGAAGTTATGTTGTTGATCCACTCTTGGTTATGGAGGTACCAATCAACTGTTTTTTCTAATCCTTCTTCAAAAGTAATGGAGGGTTTCCACCCCAATTCAGTGGCTAACTTTGTAGCGTCTATTGCATAGCGTAAATCGTGTCCAGCTCTGTCTTTTACGTAAGTAATCAATTGTGCCGACTCACCTGGAGCACGGTTTAATTTTTTATCCAAGATTGTGCATAAATAGTTGACCAAGTCAATATTACGCCATTCGTTGAGTCCACCCACATTATAGGATTCGCCAATTTTTCCAGTATGAAAGATAACATCAATGGCACGTGCATGGTCTTCTACCCACAACCAATCGCGAACATTTTCACCTTTTCCATAAACAGGCAATGGTTTTTTGTTAACGATGTTGTTAATCATCAAGGGAATTAATTTTTCAGGGAAATGATGACTTCCGTAGTTATTAGAACAATTGGAAAGTTTTACCGGCAATCCGTAGGTGTGGTAAAACGCACTCACAAAATGATCGGATGCTGCTTTGGATGCTGAATACGGACTGCGAGGGTCGTATGCCGTTGTTTCCTCAAAAAAACCGTCCTCGCCCAACGAACCATATACCTCGTCGGTTGAAACATGGTGAAAAACGTGGTTGGAAAAATCTGTCCAATAATTTTTTGCTGTTTGAAGCAAATTAACAGTTCCCACAACGTTGGTTTGCACAAAATCCATCGGACCTTCAATTGAACGGTCAACATGTGATTCTGCTGCAAGGTGAATAACGTCTGAAATTTGATAAAGATCAAACACCAATTTCACATCGTCAGGTGAAACAATGTCGCCTTTGAAAAAAACATAATTTTCTTTGTTTTCAACATCTTTCAAATTACTTAAATTACCAGCATAGGTCAACTTGTCGAAGTTAACAATTCGATAATCTGGATATTTATTGACAAATAATCTAACTACGTGAGAACCAATAAAACCAGCTCCTCCGGTAATTAATATGTTTTTTTGAAAGGTCTTTTTCAATTTAGTTATGTTTCAGTAATGAAACGCTAAGATAGTTTTTTTTATTGAATAGGCAATCAAAATTCTTCTAAAATATCGATAAAAATATTATTTTAGCACTTTCATTAACGTTAAAATAAAAATCCAATGGAAGATCATAACAATGACAATCAAATCAATATCGAATTAACAGATGATGTTGCTTCTGGCGTATATTCCAATCTTGCAATCATTACCCATTCTCCAGGAGAATTTGTGACAGATTTTATTCAATTAATGCCAGGATTGCCAAAAGGTAAAGTAAAATCGCGCATCATTATGACGCCTCAAAATGCTAAACGTTTATTGGGTGCATTGGCCGATAATATTCAAAAATACGAGCAAGCATTTGGAGTTATTGAAGAAATTGAACCAAACAATGGTGTGGCACGCATGAATTTTGGTACACCCACAACAAAGGCATAATTTGTTTGGATAACCATTAAAACGCAATTTTTTACGGATTACTAAATAGCTGATACAGTTGATGGAAAGGTGAACATAAGTTGTTATCTTTACCTCAATAATTCAATGAATTTTAATATGAAAAATAGAAGTTTACTATTGATTTGCTTATTTGTTTTTATGTCAATTGGCGTGCTAAATGCTCAAGGAAATAAAAACAAACGGTTGGCGGCTTACTTGCAAGTGAAGCAATTTTACACGCCAGATGCAGGTGATTATGTGGAACTTCAATTTCAATACGTTGGTCATTCGTTAAATTATGTGCCTAAAGGAAAGGATTTAATTGGAGAAATAGCTGTAATCATTAAAATCAACCAAGGTGAGAAAACGGTGGCGCAAGATGCCTATCGATTAAACTCGCCCATTATGGTGGATAGTATTGTTGATGATTTTTACGACATCAAACATTTTGCATTAGCACCAGGAAATTACCAATGTCAGTTGGAATTGTTGGATTTAAACTCTAAAAATCCTTCTGTAAAATCAACTTTTAGTTTTGATGTAGAGGAATATGCAGATGCTTTGTCTATTTCGGATATTATCGTGGCTGAATCGGCAACCAAAACGCAACAACAAAATGTGTTTTCTAAATCTGGATACGATATTTTGCCGCGAATAGCAACGTTCTATCCAACCGAATTAACCAATCTTCCTATTTATTTTGAAGTGTATAATTCTACACAAATAGAGGATTCTACGTTTATCATTCGTCAGCAAGTAAAGAATTTAGAAACAGCACAAGTTTTACCCGAATTCACCTCGTTTTCAAAACACCAAAAAGCAGCAGTTGTTCCTGTTTTTAAATCATTGAATATCACCAATATTCCAACAGGTCGATATGCGTTGAGTATGACGATTTTTGATAAAAAATCCAACGAGTTATCCACTCAAACGTATGAATTTGAACGTGCCAACGATCAAGATACGGTAGTTAATTTTGCAGATTTAATTTTAGATCCAGCATTTCAACAATCCATCACCGATGATAGCGTTAAATTTTACTTGGCGAGTTTGATTCCGATTTCAGGGCAAGGACAAGCAAGAACGATTTTAAAAGAAGTACGTAGAAAAAGCAACGATAAAGAATTGCAACGAAAAATGATTCAAGCAATTTGGAAACAAATAGATCCTGTTAACACGTATGAAGCATGGATGCGCTATAAACAACAAGTGCTTTTTGTTGAAGAAAACTTTAAAAACAATTTCCAACCTGGATTTGAAACAGATAGAGGACGTGTTTACCTACAATATGGAGCGCCTAATCGTACCATCCAACGCGAAGTTTCAGCCTCTGAATTGCCATACGAGATTTGGGAATACAACAAAATTGGCAAATACAGTAATAAAAAATTCATTTTCTACAACCCAGATTTAGTTAACAACAATTACCGTTTGTTGCACTCTGACATGATAGGTGAATTGAAAAATCCGAATTGGCAATACGAGTTGAACCGTAGAAATTCTAAACACGGAAGTGTGGATGATGGAAATGAATACGTGCCAGATTCTTGGGGAAATAATTCTAAGCAATTGTTTGAAGATTAATTGATTGTCATAAGTGAAAGACGTAAGTATTGTTATTTTAAACTGGAATGGGCGTAACTACTTAAAACAGTTTTTACCCTCAGTGATTAAATATTCTGGCGATGCACGAATAATTGTTGCCGACAATGCTTCTACCGATGATTCAGTTGAATTTTTACAACAGCATTTTCCACAAGTTGAAATCATAGTGAATGAAACCAATGGCGGATTTGCAAAAGGCTACAACGATGCGCTAAAAAAGGTGGATGCTAAGTTTTATGTGCTGCTCAATTCCGATATCGAAGTTACTGAAAATTGGTTGCAACCGTTGTATCAACTCCTACAAAACGATAAAATTGCTGGTTGTCAACCCAAAATTAGAAGTTATTCCGAAAAACATAAATTTGAACACGCTGGAGCCGTTGGAGGTTTCATTGATGCTAACTATTTTCCTTTTTGTAGAGGTCGAATTTTTGACAGTGTTGAAGAAGATGAAGGACAATACGATGGTGTTTCGGAAGTTTTTTGGGCAACAGGAGCTGCATTGATGGTGCGCTCTGATGTTTACCATCAATTGGGCGGTTTGGATGAATCGTTTTTTGCCCACATGGAAGAAATAGATTGGTGTTGGCGCGCCAAAAAGTTGGGATATGCATTATATGTGCAACCAGAATCGGTGGTGTATCACGTGGGTGGTGGAACGTTGCCTTATGCTTCACCTCGCAAAACGTATCTGAATTTTAGAAATAGCTTGTACATGATTGTCAAAAATCACGAGGGGTGGTTATTTCCAAAATTGTTGTACAGAATGATAATTGATGGTGTGGCTGGCGTTCGTTTTCTTTTTTTAGGCGAAATTAACAACCTGATTAGTGTTGTAAAAGCCCATTTTTCAATGTACGCCAATTTATCAAGCTTATTGCAAAAAAGACGTGCAATTAAAGCTAGTTCAGTAGCTCCAAATACTACTGGACGTTACAATGGGAATTTGTTGTGGGCTTATTATTTTAAAGGTGTCAAAAAGTTTAGTAAACTCAACCAACGTTTGTTTAGTTAATTCGAAACAATTCTTTTGCGTTGTTGGTAGTTGTTTCTTCAATTGTTTTTAATGAAACTTGATAGATATCGGCTAATTTTTCGGCTACGTGCAACACATACGCACTTTCGTTTCTTTTACCACGGAAGGGTACAGGTGCTAAATAAGGCGAATCGGTTTCTAAAATGATGTGCTTTAAATCAACGGTAGCCAACACTTCTGGCAAAGTAGATTTTTTATAGGTCACAACACCGCCTATTCCTAATTTAAAATTGCCATAACTTAATGCTTTTTGTGCTTGTGCTTCATCCCCGGTAAAACAATGAAATACACCCGATAAGCGTTCGTCGTTCAATTCATCCAAAACTGTAAAAATTTCATCAAAAGCCTCGCGCGCATGGATAACAATAGGAATATTCAATTCTTTCGCCCAGTTGATTTGTGTTGCAAAAGCAATGCGTTGTTGTTCAACAAATGTTTTGTCCCAATACAAATCCATTCCAATTTCACCTACTGCCACACAACGTTCTTTGTTAGAAAAAAGTGCTTGTTTTATAGTTGCCAATTGCGTTTCAAAATGTTCATCCACCGAACCAGGATGCAAGCCCATCATTGCATAGCAGTTTTGCGGAAATTTAGTGCATAAATCAAACAACGGATGGATGGAATTCACATCAATGTTGGGTAGCAACATTTTTTCTACACCACAATCAATGGCTTTTTTAACTACCAACGAACGGTCGTCGTTAAATTCTTCCGAAAATAAATGAGTGTGCGTGTCAATAAACATGTTAGAACAATGAAACCGTTAAACCTAATTGCAACAAATGAAGTTTTGTGCTAGATTCTCCCGAGTAAAATGGGTTGAAATTATACGAAGCATACAGCGCAAAATTGCGAACACCTAAGCGCACATGTGCCGAATACACCAATCGATTTATGTCTTTTGAATCTTTGTTTTTAAACTTTTCCTCTTTTCCATTTATGGTATGGCGTTCTTTGTTAAACAGTGATAATTGATAACCAATTTTTCCTCCAATATGCACTTTGAAATGCTGCAAACCTTTGGTTCTGAAACGAAATTCTACAGGAACAGTTAACTGATGCCCCACCAATTTTATTTTTCCAAAATTGCCAGCTTGTTCATTTTCTCCATAGCTAGTTGTTTTTGTTGCCTGATCGTAATAAACAGGGAGATTGTGATGGAGGTTATACAAGCCATAATTTGGTCCAATAGCAAATGAAACAACACCATTTTTAGCCAAAGGAATATCAAACAACCAGCTAACATTCATGCCCATTGAAGGTCCTTTCATTGCAAAGGTTTTTCGGTCGCCCACCCAATCGTTGTAGGTGATGTCAAACATCAAACGGTCGTATTTTGGTGCTTTTCCATTTTTCCAGCCGGTTAAAAACCAAAAAATACCTGGTCGATAACGCGATTTGGTTACAACTTCGTTTTTTTCTTGCCCAAAGCTATTGAGTGAAATTGCGCAGAATAGAAACCCTATGACTAATTGTTTGAACACTTATTGAATTGTATAAAGCAACAAATTTAGTGATTCTTTAGATATTACGAATGTTCTTTTCCCAATTCCATGCATCTTTTATTGCATCTTGGATGGTATATTTTGCTTTCCAGCCCAAGCTATTGAACGATTTATCGGCATTTGCATAGATTTCTACCACGTCGCCATCTCTGCGCGGACCAAATTTCCAGTTTAATTTATTGCCTGTCGTAGCTTCAAACGCTTGAATCATTTCCAATACAGATGTTCCGTTGCCAGTGCCCACATTGATAAATTCTACAGCTTTTGGTTGGTTGGAGGTTAAAAAATCAATTCCTTTTACGTGTGCTTCGGCCAAATCAACTACATGGATGTAATCGCGGATACACGTGCCATCAGGTGTAGGATAATCGTTACCAAAAACTGTTAGTTCTTGATGCAATCCTGCAGCTGTTTGGGTAATAAAAGGCAATAAATTATTGGGTTTTCCAATCGGTAACTCACCAATCAAGCCAGAAGGATGCGCACCAATGGGGTTAAAATAACGCAACGCAAGTAGGTTGATAGTTGCACCACTTTTCTTTACATCGGTCAAAATTTGCTCACCAATAACTTTGGTTTGTCCATAAGGTGAATTGGCAATTCCAGATGCAGTTTCTTCGTTCACTTCTTTAACACCTTTGGGTTCGCCATAAACGGTGCAAGAAGAAGAAAATATAAAGTTTTTGACTTTGTTTTCAAGCGACCATTGCAATACATTCACCAAGCCTTCAATATTGTTGTGGTAATAGAGTAAAGGTTGCACCACCGATTCTCCCACCGCTTTATAGGCAGCAAAATGAATTACGCTGTCAATTGCAACGTTTTTCAACGATTCGTAAACCTTTTCTTTATTGCAAATATCAATTGCAAAATAAGGAATAGATTGTTGGGTAATTTTTTCTAAGTTCTGAATAACTGTTGGTTGTGAGTTGCGAAAATCATCCAAAATAATGGGTGAATAACCATTTTCGATTAGTTGAACAACTGTATGTGAACCGATGTATCCGGCGCCGCCTGTAACGAGTATTTTTTTCATGAATAAATCTTGAACAGCAAATTTAAAAATTAAAGCCAATGAAACGAGATAAAATTTGAGATTCGTGAAAAAGTTGAAATAAAAATGAGCTAAAAATTTGGTTGTTAGGAGAAAAAAATAGATATTGGTACAGCACTTTAAACTTTAAACTTATGAGAAAATGTACTTTGTTTCTTTATTTCTTCTTATTATTTCCACTAATATCGCTTGC
Organism: Bacteroidota bacterium; assembly: GCA_029558435.1. The sequence continues at coordinate 49,001 of JAKQEZ010000252.1, forward strand.
TCAGAGCTTTAATTCGGATTATCAAGATGGAAAAATTTGGTTTAAATTATCCAATGAAACACGTTTTGAATTGGAATTGAACCAAAACCCAGAAAAACTACCATTAACAGCCATTCCTGGATTTCAACAAATTGCGTCAAAATATGGGGCAACAAATTTATCCAAACCCTTTCATATTGCTAAGCAATCCAAAGAACTTCAACTAACATTTGAGGTGGAGTTTACAGATTTTACGAAAGTGGAGCAATTCATCAAAGAGTTATCTGCATTGAAAAATGTTGAATATGCCGAAAAAGTTCCGCTATACAGACATTGCTTAACAACTAATGACCCCTATTACAGTTCGCAATGGGGGTTGACAAAAATTAATGCGCAAGGGGCGTGGAATTATTTTTCTACTGGAAGTACGGTTGTTGTTGCCATTGTTGACGATGCTGTGAAAAGAGATCATCCAGATTTGGCTGCAAATTTATGGGTAAATCCTGGTGAAATTGCAGGAAATGGAATAGACGACGATGGTAATGGTTACATTGATGATATTAATGGTTATGATGTTGGGAGTGGTGATAACAACCCGAATCCAACAACAAGTTCATATCAACACGGAACGCATGTGGCTGGGATAGTTTCTGCAGCTACTAACAATGGAATAGGGGTTTCATCCATTGGGTTTAGCTGTAAATTGATGTGTGTTAAATCTACCAATTCACCATCTGTTGTGTCACACGGATACCAAGGTATTACCTATGCTGCTGCTAATGGAGCAGACGTAATCAATATGAGTTGGGGTGGACCTGGTGGAGGAACAACAGGGCAAAATGTTATTAACTATGCAATTAGCCAAGGTGCAATTTTGATAGCTGCCTCTGGTAATGATAACGTGCAAACACAATTCTATCCTGCTGCATACCCAGGAGTAGTTTCTGTAGCAGCAACAAATAGTTCGGATCAAAAAGCAAGTTTTTCTAACTATGGAACATGGATAAAAATTTCAGCTCCTGGAGATAATATTTTAAGCACAACCATTGATAATTCTTATGGATACATGTCAGGAACTTCTATGGCATCTCCAATGGTGGCAGGTTTGGTTGGTTTGATGAAATCATTAAATCCTACTATGCCCAACGCTGATTTAATAAACTGTTTATATACTACAGCTCAAAATATAAATGCACAAAATCCATCCTATATCGGAAAATTAGGAGCAGGTAGAATTGATGCAAATGCTGCAATGGCTTGTGTTTCTGCAAGTTTAAACTTGCCTCCAGTAGCTGATTTTTCTGCCAATTTCACGACAGTTAATGCAGGTGCTTCAATCGTTTTTACCGACCAATCTACGTATAACCCTTCAAGTTGGTCATGGACTTTTGCAGGCGGTACACCAGCAACATATAATGGACAAACTCCACCTTCCATAGTTTACAACACTCCTGGAACTTATACTGTAACGCTAACCGTAACAAATGCCAACGGATCAGATACAGAAACAAAAACAAATTACATCACCGTTAATCCACCATCAACTTGTGATCAGCTAAATTATCCAATTCCTTCTGGTTGGACGCTAACATCTTATTCTGCTGGTACTGGAAATGGTTATGTAAATGGTAACAATATTTATGCTGACAAAGAAAAGGCGATGTATTTTGATGCTTCAACTTATTCTAATACGCAGTTAAATGCCGTTTACATTTTGTTTGCAAAGGCTAATTCTTCTAACTTGAATAAAATTGTGCCCGTAAAAATTTACGATGGAACGGCTGGAACACCAGGTACTTTGTTAGGAACAACCAATTTAACTTTAGGAACAATTAGGGCAGATGTTTTAGCAGGAGCATACACGGAAGCAAGTTTTGTAAACAATGTAGTAACACTTCCAGCATCTAAAAAATTCTTTGTTTCGGTTGATTTAACAAACTTATCTTGGTCTGCCGATAGCCTTTCAATAGGAAGTAATTCAAACGGACAAACAACCCCATCCGCAATTTGGGAAAAACAATCTAATAATGTTTGGTATCAGTATGGAACCGCAGGGTCTTTTAATTTAAGTGCATCTTTAATTATGCACCCATTTTTAACAAGCACACCCACCAATGCTGTATTAACTGCTAGCTCACTTTCTGTTTGTGAAGGTGAATCAATAACTTTTGATGCAGCTGGAAGTACGTATGAAGATACCTTGTTGTGGAGCTTCCCAGGAGGAACTCCTTCAATTGTACCATCAGCGCCAACAGCAACAATTGCATATAATACACCAGGAACATACAATGCTATTTTGTATGTAGTAGGAGGTGGTTGTTCGTTGTTTGACTCTACTTTTGTGGCAATTACTGTAAAACCAAATCCAACAATTTCTATTAGCGGAACATCTCCAATTTGTAAAGGAGCATCAACAACTTTAACTGCTTCGGGGGGGAGTACCTATTTATGGAATAACGGTTTGGGAACAGGAGCAGTTAAAACTGTTACGCCAGATTCTACAACAACCTATATTGTTACAGGAACAGCCGCAAATGGTTGTGACAATATAGCACAATATCAAGTTATTGTTAATCCTTTGCCTAATGTAGATGCAGGAACAGACTTAACGGTTTGTACGGGAAATTCGGCAACATTAACAGCCACAGGAGCAAATACCTATTCATGGAACAATGGGTTGGGAACAGGAGCTACAAAAACAGTTTCACCATCTTCAACAACACAATATATTGTTACAGGAACAGATGGGAACGGATGTGTTAACAAAGATACAGTAATTGTTAATGTCAATGCTTCATTAGTTGTTAGCGCTGGCTCCAACGTGACCATTTGTGCTGGTCAAAGTACGACATTAACGGCAACTGGTGCTTCTACTTATACGTGGGATAATTCATTGGGTAGTGGTGCCGTTAAAACGGTTTCGCCAACAGTAACAACAACCTACAATGTTACAGGAACTTCTGGTGGATGTAGCTCTTCAGCATCAGTTACAGTAACTGTTAATCCTACTCCAACCGTAAATGCTGGAGCAGACGTAACCATTTGTAGCGGACAAAGTACAACAATTGCTGCAACAGGTGCTTCATCCTTTACTTGGGATAATGGGTTGGGTGCAGGTGCTTCACATAGTGTGTCACCAACAAGTCAAACAACTTATACCGTTACTGGTACAACAGCTGGATGTAGTGCAACAGATCAAATTACAGTAAATGTTGACCCTGTTCCAGTAGTGAGTGCTGGTTCAAACGTAGCAATTTGCGCAGGTCAAAGTACAACGTTAACAGCTATTGGCGCCTCCTCCTATTCTTGGGATAATGGTTTAGGCACAGGAGCATCACACACTGTAAGTCCTAGCAATACTACAACATACACCGTAACTGGTTCAAATGGTGCGTGTTCTTCAACAAGTCAAGTTACAGTTACTGTAAACGCATTACCTACAGTTAATGCTGGTGCAGATGTATCTATTTGTGCTGGAGAAAGTATTACGATTTCTGCAATAGGAGCAACATCTTATTCATGGAATAATGGCTTAGGAGCAGGAGCATCACACACTGTAAATCCTAGCAATACTACAACTTATACGGTTACTGGTACAACCAATGGATGTAGTGCAACAGACCAAGTAGTGGTTACTGTAAATCAATTACCGCTTGTTAATGCTGGAGTTGATGTAACTATTTGTACAGGTGAAAGCGCAACAATCACAGCATCAGGAGCGGCTACTTATTCTTGGGATAATGGTTTAGGTGCAGGATCATCGCATACCACTTCGCCTCCTATTACAACTGTTTATACGGTAACTGGTACAGATATATATGGTTGTGTTAATACCGACCAAATGACTGTTTTTGTGAACGAAATGCCAAGTGCTGCAATTGCTTTTGTGGATAGCACTATTGGTTGTCCAACAGTTGTTAATTTTAGTGGAACCAACTCATTGAATACAGCTAGTTATCAATGGACTTTCCCAGGTGGTACGCCAAGTACATCTAACAGTGCTTCTCCATCAATTTCTTTTGACGAAGCAGGAAGCATTACCATTACGTTGGTAACTTCTAATGGCTGTGGAACTTCTACGCAGCATTTTACTTTTGAAGTGGCTGTAAATTGTGCTGGATTGGAGGAGTTAACCAATAACTTTGCAATTACAATTGATGAAGCACAAAAAAATATATTGGTGTTTTCATCTTCAGGTTTTGACAAAGACGCACGTGTTCAATTGTTTAATGAATTAGGACAAACTTTAACTGCAAAAGCAATTGAAGCCAATCAAACAGCAGTTACAATTCCAATAGACAACCTTGCAGCAGGTGTTTATATGGTGCACATAAAAAATGCTTCTTTTGAAAAATTATTTAAAGTTGTAAAACAACATTAAATCTTCTTTTAAAATTCAAAAAATGTCTTCTCAATTTGTTTTGGGAAGACATTTTTTATTAACTTAGATATGAAAATACAGATTTATGCTAATAAAAAATTTACACCTCGACAAAGTATTGTTTTTAGACATTGAAACAGCTCCACAAGTTTACCTTCCACAGTATTTAGACGACGAATCAAGAAAATTATTTGGAGACAAAGCACACGTTTCACCCGATGATATTGGTGATTTTGAAGCCGCTTATGCCAAAAGAGCAAGTATATTTGCTGAGTTTGGGAAAATTATCTGCATTTCTGTTGGGTTTGTAACAGAAACGCGTACTGGGCGACAAATGCGTTTAAAATCTTTTTACCACGACGACGAAGAAACGTTGTTGTTGCAATTCAAAAAGTTGATTGAAGAACATTACAACACACAGTACCATTTGTTGTGTGGTCACAACGCCAAAGAATTTGATTTCCCTTACATCTGCCGACGTATGTTGGTGAATGGAATTGAAATTCCTGCAGTGCTAAATTTGGCAGGTAAAAAACCGTGGGAAGTAATGCATTTGGATACGATGGAATTGTGGAAGTTTGGAGATTACAAAGCATACACATCATTGGCTTTGCTGTGTCATATTTTTGGAATACCAACACCAAAAGATGATATTTCTGGTGCAGATGTGGCACGCGTGTATTACGAAGACAAAGATTTAGAGCGCATCAAAGTGTATTGCGAAAAAGATGTGGTGGCACTCATACAACTGTTTTTAAAAATGCAAGGACTTCCTTTGATTGATGAAGGAGAAATTTATCATTCCAATTAATGTTTTTTTTGATTGAATGAATATAAAATGTATCTTCGTGTTTTATTTAACTTTATGAAAACAATTGCATTAACTTTATTTTTGGCTGTTAACTTTTACTTTGTAACAGGTCAAATTACCATAGAAGATACCGATTTACCGGTAGCAAAAGATACTTTGGTGTCTAGTCAAGCTGTTAATTTTGCAATTGATTATGCCTCTACAGGTCCCGACTATCAATGGGATTTTTCTTCCCTTTCGTTTTTAAGTCAAATTACAAGAATATACCAACCACTTTCTGGTGTTCCAATTTTGATTAATATGGCGTATGGACCTTTTGCAGTTACCAAATACCGTTCGTCTTATTACATGCCGTATATGGATTTACCGTTGGGACAAATTGCACAAATATTACCCATTAATTTTGATTTAGACGATGTGAATCAATACACTCGAAAAACAACAACGCGCTTAAATTTAGTGGGTTATTCTATTGGTATTAGCGGTCAGGGAGTACCCATGAAATCAGATACTATTGAAACAAAATACGTGTTGCCCCTCAATTATGGTGATGAATATTTTTCTACAGGATATACCAATTTTGATTTGAGTCAATTTATTGATGCACAATGGATTCAAAAAAGAAAACGCCATACAGTGGTTGATGGTTGGGGAAAAATCACAACGCCTTATGGAACTTTTGATGTATTGCGTGTTCAACATCGCGTAGAAGAAACAGATACCATTGGTTATAACGGAACTGTTTTTGGATTAGAAATTCCAGTTGTTTACGAATATGAATGGTTGGCAAAAAACGAAAAAACGCCCATTCTTCGCATTACAACCTCAGAAATTATGGGAAATGAAACAGTTGTTTCCATTGAATACAAAGATTTGGATTATCTAAGTACAACTACTCCAAAAGCTCCTAATCAATTGGCTATTTATCCCAACCCTGCTAGCGATGAATTAATTGTTTCTTGGCAAGAAGGAATGAAAAATTGCACCATTCACCAATTGGATGGAACGCTTGTAAAACAATTTTCGTTTGCCTCTACCACACAATCGATTGCCGTAGATGATTTAACGCCTGGGATGTACCTTATCCAAGTTGAATGCAACGGACAATCAGCAAGAATGCCGTTTGTGAAGAAATAATTTTATAATTTTGTAACAGGCAAATCGGTTTATCGCTGTTTCGAGCAATCGAAAAAGAGGAAAGTCCGGGCAACATAGAGTAGCGTACTTCCTAACGGGAAGGTGTCGATTTTTTCGGCAACAGAAAGTGCAGCAGAAAATAGGTAGCCCTTCGGGGTCATAGTGAAAAGGTGAGGTAAGAGCTCACCGTGCAAGCAGTGATGTTTTGTAGCTAGGTAAACCTTACGCGTTGAAAGACCATGTAAACTGGGGATGTTTTGTAGCAATATAAAATGAAAGGGTTACTCGCCCAACTCAGAGGGTAGGTTGATAGATCGTACAAGTGATTGTGCGGCTAGATAAATGATAAACGTTCTAGTTTTAGAATACAGAACCCGGCTTATAGATTTGCCTTTTTTTCTTTCTTTTGACAATTCTTAACAAAGAGTTTTCCATTTCCAATTGATATTGATTATTTTTGAAGAAATATTTTAAAGTGAACGCAAGAATTATCAATTACCTAATCTCAGCATTTGTTATCGTAATTTGCTTGGTTTGGTGCTTTTTTCTTCTTTTTAAGGAGGAGTTTTTAATGAATTTATCCAATTTTCAACGTAAATCTTTCATTGTTTTATTGTTGTTGTATGCACTTTTTCGCTCATATCGCGTTTACAACCTATATAAAGCCGATAAAAATTCTAAAGAATCTGAAAATTAATCGATATGAAACAAGTAATTTTATTTTTCTCCGTCCTTATTGCATTATCATCGTGCAAAAACAGCATGCAAGGAAAAAACACCAACAGCTCTGGAGATATTGTTGTATATCTTGAAGAATCGTTTAAGCCTTTGTTTGAAACCAGTATTTATACCTTCGAAGGGCAATATCCGTTGGCAAACATTCTTCCGCAATATGTTAATGAAACAGCAGCAATTGATGCTTTTATGAACAGAAAAACATCTACAATCTGCATTACGCGCGATTTTACTAAAGAAGAAAAAGACGCTCTGCGCAAACAAAATAACATTGAGGTTAGAAGTACCAAAATGGCAATTGATGCCTTGGCATTGGTGGTGCATCCAGAAAATGCCGATACATTGATGACTGTTGACCGATTGAAAAACATTCTTCAGGGAAAAGATTCGTTGTGGACGGGTACCAAAAATGTGATTAATGTTGTCTTTGATAACCCGAATTCTGCCAATTTCTTGTACTTGAAAAACTTGGCTCAAGTGGAACAAATGCCTGTCAACGTGTTTGCTGTGAACTCAAACGAGGAGGTTATCAACTATGTAAAATCGCACAAAAATGCGTTAGGAGTCATTGGTGTGAATTGGATCAGTGATGAAGAAGACCCGCAAGCATTAAAGTTTAGAGATGGATTGAACGTTGTTTCCATTGCAAAATCAGAAGGTGAGGAGTATTTCAAACCGTATCAAGCATATATTTACGAAGGGTATTACGATAACAAAGCCTATCCTTTAGTGCGCGAAGTGTGGATAATCACCAAAGCTGGTCGTTCTACTTTAGATGCTGGTTTAGTGAATTTTATGGTGGGAGAAAAAGGACAATTAATTATTCTTAAATCGTCTTTAATTCCTGCAGATATGCAAGCACGTATGTTGAATATCCGAACAGAATAAGCAAAAAAAATAGTATATTAGCAACCGTTTTAAAATTAACTTTTGCTTTTGGCAAGAATTTTGATTTTTCAAACTTGAAAAAATAGGTAACTAGAAAATTAAATAAAATGAAGCGAATTACATTATCAGTGTTTTCATTAGTAGCATTAACAGGAATGTCTTTTGGACAAACTTTGGGTGATGCTATCAAAAAAACAGACAACGAACGTTATGAAGAAGCAGCAAAAGATTTTCGTTCTTTAGCAAAACAACAAGGTATTTCTTTGGGCGATGTTTATTTCTTTTACGGAGATAATTTTTACCAAGCAGACGATGTTGATTCTGCAAAAATTATTTGGAATAAAGGTGCTGAAGTTGCGCCCGAAAATCCATTGTCATTAGTTGGAAAAGCAAAAGCAATGTGGGTTTCTGGTGATACAACCAATGCAAGTACACTTTTTCAAACAATTTTAAAGGATACCAAACGTAAAAACGCAGAAGTTATTCGTCAGATTGCAGCTGTAATGGTAGAGTCTAAAATCAAAAGTTTGAATCAGGCTGTAGGTTTGTTGAATAAAGCAATTGAGTTGGAGCCGAAAAATCAACGCAACTATTTGTTGATGGGGGATGCGCAAGTGGAAATCAATCCAAGAAACAGTACAGAAGCTATGAAGTATTACAACAAAGCGGGTGATATCAATAGCAATGCTCGTGTTTTTGTTAGCAAGGCTAAAATTTACCAACGCGCCCAAAACCCTAAATTGGCAGATAGTTTATACAAAGTTGCACAATCTATGGAGCCTAACTATGCACCTGCATACCGCGAAAGAGCTGAGTTGAACATGCGTTTTGGACAAACAGACCAATCCATCAGCAACTGGAAAAAATACTTAGAATTAAACGATAGTGATCATGCACGTTACCGTTATGCTACATCGTTATTCTTAGGTAAAAAGTACAGTGATGCAATTAAAGAAATTGATTTGTTGCATTCAAGAGGATTTAAAAACATGTATGCAGAGCGTATTTTAGCATATTCAATTTACGAAGATAATGCGGCTAACAATGCAGATTCATCAGCTTATGTTGTTGGTTTGAATGCCTTGAACAATTATTTCAAAATGGCTCCAAAAGATAAAGTTATTGGTTCGGATTACCGTTACGAAGGGTTGTATTACCAAAAATTAAATCAACCAGCTAAATATTTTGAGTGCATGCAAAAAGCTGCTGAAATTGATCCTGAAGTTAGAGGAGATATTTATGGTGAATTGGCTGCAACTTATATGAAAGATAAAAACTACCAAGGTGCAATTGATATGTTCACTAAAAAAATGGGAAGTGATTCATCTAACTTGACTTTGGCAGAATATTATGAATTAGGTAGAGCATATTATTTTGGTCCAAAAGATTATGCAAAAGCAGACCAAGCACATGCAAAAGTGTTGGAGCAAGCACCAACTTATGCGATGAGTTATTTGTGGAGAGCACGTTCTAATTCATACTTGGATGAAAATAAAACAACATGGGCTGCAAAAACATATTATGATGGGTTTTTAGCAAATTTATCAGACGACCAAATTAAAGGTCAGTTTAAAAGCATGGCAATTGAAGCTTACAAATATTTGGGCGATTACTATGTAAACTCTGCTGATAAAAACATGGATAAAGCAAAAGAAGTGTGGGGTAAAGTGCAAGCTTTAGATCCAAACGATGCACAAGCAAAAGGATTCTTTAAGACAGTGCAGTAATTCTTTTTAAAATTATTGAGAAAGACGAGTTAGTTATTAGCTCGTCTTTTTTATTGTATCACAATTTGTTGCTTCTTGTAGCCATAAGCTGAAAAATAACCCAATGCTTCGTTGGTCCAGTAATAATCTGGGTTTCCTTGAGCTGCCGTAAATGCCGATGTGTTGGTGGATAATTGATCGTAATAATTAAAAACCGATTGATTGATGCTTTGCAATTCCAGTTCTATTGTATCGCCAATTGCAAATGCTTCGTATATTTTCAATTCACGGATATTGCCATCGGTGTTTTTATCGTCACCAAATCGGAAATCTCCAAATTTATTGTAGGTTGTATCGTTATAAGTTTCAATGATTTTAAAACAATTGCCAATTCCTGGAGGGTCTTGAAAACGATAGGTTACCCAATAACCTGCTTCAGAAAACAATGTTTCTTCTTGGTATTCATAGCTGGCAGGTGTAAAATCCATTGTAGGCATTAACAACGAGGATGCTTCGTAGGCAATGCCTTCGTGTAAAACTTGAATCGTGTAAGTGGCGCCATAAGTTGGAGCATAGTTGGCTAGTTCATACATTCCGTTGCCAATAAAAGGAACAGAAACCGAAGCTCCATTGCTTGCCTTAATAGAAATTACAGCGTTGTTGACTAAATTAGAAGAATAGGCATCAAAATAATTGCCGGTATAGGAAACTTTCACCCTCACCAAACTATCGGTTGCAATGTAGTTGGCTTCAATCACCAATTTGGGACTAGCTTCGTTTAAATCAACATTTATTTCTTTTTGGCAACCTACAACGATTAAACAAAGAAGTGCGAATAAAACAGTAATTTTCATAAGGTCTATTTTATTTTAAAGTTATAAGTAATGGAAGGAACCAAACGGAAAAGTGAGGTTTGGATAGCCTTTGTTTTTCCCGGATTATCCTTGTCTTCTTCAAATGTTATCATGAATGCATTTCTGTGAGCATACACGTTGTAAATAGAAACGTTGAGGTTGTGTTCAAATTTTGGTCGCTCTTTGAAATAAACAGTCAGCCCCAAATCCAATCGGTGATAATTGGGCATTCTGTAGCCATTGCGCTCGGTGTAGTAGGGCACAACTGCTCCGTTGATTTCATATTTTCCAGATGGAAACGTAACAGCATCTCCCGTATAAAAAACAAAGGTGCCAGAAAGTGCAAATTTTTGATTGATGCGGTACATGGCAACAACTGATAAATCATGGATTCTATCCTGACGTGCTGGAAATTGCTTGCCTTGGTTGATGTCTTTGAATTTACGCAACGAACGCGATAGGGTGTAGCTAATCCAACCGGTAAATTTTCCTTTTTTCTTTTCAAATTGCAACTCAAAACCATAAGTTTGCCCTTTTCCATACACCAATCCACCTTCAATTTCATTGTTTAAAAACAAACTGGCTCCGTTACGATAGTCAACCTGATTGCCCAAATGTTTGTAATAAACTTCGGTAGTTAACACCAACATGTTGTCCAAAAAGTTGCGGTAATAACCCATCGCCACCTGATCGGCAATTTGAGGTTTTACGTTGTTGGTGCTCGGAACCCAAATATCGGTTGGACTACTAGACGATGAATTGGACAATTGATGTAAAAATTGTGCATTTCTGTTGTAGGCAATTTTCAATGAATTTTTTTCAGAAAGAATAAAGCTCATTGATAATCGGGGTTCTAAAAAATGGTGGTATTTGATGGTTTTAAAATCGCCGTATGCTTGCTCGCCCGTTTTCTTGCCTTTTTCATCGTAGCTATAGGCAATACCTTTTCCCATATAGTCAAAACCCGAATAACGCACACCATACATGATGGATAACCAATTGCCAATTTTTTGATCGTTTTGAATGTAAACGCCCATTTCTAGTGCATATTGATTGTCAATTTTAAAGTTATTGATGGCCGACATAGTTGATTTCAACTCACCAGGTTTAAAGGTATGATAAATCACGTTGAACCCAAATTTAAGTGAGTTGCTATTGTTAATGAAGTAATCAAAATCTTGTTTGAGGTTTAAATCTTGAATGGAAGCGCCAACTTTGAGCTTGCTACCACCCGATGTAATGTCAAACGCATAATTGAAGTTGCTAAAAACAAACGAGGTATTGGAAAACATTTTCTCGGTTACTATTCTATTCCAGCGTATGGTTCCAGTGCCATTTCCCCACTTGAAGCCAAATTCATCGTTGAACGAAAAATTATCTCTTCCAAAATACCCCGATAAATAAAGACGATCTCTACTGGTAATGTTGTAATTAGCCTTTAAATTCAAATCGTAAAAATACAATTTTGTACTTTTGAGCTCAGGTTTACGAGATGCTTTTAGAAACAAATCCATATACGTTCTTCGCCCCGAAACAATGAAAGAACCTTTGTTTTTTACAATTGGCCCTTCTACAGTTAGACGTGAGGCAATTAAACCAATTCCGCCCGAAACATTGAAACGTTTGTTGTTTCCTTCGCGCATTTTAACATCCAAAACAGAAGATGCTCGCCCTCCATATTGAGCTGGAATACCAGATTTATACAACGAAACATCTTTAATAGCATCCGAATTAAACACCGAGAAAAATCCTAATAAATGCGAAGCATTGTACACCGGAGCTTCGTCCAACAAAACTAAATTTTGATCAGCCCCACCACCACGCACATAAAATCCTGCGTTACCATCGCCAGCGGCTTTTACTCCAGGGGTTAATTGCAAGGTTTTTACAATGTCTTTCTCGCCAAATAAAACAGGAATGGTTTCAATATCTTTTGGTGTAAACGTTGTCACTGCCATCCCAGATTTGGTGATATTGTCGTTTTCTTTTACAGCCGTTACTTCTACTTCTTGGAGATTTTTGATGTCTTTGGAGGGTGTTAACTCAAGGTTGTGCTGCTTGTTTTGTGTCAATTCAATTGTTATTTCTTTTTGGTCGTATCCAGCCATGCGGTAGATAAATGTGTAGGTTCCCGCTGGAATGGTCAATGAATAAAATCCATAAGCATTTGTTTTTGTGCCCGTGTTGGTTAGTTCTTTTACAACCACCGTTGCGTCAAAAATATCTTCGCCATTTTCACCGTCTTTTATCGTTCCGCTCAAAGTAAATTTCTGAGCATGGACCAATGAAAGGCAACAAATAGAGAAGCAAAAAAGAGTTAGTTTAATTTTCATAAATATTTTTCTATTCGTTGTGATGAGGTGGTAGATTTGTAGGCATTTTGGAAACCCTGTCGTGCATTACAATTCCGCCAGTTACACCAACATTTAATGACGAATTTCCGGGTAGTTTAATAAGGTAATGGCATTTTTCTTTCACAAAATCGGGAAGGCCGCAATCTTCAGAACCCAATAAGTAAATGGCTCTTTTTGGGTGATTAAATTCGTGCAACCATTCTGCATCATCGGTAAGTTCTACACCAACTAGTCGACAATCGTAGGGAATATTGTTGAGCAAATCTTCAAACGTATCGTAGTGAAACAAAGGAATGCGCGACCAAGCACGAACAACATCCGAAGCTTGTTTTTTATACCGATTTTCGATGGTAAAAATGTATTGAGCACCTAAAATGTAGGCACTTCGCCACAAGGTACCAATGTTGTGTGCAGTTTTTCCGCGAAAGATTCCAATGGCATAATAGCCAACATCGTTTTTGGTTTTCATTGCAACAAATATAACAACTAATTGAATTTCATAGATGTTTGTAATCATTGCAATCTACCATTTAAACTAAATTTCTAACCATTCATAAAAATATAACAACTGTTTGGCTTTTTTCCTATTAGTTTTGAAGTTGAAAAATAGTTTAACACATGAAAGTGAAAGGAAAAAAAATAAGTTTCGGAAAAGTATTTTGGCCAAGTTTGGTTGCAGTAATCATCGGATCAATTGTTGGGATGATTCTTTTCTTTGTTATTGCAGGTGGAATTGCAAACAGTTTGATGCCGACTCCAACCAAAGTAGTGGCAGAACCCAATTCGGTTTTACACATTAAATTGGATGGCGTTGTAGCAGAAAAAACCAATTCAGAATTGGATTTTGCTTCTTTCAATGTAACCACAAATTTAGGATTAGCAGATTTACTTTACGGTTTAGAAAAAGCTAAAAAAGACAATGCCATCAAAGGTGTGTTTTTAGAATTAGGAAGTCTTTCATGTGGTTACACAACAGCTAAAGAAATTCGCAAGGCTATCAACGATTTTGAGAAAAGTGGAAAATTTGTTGTTGCCTACAATGCTGGTGAAATGGTAGGATTAGGAAAATACTATATTTCATCTGCTGCTAATGAATTGTATGGTTTTCCAACTTCAATTATGGAATTTTTAGGGTTAGGTGGTGAATTAACGTTCTACAAACATACGTTGGAAAAATTGGGTATTGAAGTACAAGTAATTAGAGGAAAAAACAACGATTTCAAAAGTGCTGTTGAACCATTTTTCTTAGATAAAATGAGCGATTCTAGCCGTTTGCAAATGGAAAGATACATCAATAATATTTGGACAGAAATACGTTCTGACATTGCTAAAGATCGTAAAATCAGCCCTGAAGAATTGAACAATTATGCTGAAAATATGCTTATCCGCAGAATGAAAGATGCTGAAAAGTATAAATTGATTGATGCTACCAAATACCGCGATGAAGTAATTGACATCATCAAGAAAAAATTAAAATTGGCAGTTGATAAAGATGTGAAATTTGTTGCTTTTGAAAAATATGCTAAATCCAATTTTAGAGACAACCAACTATTGGTTAAAACAGGTGAACCTAATGTTGCAGTGATTATTGCTGCTGGCGATATTACCGTTGATGGCGATGGTTTAACATCTAAAGAAACTTGCAAATTATTAAAAGAAGCACGCAACAATAAATCTATAAAAACAGTGGTGTTGCGCGTAAATTCACCAGGAGGAAGTGCCTTGGCAAGTGATGAAATTTGGCGCGAAGTGAAATTAACCAACAAAGAAAAGAAAGTAATTGTATCAATGGGCGATGTGGCTGCATCGGGTGGATATTACATCTCTACAGCAGCATCTCGCATTTTTGCCGAACCAACTACCATCACAGGTTCTATCGGTGTGTTTGGAATGGTGCCTTATTTTGGAAATTTCATGAAAGACAAATTAGGATTCTCGTATGATTATGTGAAAACCAACCAATATGCTGGTTTTACTTTGAACAAAAAAATGACCGAAAAAGAATTGAGCAATGTGCAACAAGAAGTGGATGAAATTTATCAAGATTTCTTGGAGCGCGTAGCTGAAGGACGAAAAATGACGGTTGAACAAGCCAATGTGTTTGCACGTGGACGTGTTTGGACAGGATCTGATGCTATTAAAATTGGTTTGGTGGATGAGTTAGGAGGTTTAAAAGATGCAATTGATTATGCTGCAAAAACAGCGGGGGTTAAAGATCCTAAAGTATTGTATTATCCACTTGTAAAAGAGGATATGTTTGAGACTATCATGGAACAATTACAAGAAGATATGAAGAAATCAAATGTAAGTGTTA
This sequence comes from Bacteroidota bacterium, assembly GCA_029558435.1. The sequence goes on from JAKQEZ010000252.1 coordinate 64,160, forward strand.
AAGGAAATATTCCTACAGAATTACTAATGCACTACCAAAAGATTGCAAAATTAGAAGGAATGTTTGGAATCCAAATGCGTATGCCGTTTGTGATGGATTTGGAATTGAAATAATCGAATTGTTTAAATCATAAGCACAGTTAAATAATTCATAGTGAACTGCTCCGAGAAATTGGAGCAGTTTTTTGTCATTTGAGTACTTAAATCGCTAGTTATTATAATGATAATTAAGTATTATTTTTTAATTTGATTATTTCATCAAGAATATGTATTCTCTCTTTTAGTTGTTTTATTATTTCTTCATATAAAGATTCAATTTTATCAATAGGATTGTTAATATTATTTGTATTTACATAACCTGATTGAATACAAGAGTTAAAAATCACTTGATCATTATAACCTTGAATTATTTCAGGTGTTACTTCTAATATTTTCGCAATTGAATTTAAACTTTTTTCAGAAATTAAAGTTTTGCCATTTTCAATATTTGAATAGGCGCTCTGACTAATAGATAATTTATTAGCAACATATTCCTGACTAAAATTTTTAATTTCTCTTACTTTTCTTATTTTTTTTCCAATTAATTTATCCATCTAATTAATTTTTTATAAGTTAAAAGTAATAAAATATTAATATAGTTCTTTAATTTTTATTGCATTATTTATTTAATGTTGCATTAAATTAATATTATATTGTTTAATTTAAATAGGTGTTTTATGAAAAAGTTAATTTATTTTTTTTTATTAGTATTTATTGGCACTACATTATCTTGTAATAAAGAAAATATAGTGAAAGAAGTTTCAACGAAAGAAAGAATTTTTTCCGAAGAAGAGATGGTGTGGGTAACTCCTAATGGATATGTTATACCTGCTACCGAACGTAATCATTGGGAAAAGTATATAGCTCAAACTTTTAATGAAAAGGCACCTAAAGGATATGAAAGTAGTTCATGCACTACAGAAAGTATTAAATGCGGTTTAAAGTGCTCTGCGAGTCGACTTGATAATTGTTCTAAGGAGATGTCGTGTACACCATGTATGAATTGTGGTTGTACCCCAATTAAGAGCCCTTATTAATTTTATTATACTTTTCTTTATCTTTAGGGTTGTTTTTTTAAAAATAACCCTAATTATATTAGCTGAATTCAAGTCACAAATGCAACTTCTGAGTTAAACAATAATTTTTCCATTACAAATATAGGATTTTCATAGTTAAATCGTTTACGAGGTCTGTTATTAATTTTTTGTTGTATCTCTTGAATTCGTTCTTCTGTAATA
>JAKQEZ010000255.1 GCA_029558435.1 Bacteroidota bacterium
TTCTGGTTTTGGAGTTGAAGTTGAATGTAAATTGAAATAATTTATCACCAAAATTATTGAAGAAGGAGAAAATAAACTTTTCTCCTTTTTTTATGCCATAAATTTAGCCAACGTTTCTGCTTTTTTTTCTGTTTCCAACCATTCTTTTTGTGGTTCTGATGCTTGCGTTAATCCACCACCCACAAAAGCATAAAGATTGTTTTCAATAAATTGACCACAACGCAGGTTTACGTACAACTGTGTCTGTTTTTCAGATTTTATACCAATTATACCAGCATAAAATTCGCGCTCATGAAGCTCAAAATTGGCGATACATTTTAATGCTTTATCTCTTGGAAAACCGCTTACTGCTGGAGTTGGATGCAATGAAGTTATTAAATTCCACTCTTTTTGTTGGTTTACTAAAAATTGAAAACGATGTATGAGATGAACCACTGGGCCAGCAACCAATTCTCCACGATTTGAAACCTCAACGTTGGTGCAGTTTTCTTGAATGATGTGTTGTATAAAATCGGTAACCAATTGTTGTTCATGTAACTCTTTTTCTCCCCAAGCTTGTTTATCGTTTACAGGTTTTGTTCCTGCAAGTGACATGGTTGCTCCTACTCCATTGCTCACCGACAATAGTATTTCTGGTGTTGCTCCAATCCAATTACCAATATGCGAGTGCTCAATAGAATAACAAAATGCGTTTTGATAATTGGCTACAAGCTGCAAAAACAAATCATTTTGGGTGGTTTGATTGGCTGGAATTGCTTTTACACGCGATAAAATGGCTTTTCCAATATTCAAATCTTGCAAATAGTGAATAAACTCATGTGCCAAGTTTAAATAAGCATCCTCTGAAATAACAATTGGTTGTTGGGGTGATTGAAAATCGGGTTCACTTGCACCTTCAACAAAACCATAAAACTTTTGTGCTTGAAAATCGGATAGTAAAAAACCTTCAAACGATTTGGGGTTATCCAACAAACAAAAAGCTCCGTGGAGTTCAACTATTGGCTGACCAGGTATTCTATA
>JAKQEZ010000273.1 GCA_029558435.1 Bacteroidota bacterium
AAAAACGCGGGCATTATGAGCAGTTTGAAAAATAATCCCAAACCTAAAAACGACCAATGTTTGCTCTTTTTGTCAATTTTCAATTGTAAACCAACGGCTACCAATGCTACTGGCGTTACGGTATTTCCAATTCGTAAAAAGGCGTTTTGTAAAGCATTGGGAAATTCCAAAGAAAAAATCGTGAATAATAAAGCAATGGTAAAAGCGATGAATGGCGGAAATTTCACAATTTTCATCAGAATTTCGGAAGTACTCAAATTACCTCTTGAAAAACTCGCAGCTACTAAAATTCCTAAAGTAGTTACTACTACGAATGAACCTGGTTGGTCCACAATTATAGCGGTTTTTAAACCTTCGGCACCATATAAAGCTTCAATTATTGGAAATCCTACGAATGACGTATTGCTCAAACCAGCGGTTAAAATCAAACAACCCGTTAATTTTTTCGACCATTTGAAATAATTTCCCAAAGCGTAAAAAAACACAAAAGAAAGTCCGAATCCCAACCAGGCAATTCCTAACGGATAAAGTAAAGCCAATGAAATGGTAATTTTTGGAATATAATACAACGCCAAAGCCGGAAGCGAAACGTAAATGACGTATTGGTTCAAACTTTGATAAGCATTCTTTGGAAATTGCGGCACTTTTTGAAGCGCAACACCTAAAAGCAAACACAAAAATAAAAGTAGGATGTTTTCCATGTACTGAAATCAAGAATACAAAGGTAATTAAACCTTGAGATTTCGATGTTTTATATTCCTACAATTTTTGTATTTTTACACAAAGTAATTGTCTTTTGAAAACACCAAAGAAAAAATCCGCACTTTCAGAAATTCACGGTGTGGAACAACCCGAAACCTTGAGTAGTGTTGTAGCGAGCCAAATTCAGCAATTCCGAAGAAAACAACCTTCGGCAGAAGAATTAGTAGCTGGAATTTTGAAAGGCGATAAAACGGCTTTGAGTCGCGCTATAACTTTGGTAGAAAGTACAAATCCGGAACATTTAGCCAAAGCTAATGAAGTGATTAAAGATTGTTTGCCACATGCGAATCAATCGGTTCGTATTGGAATTACTGGTGTTCCAGGTGTTGGAAAAAGTACATTTATTGAAGCTTTTGGTAAATATTTAACTTCTATTGGAAAGAAAGTCGCTGTTTTGGCGGTTGACCCAAGTTCGTCTA
>JAKQEZ010000275.1 GCA_029558435.1 Bacteroidota bacterium
CCAATTCAAGTTTTGCTTGCCGATTCAACAAGTTTGCGCAATCCTTTTCTCAAACCAATTTCAAGTTACGTTTTTCAGCTCAACATTTTTCGCAATCTAATTCAAGTAATTTTTCCGATTCAATTTGTTTTCGCAATCCAAATCAACACATTTTTTCCAATTCAATTATTTATAAAGATTTTGAAAAAAAAATAGGAGAGAAGTATTCAAGCAAAATAGATGTGAAAATATTCAGATTTTATTCAGCATTTTCAATTCAACAAAACTTGTATTTAACGTTTTGGGGCTTTGTGTCAGGTGGGGTTAAAGATGCACTTACTTTCGGTTTAAGACTAATGTTTGTTGATATTACTGAACCTTAAATTTAACCCAAAAGCCCCACTTGCACAAAACCCCTGTTGTATGAAGCCATAACTTTTCACATTCCAATTTTCACGTTTCATTTAGTTTTCAAATTTTCGTTAAGTGCCTATTTTACTGGTGCACAAGTCTTATCTATTTTGGTATAAGCTTTATCTACTTTTGCATAAGACTTATATAGTTTGGCACAAGGCTTATCTATTTTAGCAGTTGTAATATTCACTTTTGCATAAGGCTTATCTATTTTGGCATAAGGTTTATTTAGTTTGGCACAAGGCTTATCTATTTTGGTATAAGGCTTATGCAGTTTTGCACAAGCCTTATGCGTTTTTTATGCTTGACCTACTTTTTTGAATTTAATTTTTGCAATTGCTTTGTATTGAACTGAATTACTATCAAGGATTGTAAACAAGTAATCTTTTGCTTTATTGAAAGTATCAACTAAATTATCTTCGGAAAGATACATTGAATTATTGCGAATGCTACGAGCATTGTTTAAAGGAATAAAAGTATTAGCAACGCCTTGCGTTGCTTGCAACATTTGGGCTTTTTCTGCTTGCAGTGTAGCAACTTGGTATTCTGCTTCGTTTGGGTTATAATTTGTTGTGTTTTGGAGTAATGAAATCAGTAAATCGTAATTATTTGTTCGTTGGTCGTAACTCATTTGTGAGGTTGAGTGTTGGTTTTGTTC
>JAKQEZ010000281.1 GCA_029558435.1 Bacteroidota bacterium
CAGCACCCACTCACATACTATGAAAAGAACGGCTGACAAAGTAATCGGGTATGCTGCTAACAGCATGTTGCCTCAATTGGCGGTGACGTACAAAATTGAAGCTGGGTGCATATATCAAACTTTTGTGCAGGTTGACAGTGAAGTGCTCCGAAATCGCCAACTGCGGCAACACGCAAACCGTTACCTGCAAGCATAATGGAACAGACCGTATCAAAAATATTGACCATTTTAGCCTTGACAATTTTGATTGGTTGCAACAACAAGACCAACGAAAAAATAGAAAATATGACACCAACAGAAAAACTGAAATCTATCTTGACCGAAAAATATGTTTCTGAAGACGGAGATGAATTTAAAGTTGAACTTAAAGAAGGTTTGACAGACCAACTAATAGACGAATTAGCAAAAGGACTCCCAACAGGACAAGTTCCGAACGAAATCAGAGAGTTACTCAAATTTGCAAGTGGCTTTGAATTTTTCGGACTTGAAGAAGTAACATTTGACGGAGTTGGACAGTTTGGATTTGAAGAGTTTTTTCCTAATTCAGTTCAACTTGCGGGAGACGGTTTTGGAAATTTTTGGATTTTAGACGTTGGCAAAAATGGAAATTGGGGAAGCGTGTTTTATGTGTGCCACGACCAAGCGGTAATTGTAAAACATTCAGACAACTTAACACAATTTATTGAACATATTGACGACTTTGGGAAAAACGGAAATAAATCAAACCTTGACATAATTCACGAAAAAGTAGTTATGGACATTTGGAGTAAAGACAATGGATTTATTGAACTTGAAAACGCAATACAATCAAACGACACGACTTTGAAAAACTTTGCATTATCACTTCCTGAAAATTTTGTAGTTGCTGACTTGCGAAACAAACAAAATCAAAGTGGATTTGCGTGGGGTAAATTTGGACCTAACATTGACAAAGCAAAACGACACGAAACGGAATTAATTTGGGGAATTGAAAAGCAAGTTAAGAAAGGACTTTTATCAAAACTATTTGGACGATAATGAAAGATGCACGAAGAATGCCAGCAGGTAACAGCCGTTTTGCAAAAGCGGGGGTTTCGTGTTTCTATGACAGTGAAGTGCTAAATTCAAGCTTTGTGCATCTAATGAAGTTTAGTGCTGAAAATCCCCGCCTTCGCAAAGCGGCAGAACGTTACCTGCAAGCCTAAAAGACGACACAGCAAGAATGAACGACAGAAATAAACATAAAGT
>JAKQEZ010000305.1 GCA_029558435.1 Bacteroidota bacterium
TATGTCACGCTGTAAATTTTGAAACCTGCCTTTTCTTATGGCTTCTTTTGCTATAATGATAAGTTGAGTTTCTTTGTCATTGATAAAAGGTAAATGAAGCATGGCATCGAGGTAAGCAATGGCGTTTTTCTCATTTGGCCCTTGCGTGGTGTCCACTTTCTTATCTTTTGCTTTTTCATCTTCAATTTTGTCGGCAAAAACCTGTATTGCTTTTTGAACCTGCTCGTGGTGCAATGTATGTAACGGAATACCCTTTTCGTTTTGAAATGCTTCAAACTGGCGAACAGTTTCGAGGAATGTTAGTTCTTCCGTTTCATTGTTTGGTTTAACATAGATAAAAGCATCACGTTTTTCGTCTTTAATGAAGCAAATCGTCCCGTTTTTCAAAATGGCATTTTTCCTGCCAACTCTTGCCCTTAAAGGCATATTTTTTATTTGTTTGAAAAGTGTAGGGTTTTTCTCTTTAATATCCCGAATCATCATCAGGTAGGTTAGCTTTTCGTCTTTTTCTTCCTCCATTTGTTTGTCGAAAAGACCAAAGGTTTCGGTTTCTTCATCAGGCGAATATATTTGGCTATCCTCACCTAAAGCAGCATGAAAAGCCTGTAGCTTCATGATTGCTTTTTTTTCCAATTCAATATCGTTGTTTACTTTAGCTGTTGGATAGAAATTATAAACAAACACTTCATCTGCTGTTGACCCAATCCGATTAACCCTGCCGATTCGTTGCATTAATCGTGTTGAGTTCCAAGGTGTGTCATAATTTACAATCACATTTGAGCGGTGTAAGTTGATACCCTCGGCTAAAACTTCAGTGGAAAGAACAATATCGAAATCGTCTTTTTGTTCAGCCTTTAAAAGATTTGCATCAAAATTCTGACGAATAATTGGCATTTTTTCTTTTCGAGAATCACTATCAACCGCAAGAATGCGATAATTAACCTGTTTTGATAATTCTTTGAACAGATAGTCGGTTGTTTCCTTGCTTTCGGAAAAAACAACCAGTTTTGACTGAGGATTTATTTTTTTACTAAGCAAAGTGTTTTTCAAATACTCAACAAATACTTCAAGCTTAGGGTCTTCAGTAATCTTTTTCCAGTCATTATTCAAGTCCTTCAACAATTCGTAGTCATTTTTCAGCCCTGGCAAAAAGTTATACTCAAAATCATCGGGTTCACAAATTTCAATAGTTGGGTCTTCCATTGATTTTTCAATAATGAGGTTAAGCAGTTCTTCTTCTTTACCCTCATTAATCATGTCCGACACAGGCAGGTTTGGTGCAATGTAAATCTTTCCATTCTCGAACATTGTAACCATTGCCTTTGTTGCAAGCATAAAACGTTCAAGGGATTGTTTAAATGCAAAAAAACTACTGTCAATACGTTTTACAAGTAACGTTTTCATGATTCGGGCAAGTTGTCCCGAAATCATATCTGCTTGTTTGTATTTGCTTTTCTTAGGTTGCTTTAAAAACCCGATTGCTCTGTAACGATTATAAGTTAAGCCTTGAGCCTCGTCACTTAAAACGAATATCGTTTTGTCGTAAAGAGTATCAAGGTGTGGTTCTAATTGATAAAATATTTTTTTAGGCTCTTTCACTATTGGGAATTTTATTCCCTGATTCTCCAAATCTTCGGAATATTGCTTGTGTACAAGCAAGTCGGTTCTTGTTCTTCTTACTATTAGAGGTTCAATTACCTTTGTGCGGATTCTCTCATAAATTTTCTTTACACCTGCTTGTACTGCCTTTAAATCGTTTTCATTTTTTAGTTTACGGTACGCATCAATTTGATTTCTGAAAAAGTTTTGAAGATTTCCAATTTCAAGTGTTGAATTTTTACTGTCTTGAAACAGATAGACCAAATTGGCAATATCTTCGGGGCGGTTATTCAATGGCGTTGCCGAAACCAACATTACTTTTTTCTGAACAACAGTACCATTAGGCAAAACTCGTCTGGTTGGTGTTTTACAAATTTTCTGCAATTCATTATACATGGTTGCAGTATCAGTCCTGAACTTATGCGCCTCGTCAACAATAATTAAATCGTACCTTGCGGGGTCTGTAACTTTATGTAAGCTACCGTTGGTAACGATTTTTACATTGTCCAATCTAAATTTATCAACAGTTTCCGACCAGTTTTCTTTTAATGCTGGGGGTACAATTATTAAAGTTCTTGAACGGTGGGTAGGAAATCCATTCGTGTAAAAATATTTCTTGGCAATAATTGTAGCAACAATTGTTTTACCTAATCCAACAACGTCAGCCAAAATGAAACCATTGTGTTTCATCATTTTGGCAAAGCCATCATTTACTGCATCAATCTGATA
>JAKQEZ010000314.1 GCA_029558435.1 Bacteroidota bacterium
ATGGGTGTCACAGAGGAGCGGTTTTACGATATGTGTACGCACAAATCAATTGAGCACGAAATACTGCTACCTACATTATCAAAAGAAACTTCCAGACACATACGGGTTGGCAAATTCGTATGCCTGCTCACAGAAGGAACATTTCTCCGTAACTCTGGAGAATACAAATTCAATTTGTTGGCAGTTCAAAAAACAGACAATTTAACGGGCGACGACTTAAGAAAAATATTTCAATACTAACCACTAAATAATAAAGTTATGAAAACATTGAATTTATTACCTGAAAATTACGCTGCAAATGTACTTTGCAATTGGATGAAAAAGATCGGAAAATTTGAAGAACTTACCGATAGAAAACAATTAGATTTATTGGAGTCTTTACACCCTGTTAATGAGTCCGATAGAGTTACATTCTCCGACGCCTTAGAATATAAGGATTTAACGGGAAAGCAAAAATACTTGTTGATGGATAAAGCAGCAGACGCCGGCAAACTCTTTAAAAAAGACGGGTTTCATACGGTTGACATTACCGCAAAGTATGGCACTCTGACAATCGCACAAAAAATAAAGTACCTATTGGTCAAAGTTCCTGAGGTCAAAAAAGACAACATAAACATAGGCGCTGCCAGGGTAACGGCGTTTTTTGAGTTTATGAAACAATATGACAATATTGAGACGTTATTAAATTTTTTGAACGCAGAAAATGTAAAGGCAGAAACCGCTATTTCCGAGGCAGAGAACCGCACCGAAACCGAAACCGAAACCGAAACCGAGCCCCAAAAATAGCCTCAAAAATAAACCCGTAAAACATCCCCGTATCTTATAGGTACGGGGATCTTTTGTTGGTATGTGCCAGGCACAAAGTACCGGTAAAAAACGGTCGGAGTTTTAACTCCCTGAAGAGTCTTTGAAAATTAAGACGAAACTGAACGATGAACGAACGACGCGAACGAACGAACGAACGACGCGAACGAACGAACGAATTACTAACCAATTAAAGAATAAAAAAATGAATTACTACAAAGTGCCAAAACAACTGGACAATAGACGAACCGCAAACGGAACGATATTTATCAGCGGTGAATTGTTGACCGAAAAACAAGCGTTAAAAATGGGTGCAAACCTGGATGTGTTTGAACGTACTGAATTAAGCCAAAGAAAAACTTATTGGTTTTTCGGTGCTCGATTTGCAATGAACGATTAATACAAATAAAAATGTTATGAAAACAACAGCAACAAAAAACAGAGTAGAAATACTCAAAGGGGATCTTATCAGGTTCAGAATTAATGAGAGAGAAATAACTTGGACGATTGATAATTTTCTATCTGAAAACAACGGCTTATTAATATTTGATTTTTTCGGTATTAAATCAATAAAGCCGGGAGAGTACAAGGTTATCAGAAACGGGAATGTAGTAAACAAATAAAAAAGTAAGACAATGAGAACAACAGACGAGAGTATCAAATTTTACCTGGGAATGGTAGACAATGGCAGTAATACCATTTACTTGCAGCAAGAAAACGGGACAAACAACATCAAAACAA
>JAKQEZ010000366.1 GCA_029558435.1 Bacteroidota bacterium
TTGAAACGCCATTCCCCAAGCCCGATACCGTTATGCCCAATAGCCAGTTGAGATTTGCTGGTTAGACAAAAAATGGTGATTTTTTCAATTTTGTTTGGTTCCCTTTTCAATAATCGCTTTGCCGAAATGGTGTTCTGTTTAACGTGAAATTGAACTCGTTTTAGGGCGGTGAATATGTAAAACTTTCAAGCGTTTTTTTGCGACATGGTTGCGTATGATGTGGGTGACATGCATACGTGACAAACTGTGGGTGACAAACTTCGTGTGACGCGCATACGTGACAACCATGCAACAAGTGTTTCCCAATTTGGGTTTGACAAGCACTCCCCTATTTGACTCTGGAAGCAAAAATTGGTTGTTTAAGCAAAAAAACGCTTTGGGTTTTGTGATTGGTAAGACAAAATGTGTTGAAACCATGTGTTTTTTTGACATACTGCCCTAAAAAGCTGTGTTTAAGAGATGTATACTGGTTGTTCGGCAAAAGCTTTCGAGTGAGGTGCGTGGCTACTGGAGCATAACACGGGTTTGGAAAATGGCTGGGCGAAGTGATAGATTTGGAAGTTCAGAGATAATTATTATATTTGGTGAGTGTTTGGAGAGAGGTGCTTTGAAACGCCATTCCCCAAGCCCGATACCGTTATGTTCGATCTTCGCAACCCGAGATGTATCCCTTGAAGCACTTGACCGTTTATCCCAAGGTTTAAACAAGCTTGACATTTTTTAAATTGAGTACAGTTTTAGAGTTCGGCGCTGATAGCGTCCAAATCCCGCAGGGTTTGAGACGTTAGCACGTCCACGAACTCTAAGTTAGTGAAAAAAATTTAAAAAGTCAAGTGTTAAACAATCTTGGTATGCAACGGCCCTACGTTTGACTAACGTCGCCTACAGCGTGTAAGCACCATGAGTCAGAACGCAACGTGCTTAAAGGGATGTTTTTAATATTACGGGTTACTTGACCACGGTCTTGTAATAATATAGAGGTGTTAAAGAAAGACCTGAACATAACACAGGGCAAGCGCAAAAAGCCATTAAATCTTCGTCCTTTTAATTTTTTTGTTATTTTTACATTCAATATGCTAACTAACGTTTTATTGTGTTTATGCTTTCTGCGCAGGCCCTGATAACGTTATGAGCAATTAAGATGGTACTCAGAAGCGTTAAAGGACAGCTACTTAGAGCTAATGAAAACAAAAAAGAACGACTAGATGACTACAATTGGAAATGATCATAGCGGGAGAAAAAATTGACCTGAACACTCCCGAAAAAGAAGTAAGGCACTAATTTAATTTTAACATTATGAAACAATTAATTTTAAGTGGTAGTTTTTTACTATTATTAACTACAATGTCGTATGGGAATGATGTTCTTAATCCAACATTTTTTACAAAAAATAGTAAAGTAAACAGCCTAAAAAAAATAAAAATCAATATAACATTAAAATCCAAAGAAGGCTGTAAATTTGTAATTAAAGGTGATTACAATACATGGACAGGTACTTTTACTGGTACTGTTACGGCCTCTGGGCCTGGTGATTGTCCGGAGGGAACATTTACATTTGGTTTGGTTATTCATGATGATGGTTCTTCAGATATTCGTGGTGACAATGAATTTACTTCAATATTAAAAGAAGATAAAGAATTATTATCTGATTTAATTAATGCTATTAAAAATACATATTAACTAATTTACCGCCTCTTATATTGTTAAGGGGCGGTATTATTTTTTTTAATTCCATGAAAACATTCTTTACAACTCTAGTTATGCTAGCCGTTTTATTGTATGGCTGCAGAACTACTTACACAGGATATTATACTGTAACTTCTATTTATAAATTAGATGGAACGCAAACTAACGAAAAAGATTGGCTTCAATTAGACACCTTTAATGTTTATTCCAATAGCTGTATCGTTTCTTTAGATAATTTATTAATAACCT
>JAKQEZ010000375.1 GCA_029558435.1 Bacteroidota bacterium
GACATTGTAAAAAAAGCCATTGAATACAACATGCCAGCTGTTGCTCTAACCGACAACGGAAACATGATGGGCGCTTTTTTGTTTGAAAGTGAAATTGCAAGCCACAATAAAAAAGTAAAAGAAAAGCAAAAAGAAGCCGAAGAAAATGGTGAACCTTTTGTGCCCAATTATATCAAGCCAATTATTGGATGTGAATTCAATGTTTGTAAAGATTTAACCAATAAATCCAGCCAAGATAACGGTTATCAAGTTGTTTTGTTGGCAAAAAACAAAAAAGGCTACAACAACTTAATTAAATTGGCATCTATCGCCTATACAGAAGGCTATTATTACGTTCCTCGCATTGATAAAACGGTTATTGAAAAATACAAAGAAGACATCATTTGCTTGACGGGAAATTTATACGGAGAAGTTCCCAACCTCATCCTTAATGTGGGTGAAAAACAAGCCGAAGAAGCATTGTTGTGGTGGAAAGAACAATTTCAAGACGATTTATACATAGAGGTGATGCGTCACGGGCAAAACGACGAAAACCGTGTGAACGAAACCTTGGTAAAATTCTCTAAAACGCACAACATTAAATTGGTGGCTACCAACAACACGTTTTACACCTCCAAATCGGATGCAACTGCTCACGATGTGTTGTTATGTGTTAAAGATTCTGCTTTGGTGAGTACCCCAAAAGGTCGTGGTAGAGGATTCCGTTTTGGTTTAGACAACGAAGAATATTATTTCAAGTCGCAAGAAGAAATGAAAGAACTATTCTTGGATTTGCCCGAAGCCATTGAATCGGCGCAAGAAATTGTAGATAAATGTGAAGCGTATGGCTTGGCGCGTGATATTTTGCTCCCAGCATTTGACATTCCTGAAGAATTTCAAGATCCACAAGATTTGCAAGACAATGGAAAAAGAGGTGAGAATAATTACTTGCGTCACCTTACCTATATTGGTGCTCAAAAAAGATATGGCGAAATTACCGATGAAATTAGAGAACGCTTGGATTTTGAGTTGGCAACAATTGAAAACACAGGATATCCAGGTTACTTTTTGATTGTACAAGATTTTTGTCAAGCAGCACGTGATATGGGCGTTTCGGTTGGACCAGGCCGTGGGTCTGCTGCGGGGTCTGCTGTTGCCTATTGTATCGGGATTACCAATGTTGACCCTATCAAATACGACCTCCTTTTTGAGCGTTTCTTGAATCCAGAGCGTGTTTCGATGCCCGATATTGATATTGACTTTGACGATGAAGGTCGTGGCGATGTCATTAACTGGGTAATCAATAAATACGGTTCTAATCAGGTGGCTCAAATCATTACCTACGGTACGATGGCTGCTAAATCATCCATTCGTGATACGGCTCGTGTGTTGGATTTACCACTTTCGGAAGCTGATAAAATAGCGAAATTAGTTCCAGACACGTCGCTTTCCAATATCTTTAAGTTGGATGAACAAGCGTTATCTGCAAAACTAAAAAACAACAATGATGACATTGCGCGAGCTAATGAACTCAAAAGTATTGGACAACGCAATGATTTACATGGAACAGTAGTTAAACAAGCTGTTCAATTGGAAGGTTCTTTGCGAAATACCGGAATTCACGCCTGCGGTGTCATCATTACGCCAGAAGACATTACCAACTATGTTCCTGTAGCTTTAGCAAAAGATTCAACCATGTGGTGCACGCAGTTTGACAACAAAGTGGTGGAATCGGCGGGATTGCTAAAAATGGATTTTTTGGGGTTAAAAACATTAACGCTAATTAAAGATGCTGTCCGCAATGTGAAACTCCGACACGGTATTGACTTGGATCCAGATGCTTTTCCTGTGGACGATGAAAAAACCTACGAGTTATTTCAACGAGGTGAAACGGTTGGGATATTCCAATACGAATCTCCAGGTATGCAAAAATACATGAAGGAGTTAAAGCCTACTGTTTTTGCCGACTTGATTGCTATGAATGCTTTGTATCGTCCGGGACCAATGGAATACATTCCTTCATTTATTAAACGTAAGCACGGTGAAGAACCGATTGTTTATGACCTCGACGATTGCGAAGAATTTTTGAAAGAGACTTATGGAATTACCGTTTACCAAGAGCAGGTAATGTTGCTTTCTCAAAAATTAGCTGGTTTTTCCAAAGGTGAAGCCGATACGTTGCGTAAAGCAATGGGTAAAAAGCAAAAAGACGTGTTAGACAAAATGAAACCATCGTTCTTGGAAAAAGGTTCTAGCAAAGGACATGATGTTGCAACATTGGAAAAAATTTGGAAGGATTGGGAAGCATTTGCGTCGTATGCGTTCAACAAATCGCACTCTACCTGTTATGCGTGGGTTGCATATCAAACAGCCTATTTGAAAGCCAACTATCCGGCAGAATACATGGCATCGGTGCTTTCCAACAACATGAACGACATCAAATCGGTTACTTTTTTTATGGAAGAATGCCGTCGAATGGGTATCAATGTATTAAGTCCAGATGTCAACGAATCGCACATGAAATTTACGGTAAACAAAGCCGGCGATATTCGTTTTGGATTGGGAGCCATTAAAGGATTGGGAAATGGTCCAGTATCAGCAATTATTGCAGAACGCGAGGCGAATGGTCCGTTTAAATCCATCTTTGACTTTGCTAAACGTGTAAGTTCTAGAGAATGTAATAAAAAAGCCTACGAAGGGTTGATTTTAGGAGGTGGATTTGATTCGTTTAAAAACATACACCGAGCTCAATTTTTCTTTGAAGACAATAATAAACGTACCTTCTTGGAAAGTTTAATCAAATACGGTTCAAACCACAAGGAAACAGAAGATTCTGCACAATCATCACTTTTTGGGGATGATGCCGAAGTTGATATGCCAGAACCTACTATTCCAGTTTGCGAAGAATGGAGCAATTGGCTAAAACTATCCCGAGAAAAAGAAGTAATTGGCATCTATATTTCTGGGCATCCATTGGATGATTACAAATTAGAAATGCAAACATTTTGTACGGGTACCGTTGAAATGTTGAACGAACCAGAAAAACACCTTAATAAAAGTGTTGTTATTGGTGGATACATCTCAGCAGCCGAACACCGTTTCTCAATGAAAGGTTCTCCGTTTGGAACGTTGGTGATTGACGACTACACTCACTCTGCACGTCTTGCACTTTTCCAGGATAATTATTTAAAAAACAAACCCTATATAACGCAAGGAATTTTTGTGGCAATTAGAGGTAGATTTATTCTTAACTACAGAAAAGAACCTGATTTTGAAGTTACAGGTATCGAATTATTGCAGAACTTGCTCAATAAAGGAATAAATTCTATTCAAATTAAAGTTCCTGCACGTTCGTTGGACCAAAAAATCATTTCTACTTTAAATAATTTATTCTTAGAAAATGCTGGAAATACGGTGGTTAACTTCTCAATTTTTGATCCGATTGATGAAATGGAAGTGAATTTTAGTTCTAAAAACGTAAAAGTAAATATAACCAACGAATTCATTAACAAACTGAACAGCTTGGACTTAAAATACAAGTTGAACTAGTTAAAACGTACGGCTTTTGATGGACTGATGCGGGTAATTACCACACTTGGAATAATTAAAGCAGCAACACAAACAATGAGTGTTCCAACATTTAATAGCAACCAATCTAGTAATGACAGTTGAATTGGAACAGTATCCAAGTAATAAACTTCTGGGTTGAGCGGGATAATGTTGAAATAATATTGCAAACAAGCGATGCTTAATCCTATTGCATTACCGATAACCATTCCGCGAACAATTAAAAATCCAGCTTGAATTAAAAACACTTTTCGGATGCTCCAATTGGTTGCCCCCATTGATTTTAAAATTCCAATAAAATTGGTGCGCACCAAAATCAACACCAACAAAGCCGACCCCATATTGATTATTCCAATCAAAATCATCAGCACTATTATGATGGCCACGTTGATATCCAAAAAATCCAACCATACAAAAATGTCACTTTCTGCTTCTTTAATGCTTTGTACTCGAAAAACTTCGCCTGCCTCCGAAGGTATAAATTCTACTTTTGCCTTCACCTCTTTGCGAATTGCATCCAATTGTTTCCAATCGTTTACTTTAAGTTCAAATCCAGCAATATAATTTTGATAACTCCCTTTTCCATTGGTAATTTCAACTGTTATTGTTTTCTCACCTGCATTGATGGTGTATTTTGTTCCCTCCTCATTGAGGTAGTTTTTTACCAAAGTTCCATCTTCAGTTTCAAAAGAATTTATTGCATTTTTATTTCCAGAAACAGTGATTTTCAAATAGGCGGTATCTTCAATCGACAATGATTTTTTTTCCAATAAATTGGTAGAAAAGTCAGAAACTATTACACGATAGGTGGTGTCTTTCTCTGCATTGATGGTTTTAGCACCATAGACTTCGTTGCCACGCCCCCAATCGTAACGAAATTTACCTTTCCCTCCTTTTGCTTGAACACGCACAATTAATTGACTTTCATATCCTGGCACTGAATACAAGGTATCGTCAATATCTATCGATGTTTGTATTCCCCAATCGTTGAGTTCTTGCACCATGCGCAAATCGCCAATTGCAAATTTCTTATCATGGTCTTCCAACCCAGTTTCGTAAATACCTTTGATGATTAATTTTTTCAAAACCGGCGCACTTCGCACAAAATAAGCCCGAACAGTATCGTTGAGTTGATAGTTGAGCATGGTTGCAATTTTCTTTGAAATCAAAATTTCATTGGAAACTTTAGCTGCATCAAAAACAGGAATTTGCCCTTCTTTCAAATGTTCTTTAAAAAAATCCCAGTCATATTGATTTTCAACTCCCTTAATTATAGCCCCTTGCACATTTTGTTCTTTTATCAAGGTGTCTTTGTTATTGAGCAATTTTACAACGCGTTCACTCTTATCACTTTGAAACAAAACAGGCTTGTATCCAACAGAAGAAATGCTTTTTATTCCCTTTATTTTTTCAACATCTTTTAAAAAGGCTTGATTTTTGAGGATGGGTGAAGATTCGTACATGTTTCCTTCGGATGCCGATAATATGTTTAAATGCGCCCCGAAACCAGAAACTTTGTCACGAACTTGACTTTGAAATCCTTTAACGATGGCAATTGTAATTAAGTTAACAACAATCGCTAGTGCAATACTTATCACAGATATACGCACAATGGCTTTGGAAACTTTCTTACCTTGCACCTCGTTTTTAAGAATACGCTTTGATATGAAATATTCGAATGACAATAGACAACAATTTTGGGCACTAAAATACATAAAGGATTTTGGCTTAAAAAGAATTTGCCTGTTTTTAATTCTAATTATAACAAATACATCGGTTTCATTTGCCAATAAATTGGAATCTCCTATATATCCTTTTAGCGAGGAAATTCTTCCTGGTGCTTTTCAAATGCAGCAATATCTTCCTTTGCTTGCCAATAAAAGAGTGGCCATTGTTGCCAACCAAGCATCTGTTGTAGGTGAACAACATTTGGTTGACACGCTCTTGTCAAGACAAGTAAATATCGTCAAAGTTTTTTCTCCTGAACATGGTTTTCGTGGAGACAACGATGCAGGAGCAAGTGTCAACGATACAATTGACAATTTAACAAAACTACCAATTGTATCGCTCTACGGCAACAATAAAAAACCAAAACCAACCGATTTAGACAGCATTGATGTCATTTTATTTGATTTACAAGACGTAGGGGTTCGTTTCTATACCTATATTTCTACTTTGCATTACATCATGGAAGCAGCTGCAGAAAGCAATATTCCTGTCATTTTGCTGGATAGACCCAATCCTAATGCAAATATAATAGATGGCCCAGTTAAAAAACCTGGTTTTGAATCATTTATCAGCATGCATCCCGTTCCAGTGCTTTATGGAATGACCATTGGCGAGTATGGACAAATGATTAATGGTGAATATTGGCTCAAAGACAGCGTGCAATGTGAGTTAACAGTTATCGAACTATTGAATTACAACCATAAACGCAGGTATTCTCTTCCCATCCCTCCATCCCCCAACTTGCGTACCGATAATGCAATCATGTTGTATCCAAGTTTGTGTTTTTTTGAAGGTACGGTTGTAAGTGTTGGACGTGGAACCGACCTCCCATTTGAACTTTATGGTCACCCATTATTTCCAGATGAAGGATTTGCATTTATCCCATCTTCTAAAATTGGTGCCTCAAACCCTGTTTTAAAAGATCAGTTTTGTTATGGCGTTGATTTAACAGAAATAAAACATCGATTTAAACGTCTGCGATTGGATTATTTGCTCCATGCCCACGATATTTTGTTTCCTATTTTAGGGGAAAAATGGATCGATCGACCTCGATTTTTTAATTTATTAGCTGGAAGTGATGAATTGTTGAAGCAAATCAACGCATGTGCAAGTGAATCCGAAATTCGTGAAAGTTGGAAAAGCGACTTAAAAGCATTCAAATTGGTTCGTGCAAAATATTTAATCTACGATTAACGATAGATCAAATCAATCACTTCTTTACACGGTTGAACATCGTGTACCCTTAAAATTGAAGCGCCTTTCATCAATGCAATAGTATGAAGTGCTGTTGTACCATTCAAAGCATTTTCTGGAGAAATTCCAAGTTTTTTATAAATCATTGATTTACGAGAAACACCAACCAAAATTGGTAAATTGAATGTTTTAAATGCATCCAAGTGGTGTAATAAATAATGATTTTCTTCCATCGTTTTGCTAAATCCAAATCCAGGGTCAAGGATGATGTTTTTAATGTTATTTGATTGTAAATCAGCGATTTTTGACATAAAATAATCATTCACTTTTTTGTTGATATCGAAATATGTCGATATGTCGATATTGCGATTTTGTGTCACCTCGTGCATCTTTTCAAAACTACTTGCAATGTGCATCAAAACATAGGCAACTTGGCTTTTTGAAATCACCTCCAACAAACTTGCATCAAATTGAAAACCACTAATATCATTGATAATGGCTGCTCCTCCATCGATAGCAATTTGAGCAACGCTTCCTCTAAAAGTATCTACTGATAGAATTGCTTCTGGAAAACTTTTCTTAATGGTTAAAAGTGCTGATTCAATACGTTTTTGCTCAATTGTTTCTTCCACTAATTCGGCTCCTGGGCGAGTAGAAAAGCCTCCAACATCTAAATAATCGGCTCCTTCGGTCAAATGTTTCTCAACCATATTAAGCAATTCAGAATCAGACTTTAAGCGACTATCAGCATAAAACGAATTTTCGGTTACATTGAGTATCCCCATAATTTTTGGAATGGTAAAATCCGTTAATTTTCCATTAATATAAATGGAATTCGCTTTATAATTTGTATCTTCAACGCTTGAATTTTGCATTTTATAAAATAATGAGCCAAACTGACGCGCAATATACAAAAGTAATAGCTAACTGTAAGGAGATTTACAGCAAAAAAACAAAAGATTACGGTACCTCTTGGAGAATACTTCGACCAAGTTCATTAACCGATCAATTATTTATCAAAGCACAACGCATTCGCACGATTCAAGAAACAGGCGTAAGTAAAGTCAACGAATCCATCGACGGTGAATTTATTGCCATAGTTAACTATTGCATTATGGCGTTGATTCAACTCAATGAAAAAGAGTTGAAAGAGCTGGAATTATCGGAAGATGAGGCTATTTCGTTGTATGAAAAATATGCAGAGCAAGCTTATCAATTGATGAAGAAAAAAAATCACGACTATGGTGAAGCTTGGCGCGACATGCGTGTGAGTTCGCTTACCGATTTGATTTTAACCAAAATTCTAAGAGTCAAACAAATTGAAGACAACAAAGGAAACACCATCATCAGTGAAGGTATTGATGCCAATTATTTTGACATGCTCAATTATGCAGTTTTTGCACTCATTCATTTAACACAAGAAACTAATTAAACTATAATCAAATGAACGCTAAACATAGAAACATTTCTGTTGCCGGAAGGTCTTATTTTTTTAACGCTCTTTTTGTACTATTAAACTTAGCAGGGTTAACTATGGTAACCATTGCTTACCACGATAGCCAAGTAAATAATGCTATAGGCTTAAAAATTGCAGGTTTTGCATTAATGGCCGTAACCATTGCTGGTCTCCTTATTTTTAGGGGAAGATTGATGATGGCCAATGTTTCACGTGCATTAATCGGTGGACTTTTCATCGTCTCCGGATTGGTAAAAGCCAACGATCCATTAGGTTTTGCCTACAAGCTTGAAGAATATTTTGAAGACGGAGCATTGGCTTACCGCATCAAAGAATGGTTTGGAATACCAGGGTTTTCACTCGAGTTTTTAATTGATTATGCGCTGCCCATCAGTGTTATTATTTGCATCGTTGAAATCATCATCGGTATTTTATTAATTGTAGGTGAAAAAATAAAACCAGTATCCTACATTTTAGTACTCATGATGGGATTCTTTACATTTTTAACTTGGCATACAGCAACGTGTGATTCGAGCAAAAAATTTAAAGACAGAGATACCTATGAAATTTCTAACCCCATTGTAGCCTCTAAAATTGAAGAAGCTAAAACAAACAAGGATATTAAAATTGTAAGCCATACAGGGCAAGAAGTAGTGATTGATGAAATGAAACAACCGCAATGTGTTGACGATTGTGGATGTTTTGGCGATGCCATGAAAGGCTCAATTGGTCGCTCTTTAACACCAAAAGAATCACTCTGGAAAGATATAATTGTTTTTTACTTAGGATTTTGGATATTCTTAGCACAATGGATTATCGTTCCCAATAATCGCAAACAAAACATCGTATTTGGATTGTTTTCTCTATTAGTGGTGGTATTTTTCTCCATGATTTTCTCGTGGTATTTCCCAGTATTATTTGGATTTATTGGTATTGCTGGTGCATTATGGGTTAAAAATAAAGGCGGAGTTTTATTAGGCAATGCATGGGGAATGAGCCTTTTTATCACTCTTATTTCAGGTGTTTTTGTATTTTTTGTATTGCGTTATGAACCAATGAAAGATTACCGACCTTATGCCGAAGGTAGCAATTTAGTAGAATTGATGAACAATGGTGAAGAAGGTGTTTATCAAAGTATGTTGCGCTATGTGAACAAAAAAACAAAAGAAGAAAAATTGTATGATTCTTCTTCTCCTGAATACGTTGCTTCTAAAATTTGGGAAAATCCAGAGTGGGAGTACATTGACATGGTGCAAAAAACCATAAAACCAACTGTTTTACCGTCAATTACCGAGCAATTCAACCCTTTTATTGCAATTGCTGATTTAACGGATATTGAAAAAAATATGGCAGTAGTTAAAGAATTTGAGGCGTCTAATTTCATTCAAGTGGTGCGTGTAAAAAACTTGAGCTCCAACGAAATTTACAATGTTCCGATGGAGGAATACACCATCGAAGAATATACGCCAGAATATTACCAAACGTTGGATACCATTCAAGAACCCAACCCTGAGGTGAGCGATATCAACATTCGTGAATACATAACAACTGTAGATGAAATTATAGTCATAACAACCAGAGACATTGAAAAAGCTAATTGGGAGAATATTGAACGCTACAAATCTATCTTGGCAGGCGCTAAAAAACATCAAATTCCAATGGTGCTTTTGAGTAGTTCTAACAGAGAAGCTATCAATAAATTTAGAAAAAAATACAATTTCAACATTCCAGTTTTTACCAATGACGAAATTGAATTAAAAGCAATTGCAAGAAGTAACCCATCCATGATGATTATTAAAAAAGGGATAGTTGTAGGGAAATTTCCACACCGCTCTACCCCAACATTTGATTGGATGTTAAAAAACAAATTATAAAATACAATGAGAAAAAAAATAGTTGCAGGAAATTGGAAAATGAATTTATCGTGGGTTGAAGCAAATGAATTGTTTCAAAACCTTGCCCACGCTAGAAATGAGGGAGTTGATGTAATAATTTTTCCTTCAACACCTTATTTATTTCCTTTTGCATCCACAGCTGATAAAAATATTGCCATCGGGGCGCAAAATGCCTATCCAAAAGACAACGGTGCATACACGGGTGAAACTTCCATGGCACAACTAAAAAGTTTGGGCATCACGCATGTGTTAATTGGACACAGTGAACGAAGAGAATATTTTAACGAATCCAACGAATTTTTAAAAGAAAAAGTGGATGCAGCTTTAAACCATGGACTCACTCCCGTATTTTGTTGTGGAGAAGCATTGGAAATTAGAGAAGCTGGACAAGAAAATGCATTTGTTACCCAGCAAATCGAAGCTAGTTTATTTCATCTGTCAAACGAAGAAATGGCTAAATGTGTGCTTGCCTACGAACCTATTTGGGCAATTGGAACAGGCAAAACAGCTACCAGCCAACAAGCAGAAGAAATGCATCAAACCATTCGTCAATTTATTGCTAAAAAATACGGCAACGCACTAGCAGAATCTATCTCAATTCTTTACGGTGGAAGCTGTAACGAAAACAATGCACACGAGTTATTTTCTTGCCCCAATGTTGATGGTGGCTTGGTGGGAGGTGCATCTCTAAAAGCTGATTCTTTCAAAAAAATAATTGCTGCATTTTAATGAATTACATCGAATTACATATCAAATTGCAACCGGTTCAACCATTCAATGAAATTTTAGTGGTGCAATTGGCCGATGCTGGATTTGAAAGTTTTGTGGATACGGAAGACGGAATTTTAGCTTATGGTCAAATTACAGAAACATCGTTGGAACGTGCCATCAATGAAACATTTTTGGGTGAAACGCGTGACGATGTTCAATTTACTATTGAGCACCAAATAATTGAACACCAAAACTGGAATGCCGTTTGGGAAAGTGATTTTGAACCTGTTTATGTGGAAGAATTAGTGAGTATTTTGGCACCTTTTCACGAAAAATCGACTGCAAAAGGATTAATTGTAGAAATTCAACCGCAAATGTCATTCGGAACAGGGCATCATCAAACCACGTGGATGATGTCTAAAGCTTTGTTTGATATTCAACCATTTCCAAAAAAAGTATTGGATATGGGAACAGGCACAGGTGTTTTGGCAATTATCGCAGAAAAACTAGGCGCAACCTCTATTTTAGCCATCGATATTGAAGATTGGTCGGTGGAAAATACTGTTGAAAATGCACAACGCAACAATTGTTCTTCTATTGATTCAAAATGTGGTGATGTTGATTTAATTCATGGCTTAAAGTTTGATTTAATTTTAGCCAACATCAATAAAAACGTTTTGAAAGCTCATATTCCATCGTATGCACAAGCACTTGACAATAAAGGTATTTTGCTATTGAGCGGATTCTTCGACTCGGATGTAGATGAACTTGTGACTTTTGCTCAACAATACGGTTTTGAAAAAGAACACGTTTATCAAAAAGACAACTGGGCGGCTATTAAGTTGGTGCGCAATAAATAATTGAATTCGAAAAACAACAACTTTAATTAAACAACTATGAAAAACTTCATTCTTTTTTTAATGCTTGTTTGCTCAACTGTGGTTTTTGGACAAGCGGTGACCTTTAGTAATGATCGCATAAAATTTGTCAAAGAATTGCAAAGTTCAATGGCGCAATATGCAACCGAAGATCAAAAACAATTCATTAAAAAAGAACTGACAGTTGCCTTGTTGGAAACAAAAGAAATTTCGGATAAATATTTTACCAATATGGTGAATACATCCAACGCTTTGTTGACAAAACGATTCAATTTAGTGCCGGATGTGTACAATTACATTTTTTCTATCTATTCATTGGTGAAAAACAAACAAAGTGAAGCAAGTTACACGGCTTTTCAAAACACCATTGATAAATTATTGGAAAGTAAAAATCCCAAACGATTCACCGATTTTGCGGACATGTCAGCAGGATTCTTTTCTACCAAAAAATTAGCAGGAAAATCCAATTTTGAATGGTTTTATATGGGTGGAAATTATGAATTTAAGTACGACGACAAACCCTACATCCAGTTTACTGGCGGAAACTTAGTGTGCAAAGCATTAGAAAATGGAAGTTCAACTAAATACGTAGATAGTATGGTTGTTTACAACACTTCTGGCACCTACGACCCCTCGCAACAACGTTGGGAAGGCAAAGGCGGACGTGTAACTTGGGAAAAAGTAGGCTTGTCTAAAAACGAAACTTATGCAGAAGTAGGCAATTTAAAAGTATCGATGAAGAACACCAACATGAACATCGATTCTGTACGTTTAAAATCGCCTTATTTAGGAGAAACAATTCTAGGAAGTTTATCCGACAGAGCTTTTAAATCCAACCGTGAAGAAGACAAAATTTTTCCTCAGTTTTTATCTTATAATTCCAATGTAAAAATCAACAACATTAAACCAAATGTTAACTATGAAGGTGCTTTTTCTATGAAAGGAGCAAAATTTGTAGGTTCTGGTATTAAGGATATTCCTGCTAAAATTGTTATTCTTAAAAATGCAAAACCATTTATTGTAGCAAAAGCTGCTTCAATTTTTATTTCTGATAAGAATATAAATGTACCCAATTGTAACACTAAAATTGTTTTAAATACGGGTGATTCAATTACACATCCAAGTAACACATTTACCTACTATTACAACGAAGGAACTGCAGAGTTTTCGCGCCCTTCTTCTGGTTTAGGACAAGCACCTTTTGAGGATTCTTATCATAAACTATTTTATTATGTTCCAAAAATTGTTTTAAACGAAAAAGAAAATAAAATCTATTTCACTTACGAAAAAGGAACAAGTCAAGAACAACGTGTAGCTAAATTTGAATCTTTTAACTATTACGACGGTCAATTATACGATCAATTGCAAGGTTTATCTTCTGTTCATCCGTTGGTTGCTATTAGTAAATATTGCTACAAATACGACAAACAAGAAATTACAGAAGGTGAATGTGCAGCAGCTATTGGTGGAACAATTGAACAAGCAAAATCCATGATGTTGCAATTATCTAACAATGGATTTATCAGTTACGACATTGAAAACAAAAAAGTATTTGTCAACGAAAAATTAGACAATTTTGTTAAAGGAAAAGCAGGTAAAAAAGACTACGACAACATCTTGTTTATGTGCGATTTTCGCCCAAAAGAATTAAAAGGATATTCCGAAGAAGACATAAAATCCAATGCTTATCTTCAACAAATTCGCGAAAACTACAAAGTTCAAAACGAAAAAAGACGTGTTTTAGAGAATTTTGGGTTTTTCAATATGGGAACTATGGATATTAGTTTTACCGGAATTGATAAAATTACCTTATCCGACAAACAAAACGTACATTTATTTCCATCAGAAAACAATGTTGTAGTAAAACAAAACCGTGATATTGAGTTTAGTGGTTGGATTAATGCTGGAAAAGCTGAAATCAATGCAACAAGTGCTCTTTACAATTACGAAGCCAATAAAATCAACTTAATTAAAACCAACGAAACAATATTTAGAGTAAAGCCAAGAAAAGCAGAACATGGTACTGCAGGACTTGCAATGAATAGCAAAATCAATGGAGTTGTTGGAGACATTGTAGTTGACTCTCCAAACAATCGTTCTGGAAATAAAGAAGATGCAACTACAGCCATTTATCCTGTATTTTCAGTAAAAAACGCAACCAAAGTTTATTACAATTCTCCAGAATTGCACAAAGGAGCATACGACAGCACACGTTTTTATTATACGATCCAACCATTTGTATTGGACAGCGCCGACAATTTTAACGATTTCTCATGGCGCTTAAAAGGTGAATTGGTTTCTGCAGGTATTTTCCCAGTTATCAAAGAAGATTTGAAAGTAATGCCCGATTATTCGTTTGGTTTTTCTACAGCAGCACCAAAAGAAGGATTTGATTTTTACGGCACGGCCAAATACGATAACAAAGTGATGCTTTCTGGCAATGGACTGCAAGGTGCTGGAACCATTAAATTTGTGAAATCAACTTCGGTTTCTAAAAGCTTACTAACGTTCCTACCCGATTCAACAGTTGGTGTTGTATCATTTGTTAACGAACCTGTGGAGTCAGGAATACAATTCCCAGATGTTAAATGCGAGGAAGCCTATTTAACCTACATTCCACGTAAAAAAATATTAAAGGCAAGTTCTATGCCTCGCAGTGAGTTTGAATTCTTCAATAAAGAAGCAAATTTAAAGGGCACAACTATAGTTACGCCTAACGGAATGGAAGGAAATGGATTGATGACTTTTAAAACAGCAACTATCGTTTCAACGAAGTTTAAATACGAGCACAAAGACATTTTTGCAGATACATCCAGTTTCAATCTTAGAAACCAAAGTCGTGAAGAAGGTGAAGCGCCCTTGATTTTTGAAACCAATAATGTTAAATCGCACGTTAGTTTTAAAGAACGCAAAGGGGAGTTCAATTCAAATAAAGGAGAATCACGTGTGGATTTCCCTGTCAACCAATACATGTGTAAGATGGATAAATTCACATGGTTTATGGACCAAGAAGAGTTAACAATGGAAAAACAAGCAACTAAAGATGTGGCCATCAACGCTGGTGTGGATTTATTAGGACCCAACTTCTTTTCAACTCATCCAAAGCAAGATTCATTGCAATTTAGAGCGCCAAAAGCTAAATTGGACATGAAAGCCAAAACAATTTATTGTAATGAAGTAGAATACATTGATGTTGCCGATGCGCGTATTTATCCAGATAGCATGAAAGTAAATATTCGCAAAAAAGCTAAATTGGATCAATTTACAAATGCAACCATTATTGCCAACTACATCACTAAATACCATAAATTTACAAAAGCGGTGGTGGATATCACTGCTCGCCGTGCCTATACTGGTTCGGGTGAATATCCATACTATGATCGCGACAGTATATTGTCGAACGTGGTTATGAATTCAATAACTTTGGATTCAACATTTCAAACTGTTGCTAATGGAAAAATTGAACAAAACGCAGGCTTCAAATTAAGTCCCGAGTTTGATTATTACGGCAATATCACTGTAAAAGCTGCTTCTCCAGAAATCTTGTTTAACGGTGCAACACGTATCAACCACAACTGTTCTAACTTTGAGAAAAACTGGTTGGCATTTACAAGTAATGTGGATCCGAAAAATGTACAAATTCCAGTAAGCTCCACCATGACCAACTTGGAAAATCAAGCTATTTCAGCGGGTATTGTTTGGAGAGATGCCGCAAATGTGGATAGCATTGCCTTGTATCCTACTTTCTTGTCAAAATTGGTGAGTCCAACCGACCCAATTGTTGCAACATCATCAGGATTTTTAATGTATGACAATTCAACCAAAGAATACCAAATTGCATCCAAAGAAAAATTGATTAACCGTTCGGCAAAAGGCAATTTTCTTTCAATGAATACAGAAACATGTGCGTTGTTTGCAGAAGGAATCATCAACTTAGGAATGGATCATGGTGATGTAACGGTGAGCACTGCTGGAATGGTTGACTACAACTCAAACACAGGTGAAGCATTGTTCAATTTAACGGCTAAGTTTGATATTCCTATTGACAAATCCATCTTGAAAAACATTCCAGAAAAAATTAATTTAACAGAAGGATTGAAACCAATGGATTTCACCACCAACACGCTTAAATCTTCAATTACAGCATGGGGCACACAAGCCGAAGCGGATAAATTGCAAGAAAATTACACACTTAAAGGCGAAGTGAAAAACATTCCAAATTGTTTGGAGTCAACTTTCACCATTACAGGTATTCGATTGAATTATTACAGCCAACCCAAATTAAACAACTTCAAAGGGTTGATTACCACTTCAGAATCGGCAATTCTTGTTAACATGTTTGACAAACCAGTGATGAAATACATTCCATTCAAAGCCTTCTTCCAACAAAAATATTCTGGAGCAGGTGGTGATTGGTTTGCATTCTTAATTGACATTCCAGGAGGTAAAGATTATTTCTTCAACTATTCAATGGGTAAAAAAGAAGGAATGATGGATATTATGACTGGAGATACAGAACTTTCAACTGAAATAGCTGCATTAAAAGAAGACAAACGTAAAAAGAAAAACTTTACATATCAAATTGGACGCGGTGGTTTAAAAACAGTGTTCTATAATTTATTTGGCAACTAATGGAATTTATATATTTTGGATTAATCGCTTATTTAATAGGTTCTATTCCAACTGCTATTTGGGTTGGAAAAATTAAATACGGTGTAGATGTAAGAGAACACGGAAGTAAAAACGCTGGAGCCACCAATACGTTTCGGGTGTTGGGGAAAAAAGCGGGAATTTTTGTGTTAACCGTTGATATTCTCAAAGGATTTATTGCTTCGTTTCTACCCTATTTGTTTATCGATGAAAACTTAAACCCCGACAAATTGGCGTTGGTGCAAATTACTTGTTCATTTTTAGCGGTGTTGGGACATGTTTTTCCCATCTATGCAGGTTTCAAAGGTGGTAAAGGCGTTGCAACATCTTTGGGAGTCATTATTGGAGTATTGCCAATTGCTGCGTTGATTTGCATTATTGTATTTTTAATTGTTTTCATTGCATCAAAATACGTTTCATTGGGAGCAATTTGTGCATCGGCAACGTTTCCTATTGTTACAATTTTTGTTTTTCAATCCAATTCCATTTGGTTAAAAGCATTTTCAATTGTGCTTGCAGCTGTTGTTATTATTGCCCATCGAAAAAATATTAAACGTCTTTTAGATGGAAATGAAAGTAAAATGAACCTTTTTAAGAAATAAGCGTATAAGAGTATGTTGCAATAAAACTTTAAATACAAACGGATAAAGTGCTGATTATAAAACATAGTATACTTTTTGTTTTTACACTTTTAATTGTTTTTGTTTCATCGGCGCAAACCGAAGCTGAAATGAAAGCAAAAGCAGATGCTTTTTTCGTAAACAATCAGTTTGTTGAAGCCACTCCACTCTATTTGCGTTTACTTTCATTGCAACCTCGTGATTACGAATACAGTTACAAATACGGAGCTTGTTTATTGTACAATTCCAATAACAAACAAGATGCCTTACGTTATTTAACCTATGCCGTTAAAAATCCTGTAAACACTGCCGAACCGCATTATTTTTTAGGGAAAGCTTACCATCTGAACTATCAATTCAACGAAGCAATAACTGAATACAAAAGCTATTTGCAATTGGCAGGCACCAAGGCTACCTATTCAAAAGATGCACAACGCAATATCGAAATGTGTGCAAATGGTAAACAATTAATCAGCACCATCACCGACATAGTTGTAAAAAAGAAAACAGAAATCAATCAAAATGATTTTTTCCGTTTGTATGACTTATCTGACATTGGAGGAACACTGATTACAGCCACCAATTTTCAAACAAAAAACGATAAGAAATTCAACCATACGCCTGTGATTTGCATTTTACCCAATATGGAGAATGTTTATTTTGCAAGTTATGGTGAAGGTGATAACTTGGATATTTATGTTGCACGAAAACTGCCCGGTGGAAAATTTGGTTTGCCTCAAAAATTAAACAACGAAGTGAACACACCTTATGATGAAAATTTCCCGTTCATGCATCCCAATGGAAGAGATTTGTATTTTTCATCCAAAGGTCATAACTCAATGGGTGGATACGATATTTTCAAGGCAAGATATGATGCCGACAATAATTCGTATAGTAACGTAGCCAACATAGATTTTGCTATCAGTTCACCCGATGACGATATGCTATACATTGTTGACAACGATTATAAAAATGCGTATTTCTCATCCACCCGTCAATCAAAAGATGGAAATATTGTTGTTTATAAAGTAGGTGTTGATAGAATTCCGATTCAAATAGCCATCGTAAAAGGTGCTTTCCAATCGAGTGTTTTGCCCGACAATCCTCAAATGACTTGCGTTGTTACGGATAAAGGAAGCGGAAAACAAATTGGTGTTTTTAAATCGCAAGAAAAAAATTCCTATTTAATTGTATTCCCCAAAGGTGGAAAATACAACTACAAAATTACTGTCAACGGCTCCAACGAAGAGTTTAACTTGGAAGTGGATATTCCATTTTTAAAAGAATTACGCCCATTGAAGCAAAAAATGGAGCATTTGGTTGTAAATGGGCAAGAGCAAATTAAAATCATCAATTTATTTGACGAACAAATAGAAGATGCACAAAGCATCGTATCGCAGGTTTTGAAAGAACGTGCCAATTTGAATGTCAACGAAGATCAATTTAACCAAGAAGAATTAAACGCCCAGTTGGATTTACAACGAAAAATTGGTGAAATCGGCTTGGGTAATAGAACTCCAAACGAAGTTGCCCAATTATTAGACAGTAAAATTAACGATGCCAGCAATTCCAATCAAGCTGACAAAAAAATAGAAACTGCAACCAACGGAGTTGTAGCTCAATTGTACGCTCAAATTGAACAAACAGATGCAACCATAAAACGTCAAATTATTGAAGCCGATAATGCGGACAATGTGCAACGAAAAACAGCCATCCTTGAGAATGTGCAAGAAGCATTTGAACAACGCGATCAATTATTAGAAAAAATTGAAGAAACACAGAAAGTGAGTGCGCAATTGGGCAATCAATCCATTTCGGGAGATCGTATCAATGTGAAGCAGTTGCAACAAGTAAACGAACAATACAAAGCTGCGCTGGCGCAAAACAATTTAAAAGATGCCTCAAAAATTTTGAGCGATAACAAAGATTTTTTACTTTCTACTGTTAGAACCAACAATTCATCCATCACCGAAGAATTGGCACAACAACAAATGGCTTTGGATGAAAAATTGAAGCAATTGAATGCATTGGAAGCTTCTACTGCAGAAAATATTGCAGTAATTGAAAAATCCATTTCTGATTTAACTGCTCAAAAAGATGCAGCAAAAGAAAAACAAAAGGCGCCCATTCAAGATGAAATTGATGCCAAAACATTTGAATTAAACGATGCTAAAAGTTCATTAGAAAAAATTAGAACTCAAATTGGTGAGAAAAAAGAAGAAAAAACCAAGCACGAACAAGTTATTGGAATAGCAAGTGAAATTACGTCCTATAACGGAAAAGAAGTCAGCAAAGAAGAAATTGCACAAGCAAAAACAAATGCCAATAATAGTAAAATCAATACTTTGCGCAGTTATGCAGAAAATTCATTGGCTGAGTTAAAAAACAACAAAACCACTATTACAAAAACGTTTGCCGACAATGCCATTGAACAATACAATGCACAAACAGAAGCAATTTATGCCAACGAAAATTTAAGCGATTATGAACGCCAAAAACAACTCAACGATTTAAACACTCAACAACAAAAAGCGCTCACCGATTATTTGGCTGAATTGCAAACAAAAGAACAAACCGATAGCATTTTAGTACAAAAAGAAAAAATTGAAAAAACACTTCTTGAACTTGAACAAGACAAAAAAATTGTAGAAAATGCATTGGCTACAAACGTTCAAAAAGAAATTGAGAAGTTAAACATCAACGACATTATTGCACAAGTAAGTCCATCGTATTTTGAAAATCAAACAGCAATTCAACAAAATACAACGTTAAGTGAAAAAGAAAAATTGGAGCAATTGAACCAAAACGATCACGAGTTAATCAACCGATTATTGGATGAAACGGCTACAACCAAAGAGCAATTGGCACAAACAACTGAGAAAAAAGTATTGCAGTCAAAACTACAACTACTCGATAATCAAATAACAGCTTCAAAAACAGCCATTGCTGGTCGCGTAAAAGAAATTGAAAAAATTAAAGACCAAGAGTTAATCGCTTCAAAAGAACAAAAAACACAAGCCGAAATTGACGCCATTGCTCAAACTGCCGATGATGCTTATCAAAAATCTATGATAGAGTTGCAAGGTTCTTTGGATGCTACAACCAACATTGCCAATTTAGAGCAATTGCAAAAAGAACTGAACAAACAAACTGCAGCACTTACATCGTTCAAAAAAACACATCCAAACAACACTTCAATTGATGCTAAATTGCTTTCCATCGAAAACAAGTCGGATGAAGTTGCAATGTTGCTAAAAAATGAAAAAGAAGAATTTGAAAAACAACAAATTGCACAACAAAAACAAGAAGAATTAGCTAAAGCAGAGCAAGTCAAACAAACGACAAACGAAACCAACACAACAACAGAACAGCCAGCGCCAACAGCTCAACAATTAATTGAAAAATGGCAAGAGACATACAACGGTGAACTAAAAAATGATTTAGCTTCATTGCCTCAATCGGTGGAAGAAACCACGCAAACCATTGACCGTTTAGCTGCTTATCGTGCGCAAATCAATCAACCTTCCAATGAAGCTACCAACAATGCCTATTACAAAAGCGCATTGGAACAAGAAAATAATCGCATTGATGCGCGTATCAACGAGTTGAAACAACAAAAAACTTCGTTGGAACAACAAATTGCACTGCAAAAACAAGAAGAATTAGCTAAAGCAGAACAAGCTAAACAAACAGCAAACGAAACCAATGTAACAACAGAACAGCCAGCGCCAACTGCTCAACAGGTAATTGAAAAATGGCAAGCAGCCTACAATGGAAATCTTAAAAATGATTTAGCTTCATCGCCTCAATCGGTGGAAGAAACCACGCAAACAATTGACCGTTTAGCGGCTTATCGTGCACAAATCAATCAACCTTCCAATGAAGCTGTCAATAATGCCAATTACAAAAGCGCATTGGAACAAGAAAATAAACGCATTGATGCACGTATCAACGAGTTGAAACAACAAAAAACTTCGTTGGAACAACAAATTGCACTGCAAAAACAAGAAGAATTAGCTAAAGCAGAACAAGCCAAACAAACGACCAATGAAACCAATGCATCAAACAATGAACTTAGTCAAAACAATGAAGTTGTAAATAACCAACAAAAAGTAGAAAACAAAACAACCAATACAAATGAGCAAGCACAACCAACAGTTGAAAAAGTCGTAAAAACTCCAGCTATTATTGTTGGTGAATTACAAAAAACATATAATGGTGACATCCAAGCTGATTTTGAATCGCAATCCAATTCAATTGATGCTATTGAAGAAAACATTGTTCGTTTAACCAATTATCGTGCTCAAATCAACCATAGCACTGCCAAAAAAGAAGACAAAGCGGCACATCAACAAGCCGTTGAACAAGAGAATAAACGCATTGACAACCGAATTCAACAGTTAGAAGCACAAATTGAAGATTTGCAACAGCAACAAATTGCTTTTGAGAAACCAGAAGAAGTAGAAAATGTAGCTGAACAGAAAACGATTGAACAAACATCTACAAACATCGATACAGCAAAAACTATTGTAGAAAACCCTACAAATAATGAAGTTGAAAACAATAATCTTTCATCCATTGAAAAACAAGATACTATTCCAACGCAAGAATTAGCAATTGAAAAAGTAGAGGAAACTCAACCAACTCTTTCAAAAATTGACAGTTTAACAGCGCAATTGAATGCAACTGAATTGAGTAAAAAAGAACGAAAAGCCGTTCAACAACAAATTGCAACTATTCAAAAAGAAGAGGCTGAAAACCGCATTGTAGCAATCAATCAAAGCAATCAAATTTATCAGCAACAAATTGATGCCTTATCTGAAACAGGAAACAAAAATGCAGTTCAATTGCAATACGAACAAAAACAAGCAGCCCTTAAAAATCAATTAGCAAAAGAAAAATCAGTTGTTGGGCAAGAACTGCTCTTACGCCAATTGTTAGAGCAAAACCAAACGCATTTAGCATATTTGGAGCAAGCCAACGAATTGAAAGAAAACCAACAAATTGCTGAAAACAACGAAGGTTCAAGAATCTATTCTGAAGAAACATTGCAGGATAAAAAACGTCGATTTACAATTGAAATCGGTGAGTTAGAAAACCTAAGAAGTGAAAAACAAACTGCTTTGTTTGCTGCCAAAAAATCAAAAGAAAAAGCACAGCTAGCAACAGAAATTAGCGCCATTGATACACAACAACAATTGTTACGTCAAGAATTAGCATTTATTGATGCACAATTGAGTTTAAACCAACCGTTAGAAAAACCCATTGATTTGGCTCATAACAACGTTGTTTTAACCTATAATGAAGAACGACAAATTGCATCAAGTGAAAATTATGAGCACTATGCCATCAAAATAGCTCAACAAAATCAGTTGGTAGAACAACATGCCGTAAAGAGTGAACAATTAACACAAGCTCAACAACAACTTGCACATATTCGTGAACAAGAAATTTCGGATACTCGCTCAGAAAAAACAACTTTGGAACAAGAAAAACGTGCTATAATTGACACTATTGCCAATATCTCCTTATCTTTGAGTGAACTCGAAACTAAAATTGCTCACATCAATAACGAAGCTAATAGTTATTTACCCACTGAAACTACAGAAGCTATGAAATTTCAGAATTTAGTTGCACGCGGCATCAATCCAATCAAAAAATCATTGGTTGCCACTGCTTTGATTCCAATTTCTGCCAACGGAATTGATTACAACCCCACTACTCCACTGGTAGCAACTACCAAAGCCATTCCAGTTGATGTTCTTTCACCGAAAGGTTTGGTTTACCGTGTTCAAGTAGGTGCATTTGCAAAAGCGTTGCCAGAGGGACATTTCAAAGAATTTACACCTGTGACTGGTGAAAAATTGGAGAATTCCAATATTGTGCGCTACATGGCTGGTTATTTCAACAATGCTAATTCTGTGGTAGAAGCACGCGAAAAAATTAGAACATTTGGTTACAACGATGCTTTTGTAGTGGCGTATTGCGATGGAAAACGCATCCCATTTTTTGAAGCTCGAAAATTAGAAGAATCAGGACAATGTGTGGGCAATAATCCGCAACAAATACAGATAGAAGTTGCAACCAACATTGCGCAAAATCTTGGTATTGACGACACAACAAAAACATTAAAAAAAGTTCCAGAATATAACTACAACAAAGCACCTGGAGCTGCAAAAGCAACTGCAATAGAACAATTTGATCAGAAAAAAGTTTACTTTACGGTGCAAGTAGGAGTGTTTAACAAACCTGCATCTATCGATAAATTGTACCATTTGAATCCACTTTATACATACCGACTAGGAAACGGACAAATACGTTACAATGTTGGTTTGTTTGATAATTTGAATGCAGCAGTTGATTCACAAACTAAAATCAAAAACACCGTAAAAGATGCATTTGTTACGGCCTATTACAACAACGAACGCATTTCTATCGGTAAAGCCTTAAAATTGATTGCAGAAGGAACTCCTACAAGTTCTCAAACAACCATTGATAATTCAAACTCAATTGGTGAGGACGTGGTGGAAGAAAAATCAGTTTTTGATGAATCATACAAGATTGTACGCAGTTTAGCCGATGCTCAAACATTTGTACAATTTGTTTCTAAAAAAACGTACGATGATTATCCAAAAGAAGAATTGAACCGTTACAATGCAAAAGGAAATTTCTATTACGATAAGCAGAGCAAACACATAATTTCTGACTATTATCCGGCTGAAGGCTTAACTCCTCGAATAAGTGCGTTTGCCAATGTGATGGATACAGTTCATTTAAATAAAGCTCTTTACGAAAAAAATCGTTTAGAAAAAGTAACTATTTCAATCAATCAACGTACGATACCTGGAGATTTTAATGATTGGTTGATCAAACAGCCCTACAGAAAAGAATTTGAATTATTGGATGAGCAATTGGAAATTCGTATCTTTGATGTAGCGCAAGATGACATTGAAGTAATTCAAAAAATGGCTTCGCTATTTGGTTTCAACTTTTCGGATAAAAGAAATGAAATTGAAAATGAACAAAACAATGAATAACACACAGGTTCAAGAAGAAGCAGCAGTTCTTGAGAAGATTGTTGAGCAATACGATTTAATTGTTTACAACGACGATGTCAACACGTTTGATTTTGTGATAGAATCGTTGGTTAAAGTTTGCGATCACAATCCCCATCAAGCCGAACAATGCACCATGATTATCCACTACAATGGTAAGTGCCAAGTGAAACGTGGAAAATATGAGCAATTAGAATTAATGTGTACAGCATTGTTAGACAGAGGAATAAGCGCTGTAATTGAATAATTTTAAAAATAAATCAAAAAAAACATTGC